>NZ_JBEPKA010000005.1:0-191492 GCF_040496015.1 Agromyces litoreus
GGCTCCGTGCCACGGTGGAACGCGGCCCCGGCGCGACGCTCGACGAGCAGTCCACGCTGGCCTCGACGCAGCGGATGCTCACCGGCAGGACCGAGGAGATCGCCACCCTCGCGGGCAACCTCGCCTCGCGCAGCGGCTACGACGCGACCGGCGCGGTCGACGACCTCGGACTCGCGTTCGTCCTGCTCGCTCCGGCGACCGAGGATCCTCGTGCGGTCGCCGTCGAGCAGCGGGCCCGTGCGGCACTCGACGGCAACGCGCAGGTCGCCAGCGTCGGCGAGACCGAGTTCGGGCCGCTCTGGCGATTCGCCGACGCGGAGCCCGGCCCGGCGGTGCCGCCCCCGAGTCCGCTCGCTCGGTGGATCGTCGCGGGCCAGATCCTCGTCGTCGGTGCGGCGGTGCTCCTCTCGATCCCAACCGGCGGCGGTCGCGAACCCGACCGCCGACCAGCGTCGGTGCGCCGTCGGCGCCGTCGCGGAGGTCGCGGAGCCGGCTCATCGGATCATGCGGGCGAGGGCGACGTCGGCCCGGACGACGCAGCTCCGCGGGCCGACGCGCCGCAGGAGGGCGCGGGTCCGGCCGCGGGCGTCCGTTCCGACGAGGACCTCGATCCGGCCGACGACCGCGACCCGCGGGAGGACGCGGCCACCGACCGGGAGTCGACGCCCGACGCCGCCGAGGCATCGATCGACCCCGACGGGGCTCGGCGTGCCGCGCACGTCGGCGCGCCGGACGACGAGGGAGGCGACCATGCCGGCGAGGCGTAGCGTACTCCGGGCGATCGGGCGCGGGGCTGCCGCGCTCGCCGTCGTCGGCGCCGCGGGAGGCGCGCTCGTCGCGGCCTCCGTCCTGCCGCTGCCCCGGGTCGAGGCCGAGCCGCCGTCGACCGTCGTCCAGCCCGCCGAGAGCCGCCAGCTCCGGGTGTGCCCGGGCCCGCTGCTGACGCTCGCGGACGACGCGACGCAGGCGACCGACGTGCGATCGGCGGGCCCCTCGACGCTGGCCATCGCCGCCGACCCCGCCGACGCGGCGGTCGAGCAGCGACCGCTCGAGGTGCCCGACGACACCGGCGGCGGGCAGGAGGGCGCGCCGACCGCCATCTCCGCGCAGCCCGGCGCGGTCCAGGCCGGCATGCTCGCGGGCACGCAGTCGCAGTCGGTGGACGCCGACTCGCTGCGCGGCCTGGCCGTGGCCGCGTGCGCCGAGCCGTCGTCCGACTCCTGGCTCGTCGCCGGGGCCACCGACGTCGGACGCGCCGGCCTCGTGCTCCTGTCGAACCCGGGCGACGTCACGTCGACCGTCGACGTCCGGGTCGTCGGCTCCACCGGTTCCGTCGAGGCGCCCGCCGGCCTCGGGATCGTCGTGGCCCCCGGCACCCAGCGGATCGTCTCGCTCGCCGGGCTCGCCCCGAACCTCCGCACCCCGGTCGTGCACGTGACGAGCACCGGCGCCCCGGTCGCGGCGGCGCTGCAGCACTCGGTCGTGCTCGGTCTCGAGCCGGCGGGCGTCGAGCTCTCGACCCCGGTCGCGGCTCCCGCCGAACGCCAGGTCGTGCCGGGCTTCAGCGTCGTCGACCGGCGCGGGGTCGATCCGGGCGACGACGAGGCGGCCGGGGACGACCACCCCGCCCTGCGGCTGTACGCGCCGGGCGGCGAGGAGACGGCTGCCGTGGTCGAGGTGCGGGACGAGCAGGGACGGGCCGTGGCCAGTCTCGAGGTCGGGCTCACCGCGGGCCGGGCCATCGACCTGCCGCTCGGTTCGCTCGCCCCGGGCACCTACTCGATCCTCATCCAGGCGGGAGCGCCGGTGATCGCGGCCGCGCGTTCCACCGTGCTCGGCGAGGGCGACGATCCCATCGTGGCCGACCTCGCCTGGGCGGGGTCGACCGGGGCGCTCCTGGACCGCGCGGTCGTGGCGGTGCCATCGGGCCCGGGCAGCGTCCTCTGGCTGGCCAACCCCACGGACGCGACGATCGCGGCGACCGTGTCGACCGAGTCGGGGGAGCGCATCGTGGAGGTGCCCGCCGAGGGCGGCGCGTCGGTGCAGGCCGCGCCGGGCGGTCGCCTGGTCCTCGAGGGCGTCGAGGGCCTGCACGCCGCGCTGACCTACCGCGGCCAGGGCGCGCTGGCATGGGCGTCGGTCGCTCCGCCGGGTGCGCTCGACGCGCCCGTGCGGGTGTTCCCGCAGTGAGGGCGGTCGGACCGGGCCGCGTCGAGGCGATCGGACCCGGTCGCGACGAGGGACCGGCCGGTCAGAAGTGCCGGTACCTGCCGGGGGCGAGCTCCCACGGGTCGCGGCCGAGGAAGTCGCCGACGGCTCGGAACACGCAGCTCTCCACGAGCAGCTTCTCGTCCTTGTCCTCGCCCTCCTGCGTCCGCAGGAAGCGCACGATCGGGAGCCGGAAGAAGATGATCCGCCGCTCGTCGTGGTGGACCTTCCATCGGTCGATGTGGTCGTCGTGGATGGCCTCGGACGGAGCGTCCGCCACCTGGAACGACACGCCACCGAGCTCGGGCCAGAGGCCGCGCAGGTACGCCGCGGTCGACGCCACGGTGAGGTCGAACTCGTCGATCCTGGTGCGCAGCGGAGGAAGGTGCGGGCCCGTGACGGCCGAGCGCATGCCACGACCGTGCCGATCGCGGGAGAGTCGCCGGGACGATGGCGCCGTCGCGGCGACACGACGGGAACGTGGCATGGCGTCCATCGTACCGGCCCCTCGCATCGCTACGCTGGTGGCGCCATGAGACGTTGTTCGCGCACCGCATGCACCGCAGAGGCGGTCGCGACGCTGACGTACGACTACGCCGATTCGCTCGCCGTCCTCGGTCCGCTCTCCCTCGTGCGCGAGCCCCACTCGTACGACCTCTGCGCCGTGCACGCCGGTCGCACCTCCGCGCCGAGGGGGTGGCAGGTCATCCGGCACGCGACCGTCGGTGAGGTAGGGTTCACCGCATGAATCCCCCCGCTCAGACGGGCGCTCGTTCGCGCCTCGAAACGATCGTCAAGGCCTACGACGTCCGCGGCATCGTCGGCGACGTCCTGACCGGAGACGTGGTCGAGGCCATGGGCGCGGCCTTCGTCGACGAGGTCGGCGCCGCCGGCGGGCGGGTCGTCGTCGGCCACGACATGCGGGACTCCTCGCCGGGATTCGCCGAGGCGTTCGCGCGCGGCGCGACCGCCCGCGGCGCCGATGTCGTCGCGATCGGGCTGTGCTCGACCGACGAGAGCTACTTCGCCTCCGGCTCGATGTCGGCGCCGGCCGCGATGTTCACGGCGAGCCACAATCCGGCCGTGTACAACGGCATCAAGTTCTCGCGCGCCGGGGCGCAGGGCATCTCGCTCGACACGGGCCTGGCCGCGATCCGGGACCGCGCCGCGGCCTACCTCGACGCCGGACTTCCGACGTCCGATGCCCCGGGTCGCATCGAGCGGGTGGACGTCCTCACCGACTACGCGACGCACCTCCGCTCACTGGTCGACCTCGGCGGCATCCGGCCCCTGAAGGTCGTCGTCGACGCGGGCAACGGCATGGGCGGGCTGACCGTCCCGGCCGTGCTCGGCGACGCGGCCGGGCTGACGCGCCTCCCGCTGGAGATCGTGCCGCTCTACTTCGAGCTCGACGGCACCTTCCCGAACCACGAGGCGAACCCCCTCGACCCGGCGAACCTGGTCGACCTGCAGCAGGCCGTCCTCGAGCACGGCGCCGATCTCGGGCTCGCGTTCGACGGCGACGCCGACCGGTGCTTCGTCGTCGACGAGCGCGGCGAGGCCGTCGATCCCTCGGCGGTCGCCGCGATCGTCGCCCTCCGCGAGATCGCGCGCGTCCGCGTCGCGGGCGAGGCCCAGCCGACGGTGATCCACAACCTCATCACCTCGCGGTTCGTCGCGGAGACCGTGACGGCGGTCGGAGCCGTCGCGGAGCGCACCCGCGTGGGCCACTCGCTGATCAAGGACCGGATGCACGAGACGGGCGCGGTCTTCGGTGGCGAGCACTCCGCGCACTACTACTTCCGCGACTTCTGGGGCGCCGACAACGGCATGCTCGCCGCGATGCACCTGCTCGCCGAGTTCGGCTCGCAGCCCGAGCCGCTCTCCACGCTCGCCGCCCGGTTCACGCCGTACGCGCTCTCCGGCGAGATCAACTCGACCGTGTCCGACGTCCCCGCCGCGTACACGCGGATCGTCGAGGCGTTCCGGGGTCGCGTGGAGTTCGACGAGCTCGACGGGCTCACGGCCACTGGGGTGACCGCCGAGGACGAGCCGTTCTGGTGGTTCAACGTTCGTCCGTCGAACACCGAGCCGCTGCTGCGGTTGAACGTCGAGGCCGAGGACGCCGCGACGATGGCGACCATCCGCGACGAGGTGCTCGCACTGATCCGCGCCTGAGCGGGCGCGTCGCGGCGCAGCGGATGCCGCGGCGCCGCGCGGCTGCGAGAATGGGGCCCATGACGCTCGCCACGCCCTCCGCGACATCCGCACTGCCCTTCAAGGTCGCCGACCTCTCGCTCGCCGAGTCGGGCAGGCACCAGCTCCGCCTGGCGGAGAACGAGATGCCGGGTCTCATGGCGCTGCGGGCCGAGTACGGCTCGTCCAAGCCGCTCGCGGGCGCACGCATCGCCGGCAGCCTCCACATGACCGTGCAGACCGCGGTGCTCATCGAGACGCTCGTCGCGCTCGGCGCCGAGGTGCGCTGGGCGAGCTGCAACATCTTCTCCACGCAGGACGAGGCCGCGGCCGCCGTGGTCGTCGGTCCGGACGGCACGGTCGACGAGCCGCGAGGCGTGCCCGTCTTCGCCTGGAAGGGCGAGACGCTCGAGGAGTACTGGTGGTGCACCGACCGGATCTTCGACTGGTCCGCCGAGGCCGAGGCGGCAGGTGCCGACTGGATCGGACCGAACATGATCCTCGACGACGGGGGCGACGCCACCCTGCTGGTGCACCGCGGCCGCGAGTTCGAGGCGGCGGGGTCGGTGCCGGCGGCGACGGACGGCGCTTCGGCCGAGTACCGGGTCGTGCTCGACACGCTGCGCCGCTCGCTCGAGGCCGGTCCGGACCGCTGGACGAGGATCGCCGACGAGCTCCGCGGCGTGACGGAGGAGACCACGACCGGCGTGCATCGGCTCTACGAGCTGCACGCCGCCGGGGAACTGCGGTTCCCGGCGATCAACGTGAACGACTCAGTGACGAAGTCGAAGTTCGACAACAAGTACGGCATCCGCCACTCGCTGCCCGACGGACTGAACCGCGCGACCGACGTGCTCATCGGGGGCAAGGTCGCCTTCGTCGCGGGCTACGGCGACGTCGGCAAGGGGGCCGCGGAGGCCCTGCGCGGCCAGGGCGCCCGCGTGATCGTCTCGGAGATCGACCCGATCAACGCGCTGCAGGCCGCGATGGACGGATACCAGGTCGCCCGGCTCGAGTCCGTGGTCGACCAGGTCGACATCCTCGTGACCGGGACCGGAAACAAGGACGTCGTGCGACTCGACCACCTGCTGGGTCTGAAGCACCAGGCGATCGTCGCGAACGTCGGGCACTTCGACAACGAGATCGACATGGCCGCGCTCGAGTCGCTCGAGGGCGCCGAGCGGGTCGAGATCAAGCCGCAGGTGCACGAGTGGCGGTTGCCGAACGGACGCAGCATCCTCGTGCTGTCCGAGGGGCGGCTCATGAACCTCGGCAATGCGACGGGGCACCCCTCGTTCGTCATGTCGAACTCGTTCGCCAACCAGGTGCTCGCGCAGATCGAGCTCTGGACCCGCCCCGAGGCGTACCCGGTCGGCGTGTACGTCCTGCCCAAGCGCCTCGACGAGAAGGTGGCGCGCCTGCACCTCGACGCGCTCGGCGTGGAGCTCACGGAGCTCACCCCCGAGCAGGCAGCGTACATCGGCGTCCCGGTCGACGGGCCCTACAAGGTCGACCACTACCGGTACTGAGCCCGTCGCGTCGGGTCAGCGCTCGGGGAAGCCGGTGGGCCGGGCCTCGAGGATCGGGCCCAGCTGCCGGACCCGGGCGTCGACGAGCGCCAGCGCGGTGAGGTCGCGCTCGCGGCGCAACGCGGCAAGGGCGGCGAGGAAGAGCTCGGGGTCGGCCTGCGGAACCGGAGCCGCGAACGCCGCCGCCTCCTGCGCCAGCGAGGCGGCGACCCGTGCGCGGCTGGCCGGGGCCAGCTGGGGCGCGCTGCGCAGGAACGAGGCGATGCGTCGGGCGAGCGGGTCGGGCAGTCGGCCGACATCGGCTGTCGCCGCCCAGCCCGCGAGCGGGGCGGGCACCCCCGACGCGAGCGGCACGTAGGCGCGCACCCGCTCCACCTGGCCGTGCGTGCCGGCCAGCAGGTCGCCGAGGCGCTTGGAGTCGGGGTTCAGGAAGCCCACGAGCATCGCGAGGCCGCCGAACGTGAGCCAGATCTCCAGGACGCCGACCATCGCGCGGATGAACGAGTGCCGGAAGCCCGTCGCTCCGCCGTCGTCCCGGACCACGCGGACGCCCATCGCCAGCTTGCCGAGCGAGCGTCCGCGCGACGCGGTCTCGACCGCGGTGGGGGCGACGACCAGCAGCAGGACCGCCAGCGAGATCCCGACCGCGCGCAGCGCGGCGTCGTCGAGGTCGAGGCGCGACACCGCGAGCAGCACCAGGACGGCCACGACCACGGTCGCCAGGACGTCGATCGCGGCGCCGCCCGCGCGCATCACTGCGCTCGCCGGCCGGAGGTCGAGCGCAACCGCTTCGCCGGTGAGCACGCCCTCGTCGTCGAGCACGTGACCGGGCCGCTGCAGGACCCGATCTGAGGCGGGGACGGGCATGGCTAGTATTCAAGCAGATGGACCTCGACGCCCTCGCCACCGCCCGCCACGACGACTGGCAGCGGCTCGACGCGCTCGCGCGGCGCTCGCGCCCGACCGGCGACGAGGCCGACGAGCTGATCGAACGGTACCGCGCCGCGTCGGCCGATCTCTCGCTGGTGCAGACCACGGCCGGCTCGACGGCCCTCGGCGAACGGCTCTCGCTGACGCTCGCCCGGGCCCGGCACCGGTTCACCGGCGTCGCCGACGACCCGCTGCGGCAGTTCTCGCACTTCGCCCTCGTCGCCCTGCCCGCCGCACTGTACCGGATCCGCTGGCTGACGCTCGCCGTGGCGGCGGCCACCTTCGTCGTCGCCGCCCTCTACGCCGTGTGGGTGCTCGCCGACCCTCGCGTCCTCGCGAACCTGGGCAGCGAGGAGGAGCTGGCCGAGCTCGCCGAGCGCGGCTTCGTCGAGTACTACTCGGAGAACCCCGCCGCATCCTTCGCGGGGGCGGTGTGGACGAACAACGCGTGGATCGCGGCGCAGTGCGTCGCGTTCGGCATCACGGGCATCTGGGTTCCCTGGGTGCTCCTCCAGAACGCGCAGAGCCTCGGGATCGTGGCCTCGATCATGATCGCCTACGACGAGGCCGACACGTTCTTCCTCTACATCGCCCCCCACGGGTTGCTCGAGCTGACCTGCGTCTTCGTCGCGGCCGCGGCCGGCCTGCGCATCTTCTGGGCGTGGGTGGCGCCCGGGGCACGGACGCGCGGCGAGGCGGTCGCGGCCGACGCGAGGGCGCTCTTCACCGTCGCGCTGGGCCTGGTGTTCTTCCTCTTCCTCGCGGGCCTCATCGAGGGCTTCGTCACGCCGGCGCCGTGGCCGTGGCCGGTGAAGATCGGCATCGGCGCGTGCGCCCTCGGCCTGCTCCTGTTCACGATGCTCGTCCTCGGACGTCGCGCGGCGCTCGCCGGGGAGACCGGGGACCTGCCGGAGTTCGAGGCCGGCGCGCGACGGGCGACCGCGGGCTGATCGCGTCCGCCGACCGGGTGCGGGCCGGCCCGAGACGACGACGGCGGATGCCCGCGTCGGGGCATCCGCCGTCGCCCGGTGATCTCCGGGGTCGCCCGTTCAGGCCGCCAGGACCGCCTCGGCGTCGGCCGCGCGGGAGAGCGTCGCCGGTCGCTCGAACAGCACGCGGAACAGCAGGCCGGCGATGGCCGCGCCGGCGATGGGCGCAGCGAAGGAGGCCCAGAGCTGCGTCAGCGCCTCGCCGCCGGCGAAGACCGCGGTCGCGAGCGAGCGGGCGGGGTTGAACGAGGCGTTGCTCACCGGGATGAACGCCAGCGCCATCGCGGTGAGGGTGAAGCCGATCGCGATCGGCGCGAGGGCGCCTGCGCCGCGGGCGGAGGTCGCGCCGAGGATCACAAGCACGAGGACGGCGGTCGCGAGCACCTCGGCGACCAGGAACGCCCCGAGGCCGAAGCCGGCGGGGGAGAGGGCGTCGAAGCCGGTGGAGACGCCGCGGAAGGCGGTCGCGACCTCGGCCGCGGGGCCGTTCACGAGGATCGCGGCGAGCGCGGACGCGGCCACGAGGCCGCCGACGGCCTGGGCGATCGCGTAGCCCGCGACGTCCTTCCAGGCGAAGCGTCCGGCGACCGCGAGGCCGATGCTCACCGCCGGGTTGAAGTGGCCGCCCGAGACGGGACCGAACGTGAAGGCCGCGGCGATCACCGACATCCCGAGTGCGATCGCGACGCCGAGGAGCCCGACGTTCATGCCGCCCTCCCCGCCCGCGAATGCGGCCGCGTACAGGCCGGTGCCGATGAGGCCGAACACGAGCACGAAGGTGCCGAGGGCCTCGGCGGCGAGCCTCTGGACGATGGTGGGCGTGGCGGACGCGGGCGCGTCGGACATGAGCGTTCCTTTCGGTGGCGTGGAGGACCGGCGCGCGAACCCCCCGGCGCACCGACCGAACCCTATCGGGGGGCGCGGGCACGGGGCGACTCGCTGAGGTTCCGTCGCGAAACCTCGTGTCGCGTCGCGCGTCAGAGCCGGCCGGCGGCCTTCAGCGCCAGGTAGTGGTCGGCGAGGGCGGGCGGGAGCGCCGCCGGCCCCGCCGACACCGTCGACGCGCCGAGTCGCCGGATCGCGGCGTCGACGCGGTCGGCGTCCAGCCTGGCGCGCTCCGCGGCGGCGGCGGCGTACACCGTGGACCGCTCGTCCCGTCGGTGCACGGCGTCCTCGAGCGCGGGGTCCACGACGGACGCCACCACGACCCGGTGGTTCGAGGTCAGTTGCGGCAGCACGGAGAGCAGCCCGCGAGCGCCGCCGGGCGAGTCGACCGCGGTGAGCAGGACGACGAGCGCGCGCCGGCTCGTGACGGCGCGGACCTGCGCGGGCACGCCGGCCCAGTCCGCCTCGATGAGCTCCGCGTCGACGTCGGCCATCGCATCCACCATCCGCGCGAGCAGGTCCGCTCCGCCCGCACCGTGCACGCGCCCGCGCAGGCGGCGGTCCCAGAGGACCAGGTCCACGCGGTCGCCCGCGTGGCCCGCGATCGCGGCGAGCAGCAACGACGCCTCGTACGCCGTGTCGAGCCGCGGCTCGTCGGCGATGCGCGCCGCGGCGGCGCGGGAGGTGTCGACGACGATGACGATGCGGCGGTCGCGCTCGGGCCGCCACGTGCGCACCATCAGCTTGGCCGTGCCGGGCGACTCCGGGTCGGCCCGCCGGGCCGTGGCTCGCCAGTCGATCGACCTGGCGTCGTCGCCGCGCACGTACTCGCGGAGCGAGTCGAACTCGGTGCCCTGGCCGCGAACGAGCACCGGCGTGCGACCCTCGAGCTCGCGCAGGCGGGTGAGACGCGACGGCAGGTGCACCCGAGAGGCGAAGGGCGGCAGCACGCGCAGCCGACCGGGCGCGGCGAGCGTCGCCTGGCGGGCCCACAGGCCGAGCGGCCCCCGGGAGCGGATGGTGACGGACGACGTGACGCGATCGCCGCGTCGCGTCGGGGTGAGCCGCTGGCGCACCCGGCGGCCCTCGCCGGCGGGGACGACGACCCGCATCCGGTTGCGACCGGCGACGCCGGCCGACGGGGGCCAGCCGTCCCGGACCTCGGCTCGCAGCACCCGCGGCCCGAGGTTGCGGATCACGAGTTCGGATGTCGCGCGCTCCCCGAGTCGCAGCCGCGCGGGGAGCTCGCGCCCGATCGCGACGCGGCGCGGCGAGGCCGCGAGCAGGAGGTCTGCGCACCCGGCGAGCACGGATGCGATCAGCCAGAGGGCGAGCACCGCCCACGCCGTCCGCGCCTCGCGCCCGAGCAGGACCACGGGGACGACGCCGAGGGCGACGAGCAGACTGAACCGTCCGGTGAGCGCCATCTCAGAGCGGCACCTGCACCTGCTGCACGATCGCGCGCAGCACCTGGTCGACCGACACGCCCTCGAGCTCCGCCTCGGGCCGCAGCTGCACCCGGTGCCGCCAGGCCGGGAGCAGCATGGCCTGGACGTGGTCGGGCGTCACCCGTTCGACGCCGGTCAGCCACGCCCACGCCTTCGCGGCCGCGAGCAGGCCGGTCACGGCGCGCGGGCTCACGCCGAGCCGCATCGACGGACTGCGACGGGTCGCGCGCGCCAGGTCGACGACGTAGGCGAGGACGTCGTCGGCGACGCCGACCCGGCGGCAGGCCGCCCTGGCCGCCGCGAGCTCATCCGCGCCGAGCACGGGCTCGACGCCCGCGGCGGCGAGGTCGTGCGGGTCGAACCCGTCCGCGTGGCGGCGCAGCATCGCCACCTCGGCCTCGCGCTCGGGCACTTCGAGCACGAGCTTCAGGAGGAAGCGATCGAGCTGGGCTTCGGGCAGGGCGTAGGTGCCCTCGTACTCGATCGGATTCTGGGTCGCGGCGACGAGGAACGGTGCGGGCAGCGGCCGTGTGACGCCGTCGGCGGAGACCTGTCGCTCCTCCATGGCCTCGAGGAGGGCGGACTGCGTCTTCGGCGGCGTGCGGTTGATCTCGTCGGCGAGCAGCAGGTTCGTGAAGACGGGTCCCTCGCGGAAGGCGAACTCGCCCGTCCGCGGGTCGTACGCGAGCGACCCGGTGACGTCGCCCGGCATCAGGTCGGGCGTGAACTGCACGCGCCGCGTCTCGAGCCGCAGGGTGCGGCTGAGCGTGCGCACGAGGAGGGTCTTGGCGACGCCGGGCACGCCCTCGAGCAGGACGTGCCCGTCGGCGAGCAGCGCGATGATGAGGCCGGTCACGGCGCCGTCCTGGCCGACGACCGCCTTGCCCACCTCGGTGCGCACGTGGTCGAGGCCGGCGCGCAGCTGCGCATCGTCGGGGGTCGGGTCGGTCATGGTCGCCTTCCTGTCGGGTCGGTCCGGGCGTGGCCGGGGTCGGGGCGGATCGCATCGCGAACGGCGCGCTCGAGCTCGGCGAGCTCCCGCGCGAGCCGGACGAGATCGGCGTCGACGGTGGGATCCTCGTCGACGAGCAGCGCGCGGACGGAGGTCGCGGGCATGCCGGATTCCCGCGCCGCGGCGGCGGCGACGACGCCCACGTCCGCCGACCGGGGCAGTCGCAGTGCGACGACGAGGCGCCCGATCGTGCCCATCCGGAGCTGGTCGACCGCGTGGAGCCGGGCGCCGCTCCGGGCGTACAGTCGCGCCCGGCCCTCCACGGTCTCGGAGGCGGGCACGTGCACGGGGAGGTCCTCGACGACGAGCGGGCCGAACCGGCGGCCGCGCCAGACGCCGGCCGCGATCGTCACGACGGCGAGGAGCACGAGCACGGGGGAGGTCCACGCCGGGATCAACTCTGGCAGCGTCGGAGCGTCGGCGGCCACCGCGTCGCCCGGTCCGGGCAGGTACCACGCGACGCGGTCGCGGCCGCCGAGCAGGCCGATCGCGAGCGCGGCGTTGCCCGCTTCGTCGATGCGCTCGTTCGAGAACGGGGTCGTCGCCCCGACCAGCACGACGTCACGGCCGTCCGGCGAGGTGCCGGCGACCAGCGCGAACCCGTCGTCCTCGCCCGGGAAGCACCCGCGGAACCCCGTGTCCGGGCCGGCGTCGTCGATGCGGAGCGCGCGCTGGCCGTCGGAGAGCGCGACGGCGCGCACGGCCGCCGGCAGGTCGCAGGATGCCGCGTCCGGCGCAGCGCCGAGCTCGCCGGCGAGTCGAACGCCCGGCGCGAGCTCCTCGAGCGTCGCGAAGTCGGGGCGGGCGACGACGATCAGCTCGGCGTCGCGGGCCAGGCGCCGCACCCCGTCGCGACCCAGGAAGCCGAACTCGTCGTGCACGAAGACCGTCGCGCCCGCCCGGGCGGCGGCGAGGGCGGAATCGAGGCTGCGGACCGGCTCCACCTCGACCCCACGGTCGGCGAGGACCCGGGCGAGCGCCTGCGCCCCACCCGGCCCGGCCCCGTCGGCGGCGAGGCTCCCGCCCGGGGCCCGGAGGGCGCCCTGCAGGGCCAGGAGCGCGAGGGCGCCCGCGACGAGCACGATCGCGAGGAGGAACCACGTGCGCCGTCGACGGAACGCGGTGCGGAGGTCCGGTGTGAGGACCTCGGCGGCGTCTACGCCCTCGACGGCGTCCGGTCGGCTCACGTCCGCACCCCGATCGGAGGCAGAGGAGTCGGCGGGCGGCTCGCCGCGAGCTCGGCGTCGAGCCGGGCGATCGCGCGATAGGTCCCCTCGACGCCCGGGCGGCCCAGGTAGCGCACCTCGTCGAAGCCGTCCGCGGCGCGTGCGAGCGCCGTGCCCTGCGCCGGGAAGCGCTCGGCGGCGGCGCTGGCCACCCCGTGCGCCGTGGTCCCGGGGTGCACGCTCACGAGCTCGCGCTCGACGAGGCCGCGCGCGAGTGCACGGAACCGCTCCTCGATCGCGAGGGTCCAGTCGGCCGCGGCCGCGGCACGGTCGGCGGCGGCGCGGAGCGTGGCGGCGTCGCGGAGGTCGGCGTCGTCGAAGAGCGGGACCATGTCACCGGCGCGGCGCCGGAATCGGGGAAGGCCGAACACGACCAGCGCGATGATGACGAGCGCTGCGACGACGATCACGGCGAGCAGCGCGAGCGCGGGCGTCGGCAGGCCCGTCGCGGAGTCGAACAGGTCGGCGATCCAGTCCCTGACGGCCTGGGCGACCAGGTCGAACGCGGTCGGCTCGGCGGCGCGGTACTCGGGCTTCGCGAGCTCGCCCACCACCCAGTCCCGCGCCTCGTCCGCGTCCGGAACGAGGGGCGGCTCGGCCGTGATCGCGGAGGTCAGGGCCACGTCGGAGCCGTGCCCGCGGCCGGCGCCGGGCCCGTGGTGGCCGCGGGGGCGTCGGGCGGCGGCGCGAACGGGTCGCCCACGGGACGGCCGGCGTCGCGCTCCTCGACGTGGCGTTGCAGCTCGAGGTCGAGGCCCTCCGAGCGCATCCGGAGGTCGAGGTAGATGACCGCCACGAGCGCGGCCTGGACGACCGCCGCGATCGCGCCGATCAGGACGGAGAGGACCGCCCCGATCACGGTCGTCGCGACGATCACCGCCGTGTACGTGGCGCCCTGCGCGGGATCGAGGATCGCGGCGAGGATCGCGCCGGCGAAGGTCGGCACCTGGACGACGCCCTGCGAGACCGTCGACACGATGAGGCCGACGAGGAGGATGAGCCCGAAGGTCCGCCAGAAGTAGCCGGTGGTGAGCCGCCACGAGCGGCGGACCGCGCGGCCGATGCCGGCCCGTTCGAGCACGATCGCGCTCGGCACGAGCGCGAGCTTCGTCCCGAGCCAGGCGCCGAGGGCGACGAACCCGAGCCCGAGCAGGAGCATCACGAGGAAGCTGCCGATGAGCGCCAGCGGGTCGGGGGCGATCAGCGCGGTCGCGATGAAGATGCCCGCGAGCACGCCGAACGCGAGCAGCGTCGCGGCCCCCACGATCAGGGTCCAGCCGATCAGCGGGCGGATGCGCGCACCCGCCCGCCGCCACAGCGCGCCGAACCGCAGGCGCTCGCCGAGCGTGCCCGTCGCGACCTCGATGATCATCACGCCCTGCAGGAACGCCCCGGCGACCACCGTGATCGCGACCGGCACCAGCGAGAGCAGGAGCAGCCAGGCGAAGCTCCCGGCGAGGACGGCGTCGGCATCCTGGGCCGAGGCGGACTCCACCCGTGAGACGGCGGTGACGAACCACGGGACGAACACCGCGGCCGTGGCGACGGCGCTGACCAGCTGGACCACGAGCCCCGTACCGAAGACCGGGGCCGGGTTGCGGCGCAGCGTCCGGAAGGGCGCCCAGAGCAGCGTGCCGAAGCCCATCGGGCGCAGCGGCAGGAGCCCGGGCTTCGGCGGAGGGGTCCACCCGTAGCCGGCCGTGGCGGCTGGAGCGGGGGGAAGCGGCGGGGGAACGGGGCCGTACGTCGGCGGAGCGGTCGGCGCGGTCGGCGTCGCATCGTCGGCGCGTGCGGGAGGAGCGGGGGGATGCCACTGCTGGTCGGACACGTTCGTCGGGCTCCTTCCGAGGATGCCCCCAATGCTGCCACAGCCCCGCGCGGGCGGTCCGCGGGTGCGCAACGGCTACGCTGGGTGCCACAGGACCCGCCGCCCGGCCGCGCGCCGGCACCCACGGAGAACGAACGCATGACGCCTCGCGTACTCGTCGTCGACGACGACACCGCCCTCGCCGAGATGATCGGCATCGTGCTGCGCACCGAGGGGTTCGACCCGATCTTCTGCGCCGACGGCGAGGGCGCCCTGGGCGCCTTCCGCGAGTCGCGGCCCGACCTCGTGCTGCTCGACCTGATGCTGCCGGGCATCGACGGCATCGAGGTGTGCGGGCGCATCCGCGCCGAGAGCGGGACGCCGATCATCATGCTCACGGCGAAGAGCGACACCGCCGACGTCGTCAAGGGCCTCGAGTCCGGCGCCGACGACTACATGGTCAAGCCGTTCAACCCGAAGGAGCTCGTCGCGCGGATCCGCACGCGGCTCCGCCCCGCTCCCGACGCCGCGGTCGAGACGATCGCGGTCGGCGACCTGGAGATCGACGCCGCCGGTCACGAGGTGCGCCGCGGCGACGACCGCATCAACCTCACGCCGCTCGAGTTCGACCTCCTCCTGACCCTCGCGTCGAAGCCCCAGCAGGTGTTCACGCGCGAGATGCTCCTCGAGCAGGTCTGGGGCTACCACTACAAGGCCGACACCCGCCTCGTGAACGTCCACGTCCAGCGCCTGCGCGCCAAGATCGAGCACGACCCCGACAACCCGCGGATCGTGACGACCGTCCGCGGCGTGGGCTACCGCGCCGGCGCCACGACCTGAGGCCCCCGTGTCCACCGCGGTCAACCCGGCGGAACGCGCCGCCGCGTGGGCCCGCGGGCGGGCGCAGCGGCTCAGCGTCGTCTGGCAGCGGTCCCTCCAGTTCCGCACCGTCCTGATCACGCTCGTGCTGTCCGGGTTGGCGATCCTCGTGATCGGGGTCACGATCTCCTTCACGGTCGCCTCGAACCTGTTCCAGAACCAGGTCGACCAGATGCTCGCGTCCACGGCGACGGCGCGCTCGGCGGCGCAGGACGTCCTCGATGCCTCGGACGCGGCGGATCGTGCCACGGTGCAGGCCGTCACGAGCTCCGCGCTCGAGACCGTGATCGGCGTGTCCGGCAGTGCCGACATCGCGCTGTTCCGCGAGCCCGGCACCGCGCCGTCCTCGTTCGCGCCGCCCGACGTGCTGAGCCCCGACCTCGGCGGCGGGAAGATCTCGCCCGAGCTCCGCGAGCGCGTGCAGGAGAACCCCGACGCCCAGTTCTGGCAGTCCATCGAGCTCGCAGGTCCGGACGGCGAGCCGGCGCCCGGGATCGTCGTGGGCACCGACCTCGTGATCCAGGAGGCCGGCCGCTACGAGCTGTACATCGGCTACGACCTCGCCGACGCGACGCAGACGCTCGCGTTCATGCAGCTCACGGGTGCGATCGGCGCGGTCGCGCTCATCGCGCTCCTGAGTGCGATCACGCTCGTCGTGGTGCGCTGGGTGATCGAGCCCATCCAGGCCGTCGCGGCCACGAGCCGTCGGCTGGAGGCCGGCGACCTCGGCGTCCGCCTGCCGGTCAAGGGCGAGGACGAGCTCGCCGCGCTCGCCGAGTCGTTCAACGGCATGGCCGACACCCTGCAGGCGCGCATCCGCGAACTCGCCGAGCTGTCGGTGATGCAGCAGCGATTCGTGAGCGACGTCTCGCACGAGCTGCGGACGCCGCTGACCACCATCCGACTCGCCGGCGACGTGCTCTACGGGCAGCGCGACGACTTCCCGCCGGCGACCGCGCGGACGGCCGAGCTGCTGAAGACGCAGACCGAGCGCTTCGAGACGCTGCTGGCGGACCTGCTCGAGATCAGCCGCTACGACGCCGGTTCGGTCGAACTGGAGTCCGAGCCCACGAACCTCGTCAACCTGGCGGCGGAGTCGATCGAGTCCATGCACGCGCTCGCCGACGAGCACGGGAGCGAGCTCAGGCTGCTCGCCCCTGGCGGCCACCTCGACGCCGACGTCGACCCGCGTCGCATCCGGCGCATCGTGCGGAACCTCATCGGGAACGCGATCGAGCACGGCGAGGGCCGGCCGATCGTCGTCGCGGTCGACTCGAACGAGGCCGCGGTCGCCCTCTCGGTCCGCGACTACGGCTTCGGCATGAGCGAACAGGCGGTGGCGCGCGTGTTCGACCGGTTCTGGCGAGCCGACCCGAGTCGGAAGCGCTCGATCGGCGGCACGGGCCTCGGGCTCGCGATCTCGCTCGAGGACGCCGTCGCGCACGGCGGGACCCTCGACGTCTGGTCGCGCGAGGGACGCGGCACGGTGTTCCGCCTGGTGCTGCCGCGCGAGCGGGGCCGCCCGCCCGCGATCCCGCCCCTGCCGCTGGAGCCGTCGGACCCCGACGCCACCGGACCGATCGGCGCGCCGACCTGGGGCGGCCACGAGGTCGCGCCTGCGCCGGAGCCGGCGGCGGAGGAGGTCCGGGATGCCTAGGCACGCTCGCGTCCGCGCGGTCCGCACCGGCCTGGCCGCGCTCGCTTCGACGCTGCTCGTCGCGCTCGCGGGCTGCGCGTCGATCCCGACCGAGGGCCCGGTCAACCAGGGACTCACCGAGACCGCTGAGCAGCGCGTCGACGTCGACATCCTGCCGCGCGGGCCGCGCGAGGGCGCGACCCAGCAGCAGATCCTCGAGGGCTTCATCGACGCCGCCGCGAGTCCGACGGGCAGCTACGAGATCGCCCGCCAGTTCCTCACCCCGGCGTTCTCCGACGAATGGCAGTCGGACGAGGCCGTGACCATCGACGTGCTCGCGGACCGGTCGTTCACGCAGCTCGGCGACGACCTCATTCGCATGCGGGCCGTTCCGCAGGCGAGCCTCGCGGGCAACGGGCAGTACCTCGAGACCGGGTCGACCGAGCCCGTGCAGCTCGAGTACCGCTTCGAGCTCGTCGACGAGGAGTGGCGCATCTCGGCCGCGCCGCCGGGCGTGCTCATCGACGAGACGAGCTTCGGGCTGGCGTACCGCGCCTACACGCTCACCTTCTTCGACCCCCAGCTGCGGTTCGCGGTCCCCGACGTGCGCTGGTTCGCCGGCCGGAGCTCGGCGCAGACGAGCATCGTCCGCGCCCTGCTGGCCGGGCCCGCCGAGTGGCTCGAACCCGCGGTCGTCTCGGCGTTCCCGGAGGACCTCGCGCTCGACCCGGCCACCGTCCCCGTCTCGAACGGCGTCGCGGAGGTCTCGCTGCAGGGGGCCGCGTTCGACAACCTCCGCACCATCCAGCTGATGCAGTACCAGCTCTCGGAGAGCCTCGCGGGGGTGCGCAACGTCCGCGACGTGCGGCTCTCCCTGAACGGCGTGCCGCTGGACCCGCCCGACCTGCAGACCCCGCCGGAACGCACGCAGCGCGTGGACTCCCGTCCCGTCGTCTACGACGGGGAGTCCTTCGGGTACCTCTCCTCCACTGGCAGCGCCGTCGCGCCGATCGACGGCGTGTCGGACGCGGTCGTCGCGCTCGACCCCACGGGGGCCGCGGTCGGTGCCGGGGGATCGGCCGTCGCGGTCGGCGCCGCGGACGGGGTGTACCTCGTCGCCGACGGCGCCGATGCGGTGCAGCTCGATCCCCGCGAGGACCTGATCACCCCCGCGCTCGACGTCGACGGGATCACGTGGTCGGTCCCGCGCAGCGCACCCGACCAGCTCGCCTGGTTCGCCGACGACGGCACGGAAGGGCAGATCGGCGTGCCGTGGCGTGCGGATGAGATCGTCTCGCTGCAGTTCTCGCGGGACGGTACCCGCGCGGTCGCCCTGCTCGCCGATGGTGGGCGCACCCGCGTCGTCGCGGCCTCGGTCCGGCGTGACGAGGCGGGACGGCCGGTCGAACTCAGCGCGGTGACCCTCGAGCTCACGGGCTCGGGCGGAACGCCGCTGGACGTCGCCTGGCTCGACGCGAACACCGTGGGCACCCTGACGGCGACCTCGGCCGGGGAGACCCGGCTCGCGCTGCAGCAGCTCGGAACGCCGGGGAGCTCGCGGGAGGGGCCGGAAGCGGGGATCGAGCTCGACGGGGCGAACAGCGTGCGCGACGTCCGCGTCCTCACCGCCGAAGGCGATCTCGCGACCGGCGCGGGCGTGACCTGGCAGGTCCAGGCGCGCGACCTCCGGTTCCTCGCGACGCAGCAGACCGACTGACGTCCCGGCTCCGACCGGTCCTCCACCGGGCCCTCCGAGGGGTGCGAGCGCACGGATGCGCTCTCCGCGCGGCCCCGGCGGGGCCGCGCGGATGAAGCTGGCGCCATGGACGAGGCGGTGGGGCGACGGGGCGCCGCGGCTTCGCGCCCGGGGATCGAGGCGGTCCGCACCGCGCTCGTCGACGCCGCGGCCGTCCTGCTGCCGGTGGCCTGCGCGGGGTGCGGTTCGCCCGACCGGGGGCTGTGCGAGGGCTGCCGCGCCGCGCTCGCTCCGCGCCCGGTGCGCCTGGAGCGGCCGGGACCGCCGACCTGGGCGGCGCTCCCGTACGCGGGCGAGGTGGCGGAGGTCGTCCGCGCGTTCAAGGACGACGGGCGGACGGATGCCGCGGGCGTCCTCGGCCGCGCGCTCCGCGCCGCGCTCGCCGCGTCCTGCGCGGAGCTGCAGGACGGCGCCGCGCGCGAGATCGCGACCGTGCCCTCCACCTCGAGCGCGCGTCGACGACGCGGGTACGACCCGGTCCCGCTCCTGGTCAGGCGGTCGGGATTCGCGCCGGTGAGCGTGCTCCGAGCCCGTCCCCGCCGGGACCAGGCCTCGCTCGGCCGCGAGGCCCGCGCGGCCAACTCGGCCGGCTCGTTCGTCGCCCCGCGCCCGTTGCGCGGGCGCCGATTCGTGCTCGTCGACGACGTGCACACGACCGGCGCCACGGTGACCGATGCCGTGCGCGCCATCCGCGCGGCCGGGGGATCGGTGGACGCGGTCTCAGTGCTCGCGAGCACGCCGCTGAGAATCGGCAGGGCGTCCCCGGACGGCTGGCGATCGGGTGGTGACATCCACGACCTCGGGGGCTACGGTGTCAGGACAGGCGTGGTCGAACCACCCTTCAGAACCGGGTGACGCGCCGGTGAACGGAGGTTGACATGGAACTGAACATCGTCGGACGAAACCTGGAGATCACCGATCGATTCCGCGCCTACGTCGCAGAGAAGTCAGAGAAGGTCTCCAACCTGTCCGACCGGGCGATCGCGCTCGACGTCAAGGTCAGCCGCCACAACGAGAAGAACGGCAACAACGCGGGAACGGACCGCGTGGAGCTGACGCTCGTCGGGAAGGGACCCGTGGTGCGGGCCGAGGCTGACGGAGCCGACAAGTACGCGGCGTTCGACGTCGCGATCGGACGGCTCATCGAGCGCATCCGCCGCGCCAAGGACCGTCGCAAGGTCCACCGCGGCAACCGTCGCCCGACCTCGCTCCGCGAGGCGACCGACGCGGGCTTCGCCGGCACGGGCGTGCGAGCCGCGGACGTGGAGGTCCTGGAGAAGGTCCGCACCGGCAACATCCCCGTGGTGGGCGAGGAGCCCGCCGACGCGGGCGACGAGGAGTACTCGCCCGTGGTGATCCGCCGCAAGGTCTTCGCGGCGACGCCCATGACCGTCGACGACGCGCTCTACCACATGGAGCTCGTCGGCCACGACTTCTACCTGTTCATCGACTCCGAGAACCACCGGCCGAGCGTGGTCTACCGCCGCAAGGGCTGGGACTACGGCGTGATCGGCCTCGACGAGCACGCCCAGGGCGACCAGGCCGAGGCGGCCGAGGCGCTCGACCTCGCGCGCTCGAGCGCCTGAGGCGCCTCCTGGCGGCACCGGGCCGTGGGCCGGACGCGTCGTCGTCCGGCCCACGGTCGGTGCCCAGCCCGCAGCCCAGTAGCATGGCTATGATGACCGTCTGCACAGGCGGATCCTCCGGCGTGCGCGGGTGCCCCACCCCGACGTCGCATGCCTGATCGACAACGGGAGAGCAGTTCGTGGTTTCGATTCTTGAAAAGGTCCTCCGCGTCGGCGAGGGTCGCACGCTGAAGCGGCTCGAGAACTACGCCGCCGCGATCAACGCCCTGGAGGACGACTTCCGGGAGTTGAGCGACGAGGAGCTCAAGCACGAGACCGTCGAGCTCCGCGAGCGCTACGGCAACGGCGAGTCGCTCGACGACCTCCTCCCCGAGGCGTTCGCCGCGGTGCGCGAGGCCAGCCGACGCACGCTCGGACTGCGTCACTTCGACGTGCAGCTCATGGGCGGCGCGGCCCTGCACCTGGGCAACATCGCGGAGATGAAGACCGGCGAGGGCAAGACGCTCGTCGCCACCACCGCGGCCTACCTCAACGCGCTGACGAGCCGCGGCGTGCACATCGTCACCGTCAACGACTTCCTCGCGAGCTACCAGTCGGAGCTCATGGGTCGCGTCTTCCGGGCCCTCGGCATGACCACCGGCTGCATCGTCGCCGGTCAGACTCCGTCCGTGCGCCGCGAGCAGTACGCCGCTGACATCACCTACGGCACGAACAACGAGTTCGGCTTCGACTACCTGCGCGACAACATGGCGTGGCAGGCCTCCGACATGGTCCAGCGCGGCCACTACTTCGCGATCGTCGACGAGGTCGACTCGATCCTGATCGACGAGGCGCGCACGCCGCTGATCATCTCCGGCCCCGCCTCCGGCGAGGCCAACCGGTGGTTCACCGAGTTCGCCAACCTCTCCAAGCGACTGGTCGCCGGTGAGGACTACGAGGTCGACGAGAAGAAGCGCACGGTCGGCGTGCTCGAGCCGGGCATCGAGAAGGTCGAGGACTACCTCGGCATCGACAACCTCTACGAGTCGGCGAACACGCCGCTCATCTCCTTCCTGAACAACTCGATCAAGGCCAAGGCCCTGTTCAAGAAGGACAAGGACTACGTCGTGATGAACGGCGAGGTCCTGATCGTCGATGAGCACACCGGCCGCATCCTGGTCGGACGCCGGTACAACGAGGGTATCCACCAGGCCATCGAGGCCAAGGAGGGCGTGCAGGTCAAGGCCGAGAACCAGACGCTCGCGACCGTCACGCTGCAGAACTACTTCCGCCTCTACGACAAGCTCTCGGGCATGACCGGCACGGCCGAGACCGAGGCGGCCGAGTTCATGTCGACCTACCGGCTCGGCGTCGTCGCGATCCCGACCAACAAGCCCATGGTGCGGATCGACCAGGCCGACCTCGTCTACAAGAACGAGGAGGCGAAGTTCGCGCAGGTCGTCGAGGACATCGTCGAGCGGCACAAGAAGGGCCAGCCGGTGCTGGTCGGCACCACGAGCGTCGAGAAGAGCGAGTACCTCTCGCGCCTGCTCGCGAAGAAGGGCGTGCGCCACGAGGTCCTGAACGCCAAGAACCACGCGCGCGAGGCCGCGATCGTGGCGCAGGCCGGCCGCCTCGGTGCCGTCACGGTGGCCACGAACATGGCCGGTCGCGGCACCGACATCATGCTCGGCGGCAACGCCGAGTTCATCGCCGTCCAGCAGATGCACGAGCGCGGCCTGAGCCCCGTCGACACCCCGGAGGAGTACGAGGCAGCCTGGGACGAGGTGTTCGATCGGGTCAAGGCGCAGATGGCGACGGAGGCCGAGAAGGTCCTCGCCGCCGGCGGTCTCTACGTGCTCGGCACGGAGCGACACGAGTCGCGACGCATCGACAACCAGCTGCGCGGCCGCTCCGGCCGTCAGGGCGACCCGGGCGAGAGCCGGTTCTACCTCTCGCTCACCGACGACCTCATGCGACTGTTCAACGCCGGTGCGGCGGAGAGCCTGATGGCGCGCGGCGTGCCCGACGACGTCGCGATCGAGTCCAAGGTCGTCACCCGCGCCATCCGATCGGCCCAGTCGCAGGTGGAGGCCCGCAACGCCGAGATCCGCAAGAACGTCCTCAAGTACGACGACGTCCTGAACCGCCAGCGCGAGGCGATCTACTCCGATCGCCGCCACATCCTCGAGGGCGACGACCTGCACGACCGCGTGCAGGTGTTCCTCGAGCAGGTCATCGACGAGGTGCTCGACGAGCACACGGCGGCCTCCACGCCCGACGAGTGGGACTTCGATGCACTGTGGGCCGAGCTGAAGACGCTCTACCCGATCGGCATCACGATCGACGAGGTCGTCGCCGAGGCCGGTGAGAAGGGTCGCGTGAACCGCGACTTCGTGCGTCGCGAGATCCTCTCCGACGCCCAGCTCGCCTACTCGCGACGCGAGGAGCAGCTCGGCAGCCCGGCGATGCGCGAGCTCGAGCGTCGCGTGGTCCTCTCGGTCATCGACCGCCGCTGGCGCGACCACCTCTACGAGATGGACTACCTGAAGGACGGCATCGGCCTGCGGGCCATGGCGCAGCGCGACCCGCTCGTGGAGTACCAGCGCGAGGGCTACGCGATGTTCCAGCAGATGATGGGCTCGATCCGCGAGGAGACCATCGGCTTCCTCTTCAACCTCGAGGTCGAGGTCGCCCCGCAGAGCGGCGTCGGCGGACCGCGCATCGAGGCGAAGGGCCTCCAGCGCCCGACCGCGCCGGCCGAGAAGCTGAGCTACACCGCACCGAGCGACTCGGGCGGCGTCGAGGTGCGCAACCAGCGCGGCCAGCTGCAGCAGGCCGCGACCCAGCGCGCCCGGCGCGCGGTGGCCCAGCAGTCCGCCCCGCAGCAGCCGCAGCAGCCGCAGCCCGCGTCCCGCGGTGCCTTCGGCCAGCGCACCGAGGGCGGCGACGGCGCCGGTCCGATGAACCGCCAGCAGCGCCGGGCCGAGGAGCGCAAGGGCCGCTGACCCGCCTCCGTCACGATGCCCGGCCGGAGTCCGACTCCGGCCGGGCATCGGCGTCATCGCGAGCCGGTTCGCGCACCGCGCCCCGGTCGTCCGCGCCGCGTCCGAGGACGAACCAGGTCCGCACCGGCCCGATGCCCTTGACCTCGATCACGCCGCGTTCGGAGAGTCGAAACCCGGCGCCGAGCTCCGAGGCCACTCGTTCGGTGACCTGGATCGCTCCGGGCGGAGCGGTCGTCTGCATGCGGCTCGCGGAGTTCACCGTCGCGCCGTAGACGTCCCAGAGGAATCGCGAGTCGCCGATCACCCCGGCGACGACCGGGCCGGCGTCGAGCCCGATCCTGAGCCGGACACCGCTCCGGCCCCCGATCGAGCGGGCCGCGGCGATCTCGCCGAGCCGCAGCGCGAACGTCGCGAGCGAGGGCAGGTCGGCCGCGCCGTCCGGCCCGCCCGTGATGGCGAGGTACGCGTCACCGATCGTCTTGACCTTCGTCACGCCGAGGCGACCGGCCTCGCGATCGAACTCCCTGAGCAGGTCGTTGAGGTCGTGGACGAGATCGTCGGCAGAGATCGACTCGGACAGGCTCGTGAAGTCCACGATGTCGGCGATCAGGACGCCCACGCGGTCGTACCGGTCGGCGATGGGGCGCTCGCCGGCGACGAGCCGGTCGGCGATCCGGTCGGGCAGCACGTTCCGCAGGATCCGGTCGGACCGATCCCGCTCCTCGGCCAGGGCGTTCGACAGCCGATCCCGCGAGCGCACGTAGGAGGCCATGGCGAGGAACATGATCGTCGCGACCGAGGCGATGTTGATCGCGAAGAAGGCGGTGACGATGCGGTCGTCGAGCCGGGGCGCGTGGGCCCGGAGCCAGCCCTCCAGCGGCACCATCACGACCACGAGGGCGACGAACACCCCGAAGACGATCCAGGGCCGGCGCACGCGCGTGAACGAGAGCGCTCCGACCACCGCGACGGAGGCGAACAGGATGACGGCGCTGCTGCGCGCGAATCCGCCGAGCACGACGTGCACGAGCGGCGGGAGCGCGAGGAACATGACCATCTGGGACCAGCGGAACCACCGATCGTCACGCGTCCGGCGCAGGTGCGCGAGCCCGACCAGCGAGAGGATCACGTAGAGGGCGGGGATCGCTGCGGGCACCGGGAGCCCGATGGCGAAGTAGAAGACGGACCACGGTGCGACGACCACGATGGTGAACAGCGCGGTCCTGGTCAGCACCGCCTTCTCCATGCGGCGGCCCTCGTCGTCACCGGGCGCGAATCCGAGTGCGGCGAGGGCGGAGAGGGGGACCCGCCACCGGGGCGGCGACGCCCGCTGGGTGCGCTCCATCGCCTGAGCGTAGTGGATGACGCGCGGACCCCGCCGCCGTGCGGGCGAGATCGACGATCGCGGCCGCCGGGCAGGACTCGGCGGTGGTGCTCAGAGCACGCTGATCACGCTGGCGCGCCAGCGCTGGTCGAGACCCTCCAGGCGGATGGCGACGGCGCGTGAGCGGGCTCGCTGGTGGACCAGGATGACCGCCTCGACGATGCCGTCGGCGGGCTCGCAGATGTGGACCCGCCCGACCGTGAACGCCGGCCGCTGCAGGGCCTGCCCGCGGACGCGGCGCGCGCGCGCCGCGAGGACCACGCGCTTGGACAGGTTGCGGTACACGTCGTCGGTCACCCAACGAGCGAGCTGCTCGAGATCGCGTGCGCCGGCCAGGACCTCGATCACGCAGTGCGTCAGGTTGCGCAGCACGGGCTCCGGATCGGGGAGTTCGGAGCGACCCGCACGCTGGCGCGCGAAGTAGTCGTCGAGGTCGAGGCGGCGGGCGCTGGTCCCGTGGGTCGCGGCGCTGCGGGATGCGCCGGTCTGGCGTGCGGTCATGACGGCTCCAGTAGGGCGGGGCGATCGGCGGGGGCCGACGCGGCGTGCCCCCATTTCGGGGGTGTCCGGGTTCCTAGATCGAACCGTAGGGGCGGCGTCATCGGGGTGTCAAGGAAATTCCCAGCCTGTGGACAACCTCGCCTGCGTGTCGGTCCCGGAGGTACCGTCGGCGCATGCGATGGGACCGGCTGTTCGACGACCTCGAATCGCAGATCGACCACGACCGGCACCGCGAGGAGCGCGCGCTCGCGATCGAGTCGGAACGGCTTCGCATCGGGCGGATGGGGCTCCGCGAGCGGATCGCGGCGATGGCAGCGCCGGGGGACGGGCCCGTCCGCATCGAACTGGTCGATGCCAGTTCCGTGCAGTTGCGCCCGACCGCCTTCGGCCGGGACTGGATCGCCGGCATCCGGGATGGCGCCGCGGGCGGGCACTGCGTGGTCCCGGTCGCCTCGATCAGCGCCGTCGCCGCGAGTCGTCGGCAGCTCGAGCAGAGCCTCGAGCCGCCCGCGTCCGCTCCGGGGATCGTCGACCGGATCGGCCTGGCCTTCGCCTTGCGCGACCTCGGTCGGCGCCGCGCCGGCATCGAGCTGCGCACCCGGGACGGACGACTGCACGGCACGATCGACCGCGTGGCCGCCGACCACCTCGACCTCGCGCTGCACGAGCCGGGTTCCCCGCGACGCGAGCGCGACGTCCGAGGCTATCGGCTCGTGCCCTTCGAGCGGATCGTGGTCGCCTCGACCGTGGCGCCCGGCTGAGCCCCCGGGGTGTGGGGTGCGGTCAATCGACGGCGCGCGGCCCCGGCTGGCGCGCGCCGGAGAACTCGATCACGTTGGCGAACTCGCCTTCGTTCCAGACGACCTCGCGGCGGGCCGACTCGTACCTGACCTCGATGAAGGCCTCGAGCTGCGTGCGTTCGATCCGCCACGGACCCCGGTCGCCCACGCGCAGCGCCGGCAGCTCGCCCGACAGGACGAGGTCGCTCACGTCCTCGACGCCGACGGCGAGCACCTCAGCGGCGTCGGCGATCGTGAGGAATCGACCGAGCGGCTCCTCCGCGGCGTGTTGGACCATGCCTCAAGTATCGAGCCGCGCCTCGCAGGCGCGGAACCGTGTGGATAACTTCTCGGCGTCCTCCCGGCGTCGGGCGACGATGGGTCGCGTCCCGTGCGACCGCCGCGGGCGGGGAGGAGCGCCATGCCGGAGCGCACGGCTCGCGCCGATCGGGGGCGCCGTCGCGTCGACGCGCGCCTGGCGATCGGCCTCGTGCTGGTCGCGGCCTCGACCCTGGGCGTCTGGGTGGTGGTCGAGGCGCTCGACGACGGCACCGAGGTCCTGGTCGCACCGGCGACGCTGACCGAGGGGATGCGGATCGCCCCGGGCGACCTGCGCACGGCGTCGGTCCGGCTGGGCTCGCTCTCCGACGCGTACCTCGCGCCGGGCGACGTGCCGGAGGAGGGAGTGGTCGTACTGCGCACCGTGCGCGCCGGCGAGATCGTCCCCGCGGGGGCGGTCGCCGACGCCGACTCGGGGCGGGTCGCGACCGTGGTCGTCCCCACGCGCGGTCCGCTGTCGCGCGAGATCGTGGCGGGGGCGGTCGTCGACCTGTGGACGGCCACCGAGCTCGAGCGCGGCGTGTTCGAGCCGCCGGCGGTGCTCGTGGGCGGCGCCGAGGTCGCCGCCGTGGTCGTCGACGACGGGATGGTCGGCGGCGAGGGCGCCGACGTCGAACTGCTGATCCCGCGCGAGAAGACGGCGGCCGTCCTCGCCGCGCTGGCCTCGGGCGATGCGGTCGACCTCGTGCCGTCGGGCCCGGTCGCGGGCGCGGGCTGATGGCACGGATCGCCCTCGCGCTCGAACCGGCGGTCGAGGATCGCCTGCTCGCCCCGCTCGTCGAAGCGGGGCACACGATCGTCGCACGCCTGGTCGGCTGGCGTGACGTCGTCGACTGCCTCGATGCGCTCGCGCCGGAGGTCGTCGTGGTGGGCGCGGGGTCCGGGACGCTGCACGTCGAGCTGCTCGACGCCTGCGATGCACGCGGGATCCGGATCGTGGCGGTCGCCTCGACGGACCTCGAACGCGCCGAAGCGCGGCGCATCGGACTCCACGAGGTCGTCGACGCCGCCGTGGACGCGCAGGAGCTCGACGCGCTCGTGACCGGAGGCCCGCCCGTGCCGTCCCGGGTCGGGGAGCGCGGTGCCGCGCCGCCCGCACCGGGCGCCCTTCCCGGGGTCATCGCGGTCTGGGGTCCGGCCGGTGCGCCGGGACGCACCACCGCCTCCGTCTCGATCGCCGCCGAGCTCGCCGCGGCGGGCCACCTCGTGGCGCTCGTCGATGCCGACCCCTACGGCGGCGCGGTGGCTCCCGCGCTCGGGCTCCTCGACGAGGCGCCCGGCTTCGCATCGGCGTGCCGCCTCGCGGGCTCCGGTGCGCTCGACCGGGTCGAGCTGGAACGGATCGCGCAGCGCTACTCCTCGCCGCGGGCCTCCTTCGACGTCTTCACCGGTCTGGTGGGACCGAGTCGCTGGCCCGAGCTCTCGCACGAGCGGGTCGTCGAATCGCTCCGCATCATGCGCGCCAGGTACGAGTGCGTCGTCGTCGACACGGGATTCAGCCTGGAGCGCGACGAGGAGCTCACGAGCGACCCCCTCGCCCCGCGCCGCAACGCCGCCACGTTCGCCGCGCTCGGCGCCGCCGACCGCGTCGTCGCGATCGGCCTGGCCGATCCGGTCGGGCTGTCGCGGTTCCTGCGCGGCCACGTCGAGCTCGTCGGGCTCGTGGAGGCCGAGCGGGTGGACGTGATCGTGAACCGGGTCCGCTCGAGCGCGCTCGGCATCGACGCGCATGCCCAGGTGCGCCAGACGCTGCGCCGGTTCGCCGGCCTTGCCGACGCCACGTTGCTGCCGCACGATGCCAGGGCCGCGGACGCCGCCGTCCTGACGGCCCGCGCGATCCGGGATGCCGCGCCTCGCTCGCCGCTGCGCGCGGCGCTGCGCTCGTACGTCGACGCGCGACTGCTGCCGAGCCCGCCCGCCGACCGTCGCCGCGCGCCGCTCGGGGCGCTCCGTCGACGGGTCGCGGCGTCCGAGGGGAGGACGCGGGGTGGGTACGCTTGACGCGTGTCGACCCTCAGTGACCTCGTCCTCGCGCAAGGGCGCAGCAGCCAGGCCGACGTGGACTGGCTGCACATGCTCGTCGGCGACCTGCAGCTGCTCGCCGACCTCGCGTTCGCCGACATCGTGCTGTGGGTGCCGTCCGGCGAGGACGGCTTCGTCGCGGTCGCGCATTCCCGGCCGTCGAGCGCGGCGACCCTGTTCTACCGCGACTTCGTGGGTCAGGGTATCCGCGAGGAATGGAAGGGACTGGCCTCCGAGGCGTTCGCGACCCGGCGGATCCAGGACTCCTCGGCGCCGGACTGGTACGAGGAGATGCCCACGCGCGTGCGCGCCGTGCCCGTGATGCGACGGCTGTCGGTGACCGGCACCGAGCTCGCGCCGCAGCCCGTGGCCGTGATCACCCGGCACACGAACCTCGGGTCCACGCGCACCCCGAGCCGCCAGGAGCTCACGTTCAACGACTGCGCCGGCGAGCTGTTCCAGATGATCGCCTCGGGCGACTTCCCCGACCTCGGCGCCCCCACCGGGCCGCGCCGCGGTGCACCGCGCGCCTCGGACGGGCTCATCCGCCTCGACGTGGACGGGGTCACGACGTTCGCGAGTCCGAACGCGCTGTCGGCGTTCAACCGCATGGGCTTCGACGACGAGCTCGAGGGCCAGTCGCTGGCGGATGTCGCGACCCGCCTGCTCAGCGGCAAGCTCGTCGTCGACGAATCGCTCCCGCTCGTCGTCACGGGACGCGCGCCGTGGCGCACCGACGTCGAGTCCCGTGGCGTGACCGTGTCGCTGCGCGCCATCCCGATCCGACGCCGGGGCGAGCGGACCGGAGCGATCGTCCTCACGCGCGACGTGACCGAGCTGCGCCACCAGGAGCAGGAGCTCATCACCAAGGACGCGACGATCCGCGAGATCCACCACCGGGTGAAGAACAACCTGCAGACGGTCGCGTCGCTCCTGCGCATCCAGGCGAGGCGCACTCACTCGGACGAGGCTCGCGACGCGCTCACGCAGGCCATGCGCCGCGTCGGCGCGATCGCGGTCGTGCACGACACGCTCTCCGAGGGGCTCACGCAGAACGTCGACTTCGACGACGTGTTCGACCGGGCGCTGCTCCTGGTGGCCGAGGTGGCCGCCGCCCACAACACGACGGCGCACCCGAAGAAGTCGGGCACGTTCGGCGTCCTGCCGAGCGAGTACGCGACGCCGCTCGCGCTCGCGCTCACCGAGCTGGTCACGAACGCGGTCGAGCACGGCCTCGCGGGTCAGGAGGGCGACGTCGAGGTGATCGCCGAGCGATCCGACACGGTGCTGACGGTGCAGGTCCGCGACAGCGGCTCGGGCCTGCCCGAGGGCAAGGTCGGCGAGGGCCTCGGCACCCAGATCGTCCGCACCCTCATCCAGGGCGAGCTCGGCGGCACGATCGACTGGCACACCGTGATGGGCAGCGGCACCGAGGTCACGATCGAGGTCCCGCTTCGCTGGATCACGAAGGCCTGATCGTCCGCCCAGTGCGAACGGCACCCGCGATCGCGGGTGCCGTTCGGTCCGGGTGCTGCGGGGAGTCCGGGGGATCCGGGTCGGAACCGCGGCCCGAGGCCGGGCCGATCCGAGCGTGGATCGCGGGAGCGGGTCCGGTCAGCCCGCGCGACGCGCGCGAGCCGCGCGCCGCTTGAGGGCGCGGCGCTCATCCTCGCTCAGGCCGCCCCACACGCCCGAGTCCTGGCCGGACTCGAGCGCGTACTGCAGGCAGATCTCGGTCACGGTGCAACGGGCGCAGACCGCCTTCGCCTTCTCGATCTGGTCGATGGCCGGACCGGTGTTGCCGACGGGGAAGAAGAGTTCCGGGTCGGCGGTGAGGCAGGCGGCTTTGTCGCGCCAATCCATGAAGATGCTCCTTGTGTTGTCGTTCGCAGCGCACGCACACCGGCGCAGCCGGAGACCGGCTGTGCTGCTTGGGGGAAGGCCGAATCTCGGGAAGTAGGATCGGGGAGGCGATCGGCTCACGTCCCTGTGAGCATCAACTCGGCCTCATAAATGGTGGCATAGCGAGAGAGGCGAATCAAGAGTGCTCTTCGGGAGATGGCTGTGAATCAGGGCGGCGTCCGGGCCGCGTTCGTGACCGTGGTCGGGCTGCTCTTCGCCGAGGCGGCGGCGCTGCTGGCGATGCTCGCGTGGCTCGTCGTCGACTTCATCGTGCTGCGGCCGTCGTCGTACGCGACGGCGCTCGCGCTCATCGTGGTCGTCGCCATCGCCGTCGCCTGGGTGGGCGCGATCGCGGTGGCCGCCGCGCGTCGTGCCCCGTGGGCGCGGGCCGCCGCCATCGTCTGGCAGGTGCTCCAGCTCTCGATCGCCGTGGGCGCCTTCCAGGGGCTGTTCGCCCGACCCGACATCGGGTGGGTGCTGCTGGTGCCGGCGATCACGGTGGCGGGCCTGCTGCTGTGGCCCCCGGTCCGCGACCTGTTCGCGCGTCCCGAGGACCGCACCGCGGACTGAACGCCGACGGGCGGCCGCCGCCACCGCGACGACCGCCCGCACGGTCCCGATCCGGATCAGCCGTCGAGGCCGAGCTCCTTGCGGATCCGTGCGACGTGCCCGGTGGCCTTGACGTTGTACATGGGCTTGGCGATGCGCCCCTCCTCGTCGATCAGGAAGGTGGAGCGGATGGATCCGGTCACGGTCTTGCCGTAGAGCTGCTTCTCGCCCCAGGCGCCGTAGGCCTGCTGGACCTCGAGGTCGGTGTCGGAGAGCAGCGGGAAGTTCAGGCCGTCGCGCTCGGCGAATTCCTTGAGCCTGGCCACCTCGTCCTTCGAGACGCCCACGACGCGAACCCCCGCGCCCGCGAACGAGTTCAGGCTGTCGCGGAAATCGCAGGCCTCGGTGGTGCAGCCGGGCGTCATCGCGGCCGGGTAGAAGTAGAGCACGACCTTCTCGCCGCGCAGGGACGAGAGCGTGACGGGGGAGCCGTCCTGGTCGGGGAGGGTGAAGTCGGGGGCGAGGTCGCCGGCGGCGAGTCGAGCGTCGGTCATGGGTCAATCGTAGGCACGTCGACCGACGGCGCGTCGCGCATGCCGCGCGCGGAATGCATCGGTTCCGGCCTCAGCCGAAGGTCGCGAGCAGGCGCTGCAGGGAGTCGAGGCGCACCCGGCCGGACTCGCCGAGCTCGCCGGCCTCGACTGCCTCGATGATCGCGCAGTCGGGGGAGTCGGGCAGGTGCGTGCAGCCGCGCGGGCAGTCCTCGGCGACGCGCGCGAGATCGGCGAACGCCCCGAGGATGTTCGCGGGGTCGACGTGACCGAGTCCGAACGAGCGCACGCCCGGGGTGTCGATGACCCACCCCGTGCGCCCGCCGTGCTCGAGCCGCAGCGAGACGGTCGATGAGGACGTGTGCCGCCCGCGTCCGGTGACGACGTTCACGTGACCGGTCGCGCGATTCGCGTCGGGCACGAGCGCGTTCACGAGCGTCGACTTGCCGACGCCGGAATGGCCCACGAAGACGGTCCGGTGCCCCACCAGGCGGTCGGCGATCGCGTCGAGCGGCATGTCCCCGGTGCGGCTCAGGAAGACGGGGAGGTCGAGTCCGTCGAAGTTGGCCAGGAACGGCGCGGGGTCGGCGAGGTCGGTCTTGGTCACGCACACCAGCGGGGCGATGCCGGCGTCGTACGCCGCGACGAGGTAGCGGTCCACGAGCCGCACGCGCGGCTCGGGATTCGCCGCGGCGATGACGATGAGCATCTGGTCGGCGTTGGCCACGATCACGCGCTCGACCTCGTCGGTGTCGTCGGCGCTCCGGCGCAGCAGCGTGCTCCGGTCGCGGATCCGGACGATCCGCGAGAGGGTGCCCTCATCGCCGGTCGTGTCGCCGACCAGGTCGACGCGGTCGCCGTTCACCACCGACTTCCGGCGCAGCTCGCTCGCCCGGGCCGCGACGACCTCCCGCTCATCAGGTCCGCCCTCGTCGACGAGCAGCGTGTAGCGGCCGCGGTCGACGCCGAGGACGACGCCCTCGACGGCATCGGCGTGGTCCGGACGGACCTTCGTTCGCGGCCTGCTGCCGCGCCGGCTGGGACGGACGCGGACGTCGGACTCGTCGTACTCGGGCTCGTCCTCGTCGTCCTCCGTCTCCCACCAGCTCATCCGAGCATCCGCTCCCAGAGGTCGGTGAACTGCGGCAGGGTCTTCGAGGTCGAGCCGATGTCGTCGACCACGACCCCGTCGACGGCGAGACCGACGATGGCGCCCGTCGTCGCCATCCGATGGTCGGCGTACGCGCGCCAGTCGCCCCCGTGCAGCGGGGCGGGCTCGATGCGCAGACCGTCCTCGAGCTCGGTCACCCGCCCGCCGAGCGCGGCGAACTCCGCGGCGAGCGCCGCGAGCCGGTCCGTCTCGTGGTGGCGGATGTGCCCGACGCCGGTGAACGTGCTGGGGCCGTCGGCGAACGCCGCGAGCGCGACGAGGTTCGGGACGAGTTCGCCCGCCTCGGCGAGGTCGAGGTCGACCCCGCGGATGCCGCGGCCGCCGTCGGCCCCGGGCTCTGGCGCATGCACCGTGAGGCGGTCGCCGTCGAGGGTGACCCGCGCGCCGAAACGGGGGAGGAGCTCCGCCAGCTGCGCGCCGACCTGCGTGGTCTCGACGGGCCATCCGGAGATCGCGACCGTGCCGCCGGCGACGAGCGCCGCCACCAGGAAGGGGGCCGCGTTGGAGAGGTCGGGCTCGATGTCGACGTCGCGCGCGGCGATCGGGCCGGGCGCGACGAGCCAGCGGCCGACCGACGGCTGCTCGACCTCGACGCCCCGCCGGGCGAGCGCCTCGACGGTCATCTCGATGTGCGGGAGGCTCGGGAGCCGATCGCCGGAGTGCGTCAGGTCGAGACCGCGTTCGAAGCGCGGCGCCGAGAGCAGCAGGCCGGAGACGAACTGGCTCGACGCCGAGGCGTCGATGGACAGCTCGCCGCCCTCGACGCGGCCGGTGCCGTGCACCGTGAACGGCAGCGCCCAGCGGCCGTCGTCGTCGAGGTCGACGCCGATGCCGCGCAATCCCTCGATCACGCCGCGCATCGGACGGCGGTACGCCGCCTCGTCGCCGTCGAAGGTGGTCGGCCCGAGCGCCAGTGCCGCGACCGGCGGGAGGAACCGCATGACGGTGCCCGCGAGACCGCAGTCGACCGTCGTGGAGCCCAGGAGCTCGTCGGCCGGGATCACCCGCAGGTCGTCGCCGAACCCGCCGGCGCCCGGGACCCGGTCGAACCCCGTCCCGAGCGCACGGAGGCCCTCCACCATGAGCTCGCTGTCGCGCGACCAGAGCGGCGCCCGCAGCGTCGACGGGCCGTCGGCGAGGGCCGCGAGCACCAGTTCGCGGTTGGTCAGGGACTTCGATCCCGGGACGGTGAGGGAGGCCGCGAGCGGCCGGCGGGCGGTGGGCGCGCGCCACCCGGCATCCGTCTCGATCGGCCGGTCGTCGCCGTACGGATCGAACTCGGGCGCGGAATACCTCGATACCTGCATCGGTTACCAACAGTAGCGCCCGTGAGCAGGAAGGAGTCGTGCGTGTCATTCGCGGTACTGGAACGCCCGGGGCCCTCGCAGGCCGACGATCTAGGATGGCCCCTGATGAGCGCCGACGACACTGCCATTCCGACCGGTGAGACCCGGTCCGACGACGACACGCCCGACCTCGGTGCGCTGTTCGAGGAGCAGGCGATGCCGTTCATCGACCAGCTCTACGCGGCGGCCCTCCGCATGACGAAGAACCCCGCCGACGCGCAGGACCTCGTCCAGGAGACGTTCGTGAAGGCGTACGCCGCGTTCGCCTCGTTCAAGCAGGGCACGAACCTCAAGGCGTGGCTGTACCGGATCCTCACGAACACCTTCATCAACAGCTACCGGAAGAAGCAGCGCGAGCCCTTCCAGGGCACGATCGACGAGCTCGAGGACTGGCAGCTCGGTGGAGCGGAGTCGACGACGGCGGCGACGAGCCGCTCGGCCGAGGCCGAGGCCATCGACCACCTGCCGGATTCGGCGGTGAAGGAGGCGCTGCAGGCGCTCCCCGAGGACTTCCGGCTCGCCGTCTACTTCGCCGACGTCGAGGGATTCTCCTACCAGGAGATCGCCGACATGATGCACACCCCGATCGGGACCGTGATGAGTCGCCTGCACCGAGGCCGGCGCATGCTCCGCGAGTCCCTGGCCGACTACGCGCGCGAGCGCGGCTTCGCCGTGGCGCAGCCGGCCGCCCGATCCACCAGGAGCACGAGATGACCGACTGCGGTTGCGAGAAGGCCAGGGCCGAGCTCGAGGAGTATCTCCACAACGAGCTGTGCCGTGAGGACGCCGCGGACATCCGCGAGCACATGGAGCACTGCGACGACTGCCGCGCCGAGCTGCGCGTCGGCGTCGCCATCACCGACGTCGTGCAGCGGGCGTGCAAGGAGACTGCACCCGAGGAACTGCGCGCGGTCGTGCTGACCCGGATCCGCGACATCCAGTCCGGGCACGGCATCCTCGTCGACTGATCCGGCGCGGTCGCGTCCGGATCCTTCGTGATCCGAACTTTCGATGGACGCGCTCGCGCGGCCGGCGTCCGTAGCGTCGAGGACGATGAACGAGCATGCCGTCGCGAAACGATCCGGGGGTCGCGTCCCCGTCTGGCTCCGAGCCCTCATCCCGACCGTCCTGATCCTGGTCTGGTTCGGGCTGTTCGGGGCAGGAGGCGCCGCGTTCGGCGGCCTCTCCGACGTCCAGCAGAACGACCAGGCCTCCTTCCTGCCCGCGTCCGCCGAGGCGACCGAGGCGAGCGAACTCCAGGAGGGCTTCCGCGACTCCGAGAACGTGCCCGCCATCGTCGTGGTGGCCGCCGACGACGGGTCCGAGCTGACCGCATCCCAGCTGGCCGACATCGAGTCCCTGCGCGGCGACGTGCTCGCCGTCGATGCCGTGGTCGCCGACGAGAGTTCGCCGGTGATCCCGTCGGAGGACGGCGAGGCCGCGCAGTTCGTCGTGTCGATCGCGCCGTCCGACGAGGGCGAGGGCGGGGCGCGCGAGAGCGTCGAGGAGATCCGTGCGCTCCTCGAGGAGGAGCCCGTCGCCGGGACGACGGCCGCGGTGACCGGGCCCGCGGGCTTCACGGCCGACCTCGCCGCCGCATTCGCCGGCATCGACGGGCTGCTGCTCGCCGTCGCGCTCACGGCGGTGCTGATCATCCTGGTGATCGTCTACCGCTCGCCGCTGCTGCCGCTCATCGTGCTCTTCACGAGCGTGACCGCGCTCACGGCCTCCGTGTTCACGGTCGTGCAGCTCGCGCGCGCCGACCTGCTGCTGCTCTCCGGGCAGACGCAGGGCATCCTGTTCATCCTGGTGATCGGTGCGGCCACCGACTACGCGCTGCTCTACATCGCGCGGTACCGCGAGTCGCTCGGACGGTACGAGACCAAGTGGGATGCCACGTGGGCCGCGCTCCGCGGTTCGTGGGAGCCGATCGCCGCATCCGCCGGCACGGTCATCGTCGGGCTCCTGATCCTGCTGGCCTCGGAGTTGAACTCCAACAAGATCCTCGGCCCGGTCGCCGCGATCGGCATCGTGTTCGCCCTGCTCGCCGCCCTCACGCTGCTGCCCGCCCTCCTGCTGTGGGCCGGGCGCGTGGCCTTCTGGCCGCGCCGCATCCCGCGCGTCGAGGCCGCCGCCGATGGCGGGGCCCCGGCCGGACACGGCCGCCACGCGACGCCCGGCGAGTCCGCCGACTCGGGGGAGCGGGGACTCTGGGGCGGCATCGGCCGACTCGTCTCGCGCCGTCCGCGCCTGGTGTGGATCGTGTCGACGCTGCTGCTCGGCGTCATGGCGATCGGGCTCGTGCGGCTCGACGCCGACGGCGTGCCGTCCAGTGAGTTCGTGCTGGGCGAGTCCCAGGCCCGCGACGGCCAGGAGCTGCTGAGCGAGCACTTCCCCGGCGGCTCCGGCACCCCCGCGACGATCATCGGTCCCGAGGACGAGCTGCAGGAGATGGCCGAGGCGGCGCTCGGAACGCCCGGCGTCGACTCCGTCGCGGTCATCGCCTCGGACTCGCCCGCCGGCACGGCGCAGGTCACCGAGGACGGGATCGTCGCGTTCGGTCCGCCGGGCACGCCCGCGCCGGAGCCGACCGTGGTCGACGGCCTCGTGCTGCTGCAGGCCACGCTCGACGACCCGGCCGATTCCGCCGAGGCCGAGGCGACCGTCGTCGACCTGCGCGACCGGCTCGACGCGGTCGACGAGGACGTGCTGGTGGGCGGGCCCACCGCCGTCGCGCTCGACACGAACGAGGCCGCGATCGCCGACCAGCGGCTCATCATCCCGCTCGTGCTGCTGGCGATCCTCGTGATCCTGATGCTGCTGCTCCGTGCGATCGTCGCGCCCCTGCTGCTCATCGCGAGCGTCGTGCTGTCCTTCGCCGCCGCGCTCGGCGTCTCGGCGATCGTGTTCGAGTACGTCTTCGGCTTCTCGGGCGCGGACCCGTCGGTGCCGCTGTTCGGCTTCGTGTTCCTCGTCGCGCTCGGGGTCGACTACAACATCTTCCTGATGACCCGGGTGCGCGAGGAGTCCCGTGCGCACGGCACCAGGGAGGGGATCCTGCGCGGACTCCGGCTGACGGGGGGCGTCATCACGTCCGCCGGCCTGGTCCTCGCCGCCACCTTCGCGGCACTGGGCGTGCTGCCGATCCTGTTCCTCGCCCAGATCTCGTTCATCGTCGCGTTCGGCGTGCTGCTGGACACGTTCCTCGTGCGCACCCTGCTGGTGCCGGCCGCGTCGTACGACATCGGCCGCGCGATCTGGTGGCCGAGCCGCCTCTGGCGGGAGGACCGTCGACACGGCGTCCACGCCGCGCCCGGCGCGCCCGCGGACGGCGACGGCGGGGACGCGGGAGCGGAACGCGCCGAACCGGAGCTCGCGATCACGCGCTGAGCGAGTCCGGTCCATCCGATGCGGAACGGGCGGGTGCCTCGATGAGGCACCCGCCCGTTCGTCGTCCGTCGGCGGATCCGGGCCCGCGCACGCGACGCGACCCGGGCGCGGATCAGGTGAGCGCGCGCTTGACCAGGTCGGCCTGCTCGGCGTTGTGGCGCTTCGCGGAACCCGTGGCGGGCGAGGCCGCCGCGGGCCGTGCCACGACGCGGACCTCGCGCGGGCCGAGCTTGTTCGTCTCGATCACGAAGAACGGCCAGGCGCCCTGGTTCTCGGGCTCGTCCTGTGCCCACACGAACTCGGCGTTCGGGTACGAGTCGGCGACCGCCTTGAGCTCGTCGGCGGGCAGCGGGTAGTACTGCTCGAGCCGGACGAGGGCGACCTCCGGGTTCGGGTTCTTCTCGAGCTCGGCGCGAAGGTCGTAGTACAGCTTGCCGGCCATGAAGACGACCCGCTTGACCGCGGCCTTGTCGCTGATGCTCGCGTCGTCGATCACCGGCTCGAAGCGACCCTGCGTGAAGTCGTCGACCTCGCTCGTGGCACCGCGCAGGCGCAGCATGGCCTTCGGCGTGAACACGACGAGGGGCCGGCGCGGGCGCTGGTACGCCTGGCGGCGCAGCAGGTGGAAGTACGACGCCGGCGTCGAGGGGCGCGCGACGGTCATGTTGTCCTCCGCGCACATCTGCAGGAACCGCTCGATGCGGGCGCTGGAGTGGTCGGGGCCCTGACCCTCGTAGCCGTGCGGAAGCAGCAGCACGACGCTCGAGCGCTGGCCCCACTTCTGCTCGGCCGAGCTGATGAACTCGTCGATGACGGTCTGGGCGCCGTTGGCGAAGTCGCCGAACTGGGCCTCCCACATCACGAGCGCGTCGGCCCGCTCCACCGAGTAGCCGTACTCGAAGCCCATCGCGGCGTACTCGCTGAGCAGCGAGTCGTAGATCCAGAACCGCGCCTGCTGGTCGCCGAGGTACTGCAGCGGCAGCCACTCCTGGCCGTTCGAGCGATCGTGGAGCACTGCATGGCGCTGCACGAACGTGCCGCGCCGCGCATCCTGGCCGACCAGTCGCACCGGGGTGCCCTCGAGCAGCAGCGAGCCGAGCGCGAGCAGCTCGCCGAAGCCCCAGTCGACCTTGCCGTTCCGGCTCATGTCGAGGCGCTTGGCCAGCAGCTGCTGGATCTTCGGGTGCACGGTGAAGCCCTCGGGCTTGTTCTGGAAGGCATCGCCGATTGCGTGCACGACCTCGACCGCGACGCCCGTGGTCTCCAGCTCGCCGGAGACCGGCTCGTTGGCGTCGGCTCCGCCGCCCACGATCGGGATCGCCCCGGTCTGCGCGGCGTGCGTCTCGGCGAAGGCCCGCTCGAGGCGGTCCTGGAAGTCGCGGTGCGCCTCCTGGTACTCCTCCTCGGTGATGTCGCCGCGACCGACGAGGGCCTCGGTGTAGAGCTTTCGCACGGAGCGCTTGGCCTCGATGAGGTTGTACATGAGGGGCTGCGTCATCGACGGGTCGTCGCCCTCGTTGTGACCGCGGCGGCGGTAGCAGACGAGGTCGATGACGACGTCGCGCTTGAACTCCTGGCGGTACCGGAACGCGAGCTCGGCCACGCGCACGACGGCCTCGGGGTCGTCGCCGTTCACGTGGAAGATCGGCGCCTGGATGGCCTTCGCCACGTCCGTCGAGTAGATCGAGGAGCGGGCGTCGCCCGGCACGGTGGTGAAGCCGACCTGGTTGTTCACGACGAGGTGGACCGTGCCGCCGGTGCGGTACGCACGCAGCTGGGACATCTGCATGGTCTCGACCACCACGCCCTGGCCGGCCATGGCCGCGTCGCCGTGGATCAGGATCGGCAGGACCGAGTAGGTGCCGACCGGCTTGCGGTCCTGCTTCGCGCGCACGATGCCCTCGAGCACGCCGTCCACGGCCTCGAGGTGCGACGGGTTCGCCGCGAGCGACACGGGGACCTGCTGCCCGTCGTCGGCCGTGAAGGTGCCCTCGGTGCCGAGGTGGTACTTGACGTCGCCCGAGCCCGAGAACGACTTCGAGTCCTGGGTTCCCTCGAACTCGCGGAACACCTGGCCGTAGGTCTTGCCGGCGATGTTCGTGAGCACGTTCAGCCGGCCGCGGTGGGCCATGCCGATGGCGACCTCGTCGAGGCCCTCCTTGGCGGCGCCCTGCAGCACCTCGTCGAGGAGGGCGATCATCGACTCGCCGCCCTCGAGGCTGAAGCGCTTCTGCCCGACGTACTTGGTCTGCAGGAAGGTCTCGAACGCCTCGGCCTCGTTGAGCTTGCCGAGGATGCGCATCTGCTCGTCGTGCGTGGGCTTCTCGTACTTGCGCTCGACCTGCTGCTGGATCCAGCGGCGCTGCACCGGGTCCTGGATGTGCATGTACTCGATGCCGATGGTCCGGCAGTACGAGTCGCGCAGGACCCCGAGGATGTCGCGGAGCAGCGCCGTGCGCTTGTCGCCGAACCCGCCGGTGACGAACTCGCGGTCGAGGTCCCAGAAGGTCAGGCCGTGGCTCTCGATGTCGAGGTCGGGGTGCGAGCGCTGGACGTACTCGAGCGGGTCGGTGTCGGCCATCATGTGGCCGCGGACGCGGAAGGAGTTGATCAGCTCCTGCACGCGCGCGGTCTTGTCGATCGCGCTCGCGACGTCGACCGAGATGTCCTGGTTCCACTTGATGGGCTCGTACGGCAGGCGGAGGGCCGCGAAGATGTCCTGGTAGAAGTCGCGGTCGCCGATGAGCAGCTCGTGCACCTTCTTCAGGAACTCGCCGGAGCCGGCGCCCTGGATCACGCGGTGGTCGTACGTGGAGGTCAGCGTGATCGTCTTGCCGATCGCGAGGTTCGCGAGCGTCTTCTCGCTGGCGCCCTGGAACTCCGCCGGGTACTCCAGCGCACCCGCGCCGATGATGCAGCCCTGGCCCTTCATGAGCCGCGGCACGCTGTGCACCGTGCCGATGCCGCCGGGGTTGGTCAGCGAGATCGTCGCGCCCTTGAAGTCGTCGGCGGTGAGCTTGTTCGAGCGGGCACGACGCACGAGGTCCTCGTACGCGCTGAGGTACTCGTTGAAGGTCATCGTCTCGGCGCGCTTGATCGCCGGCACGAGCAGCGCCCGCGTCCCGTCGGGCTTCGGGATGTCGATCGCGATCCCGAGGCCGATGTGCGCGGGCTTGACGAGCGCCGGCTTGCCGTCGACCTCGGAGTAGAAGACGTTCTGGCTCGGGAACTCCTTGAGCGCCTGGATGAGCGCCCAGCCGATGAGGTGCGTGAACGACACCTTGCCGCCGCGGGTGCGGCGGAGGTGGTTGTTGATCACGATCCGGTTGTCGATCATGAGCTTCGCGGGCACGGTCCGCACGCTCGTGGCCGTGGGCACGGCGAGCGAGGCGTCCATGTTCGCCGCGAGGGTCTTCGGCAGGCCCTTGAGCGGGAGGACCTCGTCCTCGCGCTCGCCGGCGTCGACCTGCTGCTGGGGGCTCGTCACGGGCACGTCGGCGGGCACCGGCGCGGTGCGCGGGGCGACGGAGGTCGTGCGTGCCGCGGGCGCCTGGCCGATCACCGGGTTGGGTGCGGTCACCGGGCTCGAGGCGGGCGCCGCGGGGGCGGGCGCCGGGCTCGCGGAGGCGGCCTGCGCGGGCGCTTCGTCGGCCGGGGCGGCGGCGGGGGCCTCCTCGGCGGCGGGGGCCTCCTCGGCGGCCGCGCGGTGCAGGTCGGCCTCGTCGGGCATCGAGGGGGATGCCGCGGGTGCGGCGGACTCGCCGGTGCGCACCTGACGGTAGTGCTCGAGCACCTCGCGCCAGGTCTCGTCGACGGAACTCGGGTCGGCGAGGAACCGCTCGTACATCTCGTCCACGAGCCATTCGTTGGCTCCGAACATCGCCGACGTCGTCTCGTCGGATCCCGACCCGGTCAATTGGCTCGACACAGCCTTTCGCCCACTCTCTCCATCGATGGAAAACTCACCTGGTGGCGTGGCGCGCAGCACGTCGCGGAACGCCCTCACAAGCCTAAACCCCTTCCGAAGTCCTCCAGCACCTCGCATACGGCGTGCAGGCGGATCGCAGGCTCCTCCCAGCCGTCGGGCGCACCGGGCGGTCCGTGGCGACGGCGCTCGGCCGCCGGACGGCGACGCGGCCTACGCTGAGGACCATGGAGTTCTATCGCACGACGCCGCGGCACGACCTCACGTACTCCGACGTCTTCCTGGTGCCGAGCCGTTCGGGCGTGACCAGCCGGCTCGACGTGTCGCTCGCGCCCGACGACGGCTCGGGAGCGAGCATCCCGATCGTCTCGGCGAACATGAACTCGGTCACGGGACCGCGGCTGGCCGCGACGCTCGCGCGGCGAGGCGGCATCGGCGTGCTGCCCCAGGACCTTCCGCTCCAGCAGCTCGACGACGCGATCCGCTGGGTGAAGTCGAGGCCGGCCCGCTTCGACGTGCCGCACGCGTTCCAGGCCGATGCCACCGTGGCCGATGCGCTCGAGGTGCTGCCGCCGGTCGAGGGGCATGGCATCGTGCTCCACGACGACGACGGCGCCTACGCGGGCACCATCCCCGCGGCGCGGCTCGCCACCGCCCTGGCCGACGCACGCCTCGGCGACCTCGTGCACGGCGCCATCCCGTCGCTCGACGCCGACGACGTCGACACGCCCCGCCGCGCGTTCGACCTCATGGTCGACGCGGGCATCGACTTCGCACCCGTCCTCGAGCACGGCCGGGTCGTCGGCACGCTGAGCCGCCGCAGCGCGCTGCGCGGCACGGTCTCCGAGCCGAACACGGACGAGGCCGGCCGCCTGCGGGTCGCCGCGGCGCTCGGGATCAACGGCGACGTCGCCTCGAAGGCCCGAGCGCTCGTCGCGGCCGGGGTCGACATGCTCGTCGTCGACACGGCGCACGGGCACCAGGAGGGCATGATCGCGGCGGTCCGGACCGTGCGGGCGGCCGGACTCGGCATCCCGATCGTGGCGGGCAACATCGTGACCGCCGACGCGGTCGCCGACCTCGTCGACGCCGGAGCCGACGTCCTGAAGGTCGGCGTGGGACCCGGCGCGATGTGCACGACGCGCATGATGACCGCGGTCGGACGCCCGCAGTTCTCGGCGGTGCTCGAGACCGCCGAGGCGGCTCGGGAACTCGGTGCGGCGGTCTGGGCCGACGGCGGCGTGCGCTATCCGCGGGACGTGGCCCTCGCCCTCGCCGCGGGCGCGGCCTCGGTGATGATCGGCTCGTGGTTCGCCGGGACCATCGAGGCGCCCGGCACGCTCCGCCGGTCCGCCGACGGCCGGGTCTACAAGGAGAGCTGGGGGATGGCCTCGACCAAGGCCGTCAAGGAGCGGTTCGGCCGCCTCTCGGCCTACGAGCTTGCGCGAAAGGAGCTGTTCGCGGAGGGCATCAGCTCGTCCGCGATCTACCTCGACCCGCTCCGGCCGTCACTCGAGGACCTGCTCGACATGATCACCTCCGGCGTCCGCAGCTCGTTCACCTACGCCGGCGCCCGATCGCTGCCGGAGTTCCGCGAGCGGGCGCTCGTGGGCATCCAGTCGGCCGCGGGCTACGAGGAGGGCAAGGCGCTGCCGGTGAGCTGGTAGTCCGGGTGCGACCGGACGTCGTCCGGCCGCGCGGCGATCTCCCGTCACGCCCGGCGGCCGCACGGACGCCGCGGATATACTGTCGGCACAATGGACGACCCTCCCTCTGCGACCTCACCCGGCCATAGACCCTCGCCCGTGACCGAGCGGGGAGGTGCGGATGTCTGAGTGGCTCCTGCTCGGCATCGGACTCCTCCTCACCGTCGGCACGGGCCTGTTCGTCGCGAGCGAGTTCGCGCTCGTCAACCTCGATCGTGCGGACCTCGAGGCGCGTCGCGCCAAGGGCGAGACCCGACTCGGGCTCACCATCGAGGGGCTCAAGATCACCTCGACGCACCTGTCGAGCGCACAGCTGGGCATCACCCTGACGACGCTGCTGACCGGCTACACGATGGAGCCGGCGATCTCGTCCCTGCTCGCGACCCCGCTCTCCGCGGTGGGCGTGCCCGAGCCGCTCGTGCGCCCGGTCGGGGCGATCACCGCGGTGGTGGTGGCGACGCTGCTGTCGATGATCGTCGGCGAGCTCGTGCCCAAGAACTTCGCGCTCGCGCTGCCCCGCCTGACCGCGAAGGTCGTCATGCCGTTCCAGACCGCGTTCACGTGGCTGTTCCGGCCCGCGATCGCAGTGCTGAACGGGAGCGCGAACAGCCTGCTGCGCCTGGTCGGCATCGAGCCGAAGGAAGAGCTCTCCGGGGCGCGGTCGGCCGAGGAGCTCTCCAGCCTCGTCCGCAGGTCGGCCAGTGCCGGCATGCTCGAGCAGGACACGGCGACCCTCCTCGGCCGCACGCTGCGCTTCTCCGAGCACGACGCCTCCGACGTCATGACCCCGCGGCCCCGGCTCGCGGCCGTGCAGCGCACGGAGTCCACCGAGGCGGTGCTCGAGCTCGCACGCCAGACCGGGTACTCCCGGTTCCCGGTCTACGACGAGGACCTCGATGACGTCGTGGGCCTCGTGCACGTCAAGCAGGCGGTCGCGGTGCCGCGTGAGAAGCGCGAGGTCGTGCCCGCGTCGGCACTCCAGTCCGAGGCGCTGCGCGTGCCGGAGACCATGAAGCTCGACGCGCTGCTCGGCGAGCTGCGCGGGCGCGGCTACCAGATGGCGGTCGTGGTCGACGAGTACGGCGGCACGGCGGGCGTCGCGACGCTCGAGGACCTCGTCGAGGAACTCGTGGGCGAGGTCTCCGACGAGCACGACCGCACGCGCGCCGGCGTGGTCCGGCGCGGCGAGTTCGTGAGCTTCCCCGGGATCCTGCGGCCGGACGAACTGCTCGACCGCACGGGCATCCGAGTCCCGGAGGACGGGGCGTACGAGACCGTCGCCGGGTTCGTCATGGCCACGCTCGGACGGCTCCCGGTCGTCGGCGACGAGGTCGAGGTGGAGGGCGGCACGTTCCGGGTCCAGCGCCTGGACGGCCGCCGCATCGACCGCATCCAGTTCTCGCCGGCCACGGTGCCGACGCAGGCCGACTCCGACGCCGTGGAGGTGCCCCGATGAGCGACTGGGCCGGACTCGCCTGGCTGTTCGTGCTGCTGCTCGGCAACGCCTTCTTCGTCGGTGCGGAATTCGCGGTCATCTCGGCGCGGCGCTCCCAGATCGAGCCGCTCGCCGAGCAGGGCAGCAGAAGTGCGAAGACCGCCCTCTGGGCGATGGAGCATGCGACGCTCATGCTCGCGATGAGCCAGCTCGGCATCACGATCTGCTCGCTGCTGATCCTCACGGTGTCGGAGCCCGCGATCCACCACCTGCTCGAGTACCCGCTCGAGCTCACGGGCTGGTCGCCCGAGGTGGTCTCCACGATCGCATTCGTGATCGCGCTGCTGCTCGTCTCGTACCTGCACGTGGTCCTCGGCGAGATGGTGCCGAAGAACCTCTCGTTCTCGCTGCCCGACCGCGCGGTCCTGCTTCTCGCGCCGCCGCTGGTGTTCACGGCACGCCTGTTCCGCCCGGTGATCGTGGCGCTGAACGCGGCCGCGAACGGCGTGCTGCGCCTGTTCGGCGTCGAGCCGAAGAGCGAGGCGACCTCGACGTTCACGCTCGAGGAGGTGCAGACCATCGTCGCCCAGTCGCGGCGGGAGGGCATGCTCGAGGACGCGAGCGGGACGCTCACGGCCGCGTTCGAGTTCACGACCAAGCAGGTGCACGACATCGCCGTGCCGATGGACGAGCTCGTCTGCCTCCCGGCGGATGCCACGCCGGGCGACGTGGAGCGCGCGGTCGCCCGCCGCGGCTTCTCGCGGTACGTGCTCGCGGGCGCCGACGGCGAACCCGTCGGCTACGTGCACCTGAAGGACGTGATCGACCTCGACGACGACGAGTTCGACGATCCGATCCCGGCCAAGCGCGTCCGTCGGCTCGTGTCGATCTACGACGGCACCGACCTCGAGGACGCGCTGGCGAGCCTGCGGCGTCTCGGCACGCACGTGGCGCGCGCCTTCGACGAGCAGGGTCGCACGACCGGGGTGATCTTCCTGGAGGACATCATCGAGGAACTCGTCGGCGAGGTGCAGGATGCCACCCGGAGGGGGTAGCGCGGCCCGCGGCCGAGCGGCGTAGACTCCCGATCACCACCGAAGGTGAGGATTGCTCGATGCGGCGATCCGGCACCGGATGCCCATCGGGGGACCCCACCGGCGACGGCGTCCGCGCACGCGCGCGGACGGCACGGACAGACAGGGGAACGCACGATGCCCGACATCCAGATGGCCATGGTCACCCTTCCGGCGTCCGACCTCGCCCGCGCACGCACGTTCTGGCACGACGCGTTCGGCGTCGAGCCCATGGACTCGCGCGAGGGCGCCGACTTCTACGTCATGGCCGGGACCGTCGTCCTGGTCTACGAGACCGAGTTCGCCGGGACGGCGAAGAACACCGCGCTGTCGCTGATGACCGAGCACCTCGACCGCGACATGACCGAGCTCCGCACGCACGGCGTGACCTTCCACGACTACGACCTGCCGGGCCTCCGGACCGTCGACGGCGTCGCCGACCTCGACGAGATGCGCACGGCGTGGTTCACCGACACGGAGGGCAACATCATCGCGATCAACGAGCCGACCTCGGCCGACGCCCGCGAGCAGGTCCGCGCGATGCGCGGCGGCGTGGCCCCGGCCTGACCCGCGCCCCCGCGGATGCCCCGGCCCGGGCGCGCCGGTGCATCCGCCGAGTGCGGTTCCGCGCCCACGACAGGAGATGGAGTTTCCCATGTTCGAGAACGGCATTTCGGTCGCAGTGCTCCCGGCCTCCGATATCGAGCGCGCGCTGCGATTCTGGCACGACGTCTTCGGCCTGGATCCGGTCAACACCGACATGGGCGGGGCCGCGTTCATGGTCGGGTCCAGCGCGGTGCTCGTCTACCCGTCCGAGTTCGCCGGCACGAACAAGGCGACGGCGCTCTCCATCATGAGCGACGACCTCGATCGCGACATGGCCGAGCTGCGCGAGAAAGGCGTCACGTTCCTCGAGTACGACTTCCCGGGGCTCACGACCGTCGACGGCGTCGCCGACATGGACGGCGACCGGGGCGCCTGGTTCGAGGACAGCGAGGGCAACATCATCGCGATCGCCGAGCCCATCAAGATGTCGATGGACGAGGCCCGCGCGATGCTCTCCGCCGCGGCCGGCTGATCCCGCAGGCGGGCCTCGGCCCGCCGGTCACCACTCGCCGTCGTTCGCCTCCGGGACGGCCCGCAGGTACTGCGGCGGCCACATCGCCGTGCCCGCGCGGAGTTCGTGCGCGGCCCGCATCGCGAAGTGCGGGTCGCGCATCATGGCCTTGCCGAACATCACCGCGTCGGCGGCCCCGGAGGCCACGATGGCCTCGGCCTGCGCGGGCGTGGTGATCCGGCCGACCGCGGAGACGGAGACGCCCGCGCGATCGCCCACGAACTCGGCGTGCGCGGCCTGGTAGGCGGGCCCGACCGGGATGCGGACGTCGCGCACGAGTCCGCCCGTGGAGATGTCGAAGAAGTCGGCGCCGAGCTCCTCGGCCCGCTCCGCGACGATCGCGGTCTGCGTCTCATCCCACCCGCCCGGAGCCCAGTCGGTGGCCGAGAAGCGCACGAACAGCGGCATCCGCTCGCCGATCTCGGCGCGCACGGCGGCCACGACCTCGAGCAGCAGCCGGGAGCGGCCCTCCAGGTCGCCGCCCCAGCGGTCCTCGCGCCGGTTCGACAGCGGTGAGAGGAACTGGTGCAGCAGGTAGCCGTGCGCCGCATGCACCTCGACGACGTCGAATCCGGCCTCGACCGCTCGCCGGGCCGCGGCGCGGAAGTCCTCGACCACCGCGAGGATGCCGTCCTCGTCGAGCGCGACCGGTTCCCGCAGTCCGTCGAACGCGATGGCCGACGGTGCGAGGGTCGGCCAGCCACCCTCCTCGAGCGGCTGCGAGCCCGCGCGGCGCAGCGGCTCCGGCCAGACGGATGCCTTTCGGCCGGCGTGGGCGAGCTGGATGCCGGATGCCGCGCCCTGCGTGCGCACGAACCGGGTGATGCGCGCCCACGCCTCGACCTGCGCGTCATCCCACAGGCCGGTGTCGTGGTCGGAGATGCGACCCTCCGGGCTCACCGCGGTCGCCTCGGCGATCACGAGCCCGGCGCCTCCCGCGGCCATGGACCCCAGGTGCACCAGGTGCCAGTCCGTCGGGACGCCGTCGCGCGCGGTGACCGAGTACTGGCAGAGGGGCGGCACCCAGACGCGGTTGCGGATCTCGAGGTCGCGGATCGTGATCGGGCGGAACAGCGCGGGACCCTCGCCCCGCATCGCCTCGTCGGGGCTCACGCGGCGAGGTCCCGCAGCCAGGCCTCGAGGCCCGCCGCATCCTCGAACACGTGCCCCGTCCCGCCGACCGCGACGGCGCCGTCGACGTTGACCGCCTTGTTGTCGACGAACACCAGTTCGCCGGGGCCGATCCCGAGCTCGCGCATGACGTGCCGGAAGATCTCGGCGTCCGGCTTGACCAGTTGCAGCTCACCGCTGACGAAGACGGCGTCGAAGAGTCGGGCGAACGACCCGTGCCGGAGCCATCCGCCGAAGTCCGGCCCGGCGTTCGAGAGCAGCGCGAGCCGGGTGCCGCCCGCGCGCAGGGCGTGCAGCACCGCGAGGGTGTCGGGATCGACGCTGAGCCAGCTCCGGTGGTCGATGGCCCAGAGCTCGTGCACGTCGAGGTCGGACCAGTCGGCGCCGAGGTCGGCGGCGACCCGCCGCCAGTACTCGGCGATCGGGAGCGTGCCGCGGTCGAGCTCGTCGCGGTGGGCCCAGTAGGCCGACCAGAACGCCGAGGCGCGATCGGCCGACACGCCCGCTCTCGCCAGCAGTTCGGAGCGGTCCGCCGCGGAGGGGGCGCGGGAGATCACCTCGCCGTAGTCGAACACGACCACTCGGGGCGACAGGGCGATCGGCGCGTGGATGGTCGACGGCATGCCACTCAACCTATCGTTGGCTCATGCGGACCGGGACATGGCGGGAGTGGACCGCCGACGACGCGGCGCGCCTCCTGCGCGCGCCCGCCGCCGACGACGACAAGTACCGGCGGGGCGTGCTCGGCGTGATCACCGGATCGCCGGACTTCCCCGGCGCCGCCGTGCTGGGCGTCGAGGCGGCGCACCGCACGGGCGTCGGCATGGTCCGCTACCTCGGCCCCCGTGACGTCCGCCGTGCGGTGCTCGCCGCGCGGCCCGAGACCGTCGGCGTCGCCGGGCGGGTGCAGGCCTGGCTCGTCGGATCCGGGATGGACCCGTCGAACCGGTCGGCGGCGCTCGAAGAGGAGCTCGACCGTGCACTGGGCGGCGCGATGCCCGCCGTGATCGACGCGGGCGCGCTCGACCTCGTCGAACGCGCCACCGGGCCCGTCGTGGTCACGCCGCACGCCCGCGAGCTCGCGCGCCTCCTGTCCGATCGCGACCTCACGTGCACCCCGGAGGAGGTCGCGGCCGACCCCGGAGGCTGGGCGGTGCGCGCCGCGGGCGCGCTGGAGGCGACCGTGCTGCTCAAGGGCGCGGTCACGCACGTCTGCGCGCCCGACGGCATCCGGCTGACCGTGACCGCGACCACGCACTGGCTCGCGAGCGCCGGGACCGGCGACGTGCTCGGCGGCATCCTCGGCGCGCTCGCGGCGACGCACCACGAGGCACTCGCGCGCGATGCCGGACTGCTCGCGCCGCTCGCCGCGACGGCGGCCTTCCTGCACTCCGCCGCCGCGCGCGCCGCGAGCGACGCGTGGCACGGCGGTCCCGTCACCGCGCTCGACGTGGCGCAGGCCGTGCCGTCCGTCGTCGGCCGCCTCCTCGGGCGCTGACGTGGCGACGGCGGGACGAGTGGACGCGGCGCACGGTCGCTCCCGCCCCCGCCGGATCCGCGCCGCGCTCGCCGGGCGCGCGGCGCTGTGGGTCGCGTTCGCCGCCGTGCACCTGTGGCTCGCCGCGCTCAACCTCTCCGGTCCCGGCCAGCCGTTCGGCGACGTGACCGGCGTCTACCGGGTGTGGGCCGAGAACGCCCAGCACGGCTGGCTGCGCATGGGCATCGATGCGCCGTGGGTGTACCCGATCCTCGCGTTCGCGCCGATGACCTCGGCGCTCGCGTTCGGCGCCGAGTGGTACGGGCAGACCTGGCTGGCGATGGTGACCGCGCTGGACGCGCTCGCGTTCTCCATCCTCCTCGGCTCCGGGGTGCTCTCGCGTCGCCGCAGGACGGCGGCGTGGTGGTGGCTGGCGTTCCTGCTGCTGCTCGGTCCGATCGCGCTCGGCCGCATCGACGCCGTCACGGTGCCGTTCGCGATCGTCGGGTTGCTCTGGGCCGCGGGACGTCCGCGCGTCGCAGCGAGCCTGCTGACGATCGCGACCTGGATCAAGGTGTGGCCCGCGGCGCTCGTCGCGGCGATGATCGTCGCGCTGCGGCGGCGCTTCGAGGTGGCGACGGTGGCTGCGGCGCTCTCGCTCGGGATCCTCGCCGTGAGCCTGCTGGCCGGGGCCGGGCCGAACGCGCTCGGCTTCGTCGGCGAGCAGGCGGGTCGTGGACTGCAGGTCGAGGCGCCGCTCGCGGTGGGCTGGCTCTGGTGGATCGTGGCCGGGACGTCCGAGGCGACGATCGCGTACGACCGGGACATCCTGACCTTCCAGGTCGCCGGGCCCGGCGTCGAGACGGCCGCGGCGCTCACCACGCCGCTCATGCTGGTCGGCGTCGCGGCCGTCTTCGCGCTGGGCATTCGTGCCGCTCGCCGCGGGGCGCCGGCGGGCGCGCTCCTCCCGCCGCTCGCCCTGGCGTTCACCCTCGTGCTCGTGCTCGCGAACAAGGTGGGGTCGCCGCAGTTCACGACCTGGCTGGCCGCGCCGGTCGTGCTCGGCATCGCGCTCGGCGGCGCCCGGTTCCTGACCCCCGCGGCGCTCGCCTGCGCGATCGCCGCCCTCACGCAGGCCATCTACCCGTACTGGTACGACTGGCTGCTCATCGCCCATCCCGGTCTGGTGCTGCTGCTGACGGTGAAGGTGGTGCTCCTCGTGGTGCTGCTCGGCTGGTCGCTGCACGCGGTGTGGCAGGCTGGACGCGTCCGGCGCCGGCCGGCGCCGTCACGCGGCGTGCGCCCCGGCTCCGATCCGGCGGTGGATGCCGCCCGTACCTCGAGGAGGAATCCGCATGCTGGTGGCGTTCTCGGTCGCACCGAGTGGAACGGGGCGTGACGACGGCTCGGTGCACGATGCCGTCGCGGCCGCCGTGCGGATCGTGCGGGAGTCGGGCCTGCCGAACCGCACGACCTCGATGTTCACCGAGCTCGAGGGGGAGTGGGACGAGGTCATGGCGGTCGTGCGGCAGGCCTGCGACGCGGTGGCCGCCTACGGTTCGCGGGTCTCGCTCGTGCTGAAGGCCGACATCCGTCCCGGGTACGCCGGCGAGCTCGACGCGAAGCTCGATCGGCTCGAGAGCGCGATCGAGCGCAACGGCTGACCGACGAGGGTCGCCGGATGCCGCGGACCTCGTCGTGGCCGTCGGCTGCGTTTGTCGAATCGATTCGATCCATGCGATGATCGGGCGATGACCACGGAGCAGCCGGGGACGACCACGGCATCGCCGATGCGCATCCGGCTCGCGCTGCTCGCGCTCGCGATGGGCGGCTTCGGCATCGGTGCGACCGAGTTCGTGGCCATGGGCCTGCTGCCCGACATGGCCGCCGACCTGCTCCCGGGCCTCTCGGCGACCTCGACCGAGGCCGCGAACGCCGCCGCCGGGTGGATCATCTCGGCCTACGCGCTCGGCGTCGTCGTGGGCGCACCGACGATCGCCGCCGCCGCCGCTCGGTGGCCCCGGAAGCGGCTGCTGCTCGCCCTCCTCGCGGCGTTCAGCCTCGGCACGATCGCCTCGGCGCTGCTGCCGACGTTCGAACTCGTGGTCGCGGCGCGGTTCGCCGCGGCGCTCCCGCACGGCGCCTATTTCGGGATCGCCTCGCTCGTGGCGGCCGGGCTCATGGGCCCCGGCAAGCGGGCGCGCGGGGTCGCGCTCGTGCTCAGCGGCCTCACGATCGCCAACGTCGTCGGCGTCCCGGCGATCACCTGGCTCGGGCAGCAGGCGGGATGGCGCGTCGCCTACCTCGCCGTCGCCGGCATCTTCGTCGTGACGTTCCTCGCCGTCGCCGCGGCCGTGCCGCACCAGCCGGGCGACCCCGCTGCGACGATCGGGCGCGAGCTGCGGATCTTCACGCGCGCGCAGGCGTGGTTCGCGCTCGCGATCGGGGCGATCGGGTTCGGCGGACTCTTCGCGGTGTACAGCTACGTCGCGCCGCTGGCCACGGAGGTGACCGGGCTCCCGGCGGGGGCGGTGCCGCTGGTGCTCGTCGTGTTCGGGCTGGGCATGACGATCGGCAACCTCGTCGGCGGACGTCTCGCCGACTGGAGCGTGCGGCGCTCGATGTACCTCTTCTTCGGGATCCTCGCCGGCGCCCTCCTGTTCCTCGTGGTCGCCGCCGCGCACCCCGTCGGGCTCGGCGTGGGCGTCTTCCTCGTCGGCGCGGCGGCCGCCGCGCTCTCGCCGACGATCCAGGCGCGGCTGCTCGACGTGGCTCGCGACAGCCAGTCGATCGCCGCGGCGCTGAACCACTCGGCCCTGAACATCGGCAACAGCCTGGGTGCCATCCTCGGCGGCCTCGTGATCGCCGGCGGGCTCGGCTACGTGGCGCCCGTCTGGGTCGGGCTGCTGCTCACGATCGCGGGCAGCGCCCTCGCGGTCGGCACCTTCGCGCTCGACCGCGCCCGTCGGCGCCGCGGCATCCCGCTGCCCTCGGTCACCGGGGCGATCGGCGCCGTCGGCGACTGATCCGGCGGCGGGTCGGGTCGACGCCGGGCCGTCCTACTCCGACTGCAGCAGGATGCCGTCGGCGATCGCGCGCTTGCGCAGCGCGACCTTCGTGCCGACGTCGTAGCCCGCGAGCCGGTACTTCTCCCGGATCCGCTTCAGGTAGCTCTTCGCGGTCTCCTCGGAGATGCCGAGCTGGAACGCCACCGCCTTCACCGGCTGGCCCGCCCCGTAGAGCGCCATGACCCTGCGTTCCTGGGCGCTCAGCCGTGGCGCCGAGGCGTCGCCGACGAGCGCCTCCTCGAGCTCGCCGGAGAGGTAGGTGTCGCCGTCGCGCGCGGCGCGGATGGCCTCGACGATGGTCTCGACCGGCTCCGACTTCACGAGGTACCCCAGCGCGCCGGCTCCGAGTGCCTCGCGCACGACCGCCGGCTCGGAGTACGTGCTCATGAGCATGGTGCGCACGCCGGCCGACTTCAGCGTCGAGAGCTTGATGGAGATCGGGATGTTGTCGCGCAGGTCGAGGTCGAGCAGCACGACGTCGACCGGGAACTCCGGATGCGCGAGCAGTTCGGACCACGAGGGGACCGCGGCGACCAGGTCGACGTCGGCCGTCGCGGCGCGCAGCCACTCGGAGAGCGCGCCGAGCAGCATGCGGTGGTCGTCGACGACCGCGAGTCGGATGGGTGGAAGCTGGGGTTCGGGCACGTCATGCTCCCCTCGGGTTCGCGGCGCTGGGCGGCGCCGGGTTCCGGATCGTGGGGTCGATCCGGCAGTCGATCTCGACCCGGAACCCCTCGGGGCCCGGGGCGACCTCGTGTACACCGACATTATCGAGCGCATCCCATGCAGCGGCATCGACTCGGCGCGCCGTGAGACCACCGACCTCGATTCGGACGGCGAGCCGCGCCGCCGGACCCTCATCGCCACCCTCGTCGGCGGTGCCGACGTCGTCGGCGTCCGCCTCGCGGATGAGCACGAGCACCTCCAGCGGTGGCTCGACGGCCTTCCGGCGCCGCTGGCCGGCGATGAGCCAGAGCGCCAGCAGCATGCCCTCCCGCTGGGCCGGGGCGAGGAGCCCGGCGACGCCGGTCGGGTCGTCGACGGTGACGCGCCGGCTGAGGTAGGCCGACTCCGTCACCGCGTGGCGCAGCCAGGTGTCGGTGCGGCCCTCGATGAGGCGCACGCGCAGGCGCGCGGCGAGGTCTCCGGCGCGCGCCGCCGCCTCGGGCGGGACCGGCAGCTCGATGCGCCCCGAGCCGACGTCCTCCAGCAGCGCCTCCGCGTCGAAGTCGAGCTCCGCGAGCTCCTCGGATGCGCGCATCCCGACGGCGGTGCGGGGCGTCGCGACGGTCGACTGCACGAGCGTCAGGTCGAGCTCGCGCCCGACCAGCCTGCGGAACCCGCGCACCGCGATGGCGTCGATCACCGCCGGCACGATCGCGGTCGCCGCGACTCCGAGCCCGACCACCGTCCACGTCCCCGCGAGCGGGGCCTGCACGAACGCCGCGACGGCGAGCACGCCGGCGATGACCGCGCACGCGACGACCGGGGTGCGGGTCTCGCGCAAGGCGGTCACGGGCAGCAGGAGGGCGGCCGCTGCGGGCGCCGCCGTCGGCGTGATGCCGAGGTGCAGCAGCCCCGCCGTTCCGGCCAGGTCGAGCCAGATCGGGATGACGAGCGCGACGAGGATGAGCGCGTAGGTCACGTCGCCGACGCGGGAGAGCCATCGCGTGGCGACCACCATCGCCGCGGCGATGACCGCGAGGGCGATCCAGGCCGCACCCGGGCCGGTGCCGGGCGGGTACTGGCCGATGAGCCCGATCGCGTGCACGGCGTGCCCGAGCAGGATGATGCTCGCGGCCGCGGTGACGCCCGCGGCGAGTCGCCGTCCGCCGTGGGCGCTGCGGATGTCCTCGGCGGCGCGCGCGGACCGGCTCGGGCGGTGGAAGAGGACCTCGTGCGTCGTGTCGGGCGACGCGTCGTGCTCGGGGGCTCGGCGGAGCAGGCTCACGGCTTCGGCACCTCCAGCATCACGGTGGTGCCGAATCCCGGCGAACTGAACACGCGTGCGCGCCCGCCGACGGCGTGCAGCCGGCCCACGACCGACTCCGCGAAGCCGAGTCGAGCCGGGTCGACGCTCGCGGGCTCGAAGCCCGCGCCCTGATCCGTGACCATCGCGCGCACGGTCTTCTCGTCGTCGGTCACGGTGACGTCCGCGACGGCGACGCCGGCGTGCCGCCGGACGTTCTCGAGGCACTCGCCGAGCGCGCCGAGCAGCGCGTCGAGCCGGTCGCGCGGGAGCACGAGATGGTTGGCACCGTGCCAGTGGACGTCGAGTCCCATCCTGGCGAACCGCTGGCGCACCGACTCGAAGGTCGCTCCGAGGCCGTCGGACGTGGAGTCGGGGGAGAAGATCGCGCTCGAGCCGTTCTCGAGCGGTGCACCGAGGCGAAGCTGCTTGAGCAGGCGCGCGTCGTCGCCGGCCTGCTGGCGCAGGGCGCTGGCCCCCACCCCGACGCCCGAGTGCGCGAGCAGGCTGAGCGTGGCGAGCACCGTGTCGTGCAGGACGCGGGCGTCCTGGCGATGCTGCGCCTCGGACTCGCTCGCGAGCCGCTCGGCCTCGTGGGCACGGCCGACCTCAGCGATCCGCTCGGCCGCCCGGTCGATCGCCCGGGCGAGCCAGACCGCGACGATGACGGCGGCGATCCACCCGGCCGCCGTCGCGAGCGCCACGAGCCGCATGTCGGCGCCGGCGACCGCCGACGCGCCGATCGCGAGCAGCATCGTGCCCGCGATCGCCGTCACCGCGGCGGCGCCCGAGCGACGCACGACGAGCGGCATGCCGAGCGAGGCGGTCGTCAGCGACCCCGTCGCGGCCATCGCGGTCGCGGCAGCCGGGTCCACGTCGGCGTCGAGGCCGACGACGAGCATCAGCCCGGTGGCGGCGGCGACCGCGGCGACGGTGGGCAGCGCGGCCGAGCGCGTCGTCGCGAGGCCAGCGAGGGCACCGACCGCGACGGCGAGGGCTGCGGCGAGGGCGAACCGGGACTGCGGGAGGGCGCCGGGGACCAGGAGGCAGCCGAGGGCGATCGCCGCCCCGGTGAGGCCGCCGACCCGCGCGAGGCGGCGCAGCAGGCGGTCACGCTCCTTGTCGATCCGCCGCATCCCACCCCCTCGGCTCCGGGCGCGTCCACGCACCGCGACATCCTCTCGAAGGTACCGCATCACGTCCCCCGGACGTGGGCCAAACGGTCTCGATCCGGGTGCCGGCCCGGGCTCGGCGGGGCGTCAGGCCGCCAGCAGGCGCGAGAGCCAGTCGCCGACCGCCTCGTGCTCGATCAGGAACGCGTCGTGGCCGTAGTCGGAACGCAGCACGACGGGCTCCCGGCCGTGGATGCTGCGACGCAGGCCGGCCGCGATCTCGTGCTGGCCGTCGACCGGGAAGTACCGGTCGCTGTCGATGCCGAGCACGAGCGCGGTCGCGTCGATGCGGTCGAGCGCCGCGGCCACGCCGCCTCGACCCCGCCCGAGGTCGTGCGAGTTCATCGCCTCGGTGAGCACGAGGTAGCTGTTCGCGTCGAAGCGCCGCGTGAACCGGTTGCCGTGGAAGTCGAGGTAGGACTCGACCGCGAAGCGCCCGCCTCCGCCGAGCGGGTCGAGGTCGGACTGCCAGCTGCGCTCGAAGCGATGGTTCAGCTCGACCGGCGTGCGGTAGTTGAGCATCGCCATCCGCCGGGCGAGTGCGAGCCCACGGTTCGGGCCCTCGCCGTCGGGCGCGTCGTAGTACGCGCCGCCGCGGAAGGCCGGGTCGCTGCGGACCGCCTCGAGCTGCACCGAGTTCAGCGCGATCTGGTCGGCCGTCGCGGCGGCCGGGGCGGCGAGCACCGCGATCCGCTCGACGGCGTCGGGCGCCATGAGCGCCCACTCGAGCACGTGCATCGCGCCCATGGAGCCGCCGAGGACCGCGGCGAAGCGATCGATGCCGAGTCCACGGGCGAAGGCCAGCTGCGCGGTCACCTGGTCGCGGATCGTGACGAACGGGAACCGAGCGCCCCACTCGACGCCGTCCGGCGCCACCGACGCCGGACCCGTCGAACCCTGGCACCCGCCGAGCACGTTCGGAGCCACGACGAACCACCGGTCGGTGTCGATCGCCCGTCCCGGTCCGACCACCTCGCCCCACCAGCCGGCGCTCGCATGCCCCGGACCCGCCGGGCCGAGCACATGGCTGTCGCCCGTGAGCGCGTGCAGGACGAGGACGGCGTTGTCGCCGGCGGGGGAGAGCTCGCCCCACGTCTCGTAGGCGATGCGGACGTCGGGCAGCTCCAGTCCGGACTCCAGCGCGAGGGCGCCGAGGTGCGCGAAGCGCCGATCGCCGACCGGATCGCCCTCGCGCCAGGCGCCCGTCGCCGGCGCGCGACTGGCGAGCTGGTGGGCGGCACGCGCCTCGGGGACGATGCTCGCGGGCACCGTCTCCGCCGTCGTCTGCCAGTCCATGTCTCCGATTCTCCCCGAGCACCGGGGCGCCCGGGCGGATGTTACGGCGGCCCGGATCCCCGTCCGGACGACCGGATGCCGCGCCCCTCGCGGGACGCGGCATCCTGACCGCCCGTCCGGCCGCTAGACGCGCGCCGCCTCCGACGCGCGACGTGCCGCGGCGAGGCCGGCCTCGAGGTCGGCCTTGAGGTCGTCGATGTTCTCGATGCCGACCGAGAGGCGCACGAGGCCGGGCGTGACCCCGGTCGTGAGCTGCTGCTCGGGGGTCAGCTGCGAGTGCGTCGTCGACGCCGGGTGGATGACCAGCGAGCGCACGTCGCCGATGTTCGCGAGGTGGCTGAACAGCGAGAGGTTGTCCACGAGCGCGCGACCGGCGTCGACGCCGCCCTTCAGCTCGAACGAGAGCACCGCGCCGACGCCCTTCGGGGCGTACCGGTTGGCGGTTGCGTACCAGGGGCTCGAGGGCAGCCCGGAGTAGTTCACGTGCGCGACGTCCGGGTGGCCGTCGAGCCACTCGGCGATCTCCTGCGCGTTCTGCACGTGGCGCTCGATGCGCAGCGAGAGCGTCTCGATGCCCTGGATGAGCTGCCACGCGCTCGCCGGCGCGATCGAGGAGCCGAGGTCGCGCAGCAGCTGCACGCGCGCCTTGATGATGAACGCGAGCGGGTCGCCGACCGCCGCGGTGTAGCTCGCGCCGTGGTACGACGGATCGGGCTCGGTGAGCCCGGGGAACTTCTCCACGTTCTTCGACCACTCGAACCGGCCGCCGTCGACGATGACGCCGCCGATGACCGTGCCGTGGCCGCCGAGGAACTTGGTCGCCGAGTGGATGACGATGTCGGCGCCGTGCTCGAGCGGACGGATGAGGTACGGCGTCGCGATCGTGTTGTCGACGATGAGGGGGATGCCGTGCTCGTGGGCGATGCCCGACACCAGTCCGAGGTCGAGGATGTTGATCTTCGGGTTGCCGATCGTCTCGCCGAAGAACAGCTTCGTGTTCGGCCGGACGGCGCGGCGCCACTCGTCGGCGTCGTCCTGGTTCTCGACGAAGGTGGTCTCGATGCCGAGCTTCGCGAGCGTGTACTTGAAGAGGTTGTAGGTGCCGCCGTAGATCGAGCTCGACGAGACGATGTGGTCGCCGGCCTGCGCGATGTTCAGCACCGCGAAGGTCTCCGCCGCCTGGCCCGACGAGACGAGCAGCGCGCCCGAACCGCCCTCGAGCGCGGCGAGGCGCTCCTCGACGACCGCCTGCGTCGGGTTCATGATGCGCGTGTAGATGTTGCCGAACTCGGCGAGGGCGAACAGGTTCTGGGCGTGCTCGGCGGAGTCGAAGACGTACGACGTGGTCTGGTAGATCGGCGTGGCCCGGGCCTTGGTCACCGGGTCGGGTGCGGCACCCGAGTGGACCTGCTTGGTCTCGAAGCGCCAGTCGGCGGTCTGGTCGGCCATGTGGGACTCCTTACGCGGTCGGGGTGCGGTCCCCCCGCATCCGCCGCCCAAGCTACGGCCGGCCCGCGGCGCTCCTCAACGCCCCGCGCAACACGGCGTCATGCGCGACCGTCGCCGTCGGTCCGGGGGCCCGCGGTGCCGTCGCGCTCGGCGCGCGACGGCGGAAGAGGCGGCAGCGCCTCCTCCGGCAGCACGATCGTTCCGGTCGCGGTCGCGGGTTCGGGGCGGAACAGCCACCGTGCCCGAGGCTCCACGAGCGGCCGGAAGAGGCGTCGCACGGGCTTCAGCGACAGCACGATCGCGACGAGCACGCAGAAGGCGATCATCGCGGGCAGCACCCACCACGGCTGCTCGCCCTCGAGCAGCGGCGTCTGTCGCAGGGGGAAGAGCACGAACGAGTGCAGGAGGTAGATGTACATGGTCGCGCTGCCGAACGCCGTGAACCAGGTCGCGCGCCGCGGCATGAGCACGAGGAACGCCACCGCGAGCAGCATCGCGAGCAGGAGCAGGAACAGCCGGATGGCGCCCGACCAGGGCTCGTCGTAGCCGATCGCCTCGTACGACTCGTCGTAGAGCATGAACCGGCGCAGCCGCACGTCGCGCCACATCTCGATCGCCGACGGCAGTGCGACCAGCAGCGCCGCGAACAGCGCGATCGCGCCGGCCCGCCAGCGCCAGGTCACGGCGGTCGAGAGGTCGAGCCACCGATCGGTGATGCGCCACTGCCGCAGCTTCCAGCCGAAGACGAAGAAGGGCAGCATGCCGAAGGTCCGCGTGAGGGCGAGCGTCGAGTCGATCTCGGTCGTGTACCCGGCGCCGATCGAGACGGCGATCGCGATGATCAGCGGGTAGCGCAGGAGTACGAGGTAGGGGAGCGCGATGCGCCAGATCGCGAGGGCGATGAGGAACCAGAGCGTCCACGACGCCGACGTGTAGTCGAACACCCATCCCCACCCGAGCAGGCCCTTGATGACCGTCCAGATGGTCTCGAAGATGAAGTACGGGAACACGATGTCGGTGAGGACCTGCCGCATCGCCCGCGCGTTCGGCGGGCCGGACTTCGCGAAGTACCCGGAGACCGTGACGAAGACCGCGACGTGGAACGAGTAGATGAACAGGTAGACGCTGTAGGCGGCGTCGTCCTCGGCGATGAGCGGCAGGATGCCGTGGCCGACCACGACCAGGGTGATCGCGATCCAACGCGCGTTGTCCCACAGCGGCACGCGGCGCTTGCGCTGCGGTCGTGCCGGGCGTGCGAGGGCGGTCGGTTCCATCCGCCCATTCTGGCGCACCTCGCGACCGCCGCACCGGCACCTGTGCCCGGCAGTGCAGAATGGGCGGCATGGAACGCTTGCGCGCAGTCGTCACGGGTGCCAGTTCGGGGATCGGCGCCGCGACGGTCCGCGCGCTGGTCGCCGCCGGATGGACCGTCGTCGCCGTCGCCCGGCGCGAGGACCGGCTCGCCGCGCTCGCCGAGGAGACCGGTGCCGAGTCGTTCGTCGCGGACGTGACGAGCGACGCCGACGTGGCCGCACTGGCCGAGCACCTGGCCGGGACCGGCGAGGTGCACGCGCTCGTGAACAACGCGGGCGGGGCGAAGGGGCTGGCGTCGGTCGAGGACTCCGACCTCGCCGACTGGTCGTGGATGTTCGAGGTGAACGTGCTCGGGCTCAAGCGCGTCACGAGCGCACTGCTGCCGCTGCTCCGCCGCGGGGCCGAGGGGCGCGGCGTCGCCGACATCGTGAACGTCACCTCGATCGCCGGGCACACCGCGTACGTCGGCGGCGGCGGGTACAACGCCGCCAAGTTCGCCGCGCACGCCATCACCGAGGTGCTGCGGCTGGAGCTCAACGGCGAGCCCATCCGCGTCGTGGAGGTCGCGCCGGGGATGGTGCGGACCGAGGAGTTCGCGCTCGTGCGCTTCGGCGGCGATCGCGAGCGCGCCGACGCCGTCTACGACGACGTGCCGGAACCGCTCGTCGCCGAGGACATCGCGGGCGTCATCGCCGATGCGATCACGAAGCCCCGGCACGTCGACCTCGACCTCGTGATCGTGAAGCCCGTCGCGCAGGCCGCGCCGCACCGGCTCGCGAGGGGACCGCTGGCCGTCAGGCGGGACCGCGACGGATGAGACGGGCGCGATGAGGATCGGTCGGGAGGGGCGCCGCGAGCGCTGGATCGAGCGGACGTCCGGCGTCATGGCCGTGCTCGGGATCCTCTTCGTCGCGGCGTACGTCGGGGCGGTGCTGTTCCCCGAGTTCGCCTCGCGGTGGCGGGGATTCTTCAACGCGGTCTACGTCATCACCTGGATCGCCTTCATCGTCGACTTCGCGGTCCGGCTCGCGCTCACGCCCGCCGGCGCCCGATGGGCGTACACGCGGACGCATCCGATCGAGCTCCTCTCGGTGTTCCTGCCGGTCTTCCGGGCCCTGCGCGTGGTCTCGCTCCTGCAGCACGTGAAGTTCCTGCAACGGCGCACGGCCGGCGCGGTCCGGGCGAACTTCGTGCTCACCGCGGTCGCCTACGCCGCGATGTACGTCTTCTTCCTCGCGGTCGCGACGCTGCAGGCCGAGCGCAACGCTCCCGGCGCCACCATCACCAACTTCGGCGACGCCCTGTGGTGGGCCGTGGTGACCCTCACCACCGTCGGGTACGGGGACACGTACCCCGTCACGACGGTCGGACGGCTCTGGGCGGTGCTGCTCATGATCGGCGGCATCGCGATCGTGGGCGTCGCGTCCGCGACCGTGATCTCGCTGCTGAACGACCGGCTGGCCGCCATCCGGAGCGGCCACGCGCAGCCCGGCGACCTGCTCGCGGAACGCGAGGCGCTCCGTGCGGACCCGGACGACCGTGCGGACGGGGCGTCGGGTGACGGGGACGGGCCTGACGGCGACCGGTAGCCTGACGGGCATGACGTTCGACGCGAATGACGCCGCCACCGGCGACGACGGCCCCCGTCGCGAGATCCTCACCTGGGACGACTTCGGGGACGCCGCGCGACGGCTGGCCTCCGAGGTGCTCGCGTCGGGCTTCCGCCCCGACGTCGTGATCGCCATCGCGCGCGGCGGCCTCCTGCTCGCCGGCGCGATCGCCTACGCGCTCGGGACGAAGTCGTGCGGATCGATCAACGTGGAGTTCTACACCGGCGTCGACGAGCGGCTCCCGGAACCGGTGCTCCATCCGCCCATGCTCGACGCCCCCGCCCTGGCGGACCGGCGCGTCCTGCTCGTCGACGACGTCTCCGACTCCGGTCGCACGCTGCGCAAGGTCGTCGACCTCCTCGAGGAGGCCGGCGCCGACGTGCGCACGGCCACGCTCTACACCAAGACCAGGACCGTGCTGGTGCCGGACTTCGACGTCCGGAGGACCGACGACTGGATCGTCTTCCCGTGGTCGGCCCTGCCGCCGGTCGAGGCGCCGGAGGCGGCACGATGAGCGTGCACCTGGTCGGCGGAGGGTGGGACCCGGCGCACGCGGCATCCGTCTACGCTCCGTTCCTGGCCGAGGCGGCCGAGGCCGCCGGGCGCTCGGGGGCCGACCGTCCGCGCATCGCGGTGCTGCTCGTCGCTCCCGACGACGAGGCGGCGGCGCTCGGCGACCGGTGGCGGGGCACGCTCGAGTCGGTCGCCGACGTCGAGGTCGCCGCGACGGTCGTGCGCGATGACGGCGCGTTCGAGCTCGCCGCGCTCGCGGGCGCGCACGCGGTGCTCGTCGGCGGCGGCGCGACGCCCGCATACCGTCGGGCCGTCGAGCCCGTCGCGGCCGAGCTGCGCCGTCGGGCCGCCGCCGACGAGCCCTACCTCGGCTTCTCGGCCGGCGCCGCGATCGCCGCGGACACCGCACTGCTCGGCGGCTGGCGCATCGGCGGCGTGCCGGTCGCGCCCGAGGACGCGGGGGAGGAGCTCGACGAGGTGACCGTCGAGGCCGGCATCGGCCTCGTCGACCTCACGATCGACTGCCACGCCGCGCAGTGGGGAACCCTCACCAGGCTGATCGCCGCGACCGAGGCGCGGATGGTCGACGGCGGGATCGCGATCGACGAGGACACGCTCTTCTCGATCGGCGCGGCGGGCCTGCGCGTGGCGGGCGCCGGCAGCGTCTGGAGCGTCACCCCGGACGGCGACGGCGTCTCGGTGCGGAGCATCACCGGCTGATGGCGCGCTCGCTGCCCGAGCTCGCCGAGGCGGGGCTCATCGACGCCACCTGGGCCGAGGCGCTCGAGCCCGTGGCGCCCGACCTCGCGCGGATGGGCGACTTCCTGCGTGCCGAGGTCGCCGCGGGACGCCCGTACCTGCCCGCGGGCGACGCCGTGCTCCGCGCGTTCCGGCAACCCGTGCCCGACGTCCGGGTGCTCATCGTCGGCCAGGACCCGTACCCCACCCCCGGGCATCCGATCGGCCTCTCGTTCGCGGTCGAAGCGCACGTGCGGCCGCTGCCGCGGAGCCTCGCGAACATCTACCGCGAGCTCGCCGACGACCTCGGCGTGCCGCCCGCCCCGCACGGCGACCTCGGCGCGTGGAGCACGCGGGGTGTCATGCTGCTGAACCGGGTGCTCACGGTCCGTCCCGGCGCGCCGGCCTCGCACCGCGGCGCGGGCTGGGAGCGGGTCACCGACCATGCCATCCGCACGCTCGCCGCGCGCGGCGGTCCGCTCGTCGCCATCCTGTGGGGTCGCGACGCGCAGGGGCTCGCGCCGCTGCTCGGCGACGTGCCGCGCATCGAGTCCCCGCACCCGAGCCCGCTCTCGGCGAGCCGCGGGTTCTTCGGCTCGCGGCCGTTCGGGCGTGCGAACGAGCTCCTGGTCGCGCAGGGCGGCGAGCCCGTCGACTGGGCGATCCCCGCCTGAGCGCGAGCCCTCCGGGATCCCTCGCGATCCGTCACGTGTTCGCAATCTCCCGCGCGTAGCATGGCGGAATGCTCGAGGAGGAATACCAGACGCGCCGCGTGCTGCCGAGGCACCTCCGTCGTCGCGAGACCCCCGAGGCGCCGTTCTCGTACGAGATCCGCCGGGCGAGGCCCGCGGACCTGCCCGCGGTGCGGGAGATCTACAACCACTACGTCGCCAACTCCACGGTCACCTTCGACGAGGACGCGATGAGCCTGCGCGAGTGGAAGCAGAAGTACTCCTGGCTGCACCGGCTCGGCATGCCCTTCCTCGTGGCGGAGTCGCCGACCGGGCAGCTGCTCGGGTACGCGCTCGTGTCGCCGTGGAAGCAGAAGCGGGCGTACCGCTACACGGTCGAGACGTCGATCTACCTCGGCCCGGCGGCATCCGGCAAGGGGCTCGGCCGAGCCCTGATGGGCGCACTGATCGACGCGGCGAAGGAGGCCGGCATGAAGGAGATGATCGCCGTCATCGCCGACCAGGGCGCCGATGCGTCGATCGCGCTGCACGAGAAGTTCGGCTTCCGCGAGACGGGCCGGATGGGACGGGTCGGGTTCAAGTTCGACCGGTGGCTCGGGACCGTGCTGCTGCAGAAGACGCTGAAGTAGGCCCCCGCCCGCCGCGCGCGTCGGAGTGCGTAGGCTCGACGGGTGGCCGACCTGCACGAGGACCTGCACGAGTTCACCGCGCTGGAGCTGCACCAGCTCCTGCAGCGGCGCGAGGTGACGCCGCTCGAGGCGACCGAGCACTACCTCGACCGCATCGCCCGGCTCGACGAACCGGTCGGGGCGTTCGCGCACGTGACGCCCGACGCGGCTCGCGAGCGGGCGCGGGTCGTCGAGCGCGACGTGGCGCACGCCGCGCCGCTGTGGGGGATGCCGATCGGCGACAAGGACCTCCACCCCCGCGCCGGGGTGCCGGCCGGCTTCGGCTCGCGGGCGTTCGCGGGGGAGGTGGCCGAGGCGTCGGACGACCTCGTGCAGGCCGTCGACGTCGCCGGCGCCGTGAGCCTCGGCAAGACGGCGACGCCCGAGTTCGGGCTCCCCTCGTACACGGAGCCGCTCGCCGGCCGCCCCGCGCGCAACCCGTGGGACCTCTCGCTCGGGGCGGGCGGGTCGAGCGGGGGCGCGGCGGCGGCCGTGGCCGCGGGGCTGCTGCCGTTCGCCCCCGGCAGCGACGGCGGCGGATCGGTGCGCATCCCGGCGGCGTCGTGCGGGCTGGTCGGCGTGAAGCCGTCGCGCGGCCGGGTGCCGTCGGGTGCCGGGATCGACCGGCTCGCCGGGCTCGGGGTGGTCGGGCCGATCGCCCGGACCGTCGCCGATGCCGCACTGCTGCTCGACGGGCTCGTCGCGCCGCGCGGGTACCCGGCCGCGCATCCGTTCGCGCTGCGGGCACCGGGTCAGGAGGGCCCGTACCTCGGCGCCGCCATCCGCGGCGAGGGCCGGTTCCAGGTCGGCGTGATGCTCGACACGCCGTGGGACGACTTCACCGACATCCGCATCGACGAGTCGGCGCGCGCGGCGCTGGACCGCGCCGTCGCGCTGCTCGACCGGGCCGGGCACGGCGTCGAGGAGCTCGCACCCTCGCCGGAGCCCGACTACCCGGCGGCGTTCCGGACGATCTGGCAGGCGGGCGCGGCGAGCATCCCGGTGCCCGATGCCCGGCACGACCGGCTCGAACCGCTCACGCGGTGGCTCGTCGAACGCGGCCGCGAACGCTCGGCGGCCGAGCTCGCCGGGGCGCTCTCATGGCTCACCGGGTTCGAGCGGCGCACGATCGCGCGGTTCGCCTCGGTCGACGTGGTGCTCACGCCCGCGCTCGCGATGACGCCGCGGCCGGTCGGATGGTACGACGCCGAGGACGGCGAGGAGAACTTCGCGCAGCAGGTGCGGTTCACGCCCTACACCTCGTTCGTGAACGTGGCCGGGCTGCCCGCGCTCACGCTCCCCGTGCACGACACCGAGGCGGGGCTGCCGATGGGCGTGCAGCTGATCGGCCGCCCGGGCGGCGAGGCGACGCTGTTCGCCCTCGCGGCGCAGCTCGAGCGGGCGTCGCGACGCGGCAGGCGGCGTCCGCCCGTGTGGTGACCGCGACGGTCCGACCGAGTCGCTCAGGCGGTGCGGTCCGCCCGCCGCCGTCGCGGCAGGTACCCGCCGGCCTCGAGTCCGGCCTCGATCTCGAACCGGTTGCGCAGCGGGTCGCGACCCGACATCCAGTACAGGACCGGGAACAGCAGGCCGTACGTGCGCCACTGCTCCCGGTGCACCGCCTCGTGGCCGAGCACCGTGTCGGCGTCGTTCTCGGCGGTCAGGTAGCACCGACCGACGCACGAGCCCCCGCGGCCGAAGGTCCACGACGGCATCCCGCGGAACACGAGCAGTCCCTCGCGCAGCTCGATCCTGCCGCGGCTCCACAGGAAGCCCCAGCAGAACCCGATCGCCGTCGCCCACCAGTAGCCCGCCACGCTGATCGGCGAGTCCGTGAGCCGGATGCGCACCATCCGGCTCACGCGCCGGCCTCCGGTCGGCCGTCCGCCTCGAGCAGTCGCAACCAGACCTCGCTCAGGGTCGGGAACGGCGGCACGGCGTGCCAGAGGCGCAGGACCGGGACCTCGCCGACGATCGCGATCGTCGCCTGCTGGACGAGCTCGGACACGCCCTGGCCGACGAACGTGGCGCCGACCACGACATCGCGCTCGTCGTCGATGACGAGCATCGCGTGCCCGGCGTAGTCGTCGGCGAGGATGCCCGCCCCGCTCACGCTCGAGAAGTCGACCTCGGGCGTGCGCACCTCGAGTCCCCGGTCGGCCGCCTCCGCGACGGTCAGTCCCACGCTCGCGACCTCGGGGTCGGAGAAGACCACGCTCGGCACGGCGGTGTGGTCGGCCGTCGCGACGTGGATCCCGTACCGGCCGGTGTCCACCGGACGGCCGAGCGCGCGCGCCGCGATCACGTCGCCGGCCGCCCTGGCCTGGTACTTGCCCTGGTGCGTGAACAGCGCCCGCGCGGTGACGTCGCCCGCGGCGTACAGCCAGGGCGGCGCGCCGTCCGTCGCCGTCGCGGTCACCGCGAGGCTGTCGTCGACCGGGATCGGGGAGCCCGGCTCGAGCCCGACCGACTCGAGGCCGAGCCCGTCCGAGTGCGGGCGGCGACCGGTGGCCACGAGCACCTCATCGGCGACGAGCGTCGACCCGTCGTCGAGCTCGAGCACGACGGCGTCGTCGGCATCGCGCGAGACGCGGCGCGCGCTCGTGTGCAGCCGGACGTCGACGCCGAGCTCGCGGAGGCCGTCGCCCACGAGCTCCGCGGCGAACGGTTCGAGCGTGCCCAGCAGGTCGTGCCGCACGAGCATCGTGACCTCCGACCCCAGGCCGGCGAACGCCGTGGCCATCTCGGCGGCGACGACGCCGCCGCCGATCACGGCCAGCCGCGACGGCACGTGGTGCGCGCTCGTGGCGTCGCGACTGAACCAGGGCCGGGCGTCGGCGAGGCCCGGCACGTCCGGGACGATCGGGCTGGACCCCGTGCAGACGGCCACCGCGTGCCGCGCGACCAGCACCTCCTCGGGGCCGCCGTCGGCCGGCGCGACGATGACCCGGCGTTCGCCGTCGAGCCGTCCGTGCCCTCGGACGAGGTGGGCGCCGGTGCCGGTCAGCCAGTGCACGCCGCCCGCGTCGCGCCAGTCGGAGGTCCAGTAGTCGCGTCGGGCGAACGTCGCCTCGACGTCGAGCGCGCCGGTGACGGCCGCGGCGGCGCCGCGGACCTCGCGCGCGGCACGGAGCGCCGCGCTGCCGCGCAGCAGGGTCTTCGAGGGCACGCAGGCCCAGAAGGTGCACTCGCCGCCCACGAGTTCGTGCTCGACGACCGCCACCTCGAGGCCGCCCGCGCGTGCCCGGTCGGCGACGTTCTCGCCGACCGCCCCCGCGCCGAGCACCACCAGGTCGAACTCCCGGACCATTCGGGCTCCCTCCCGTGCCGGGTCCCTGGCGGTCCGGTCACCTCGCCAGCCTAGGGAGCCGAGCCGCCGAGGGGAACGGGCGGCCGGAACGTCCCGCACGCCGGTGGGGTCAGGCCGTGCCGGACGCCAGTGCCCCGATCAGGCGCAGGATCGTCGGCAGGTCGTCGATCGCGGCCTCGGGCGAGGCCGGGGCGAAGCCGGCGATGGACGCGCCGGCGAGCGGCATCCGCTGCACCACCGACCGCACCAGCACCACCAGGTCCTCCGGATCGGCCCCGAACGGAAGCGGGTAGGAGAGCCCCGCGATCGCGGACGGATCGAGCACGTCGAGGTCGACGTGGACGTACACTCGCGTCGCCCCGGTCGCCGCGAGGGCCGCGACGACCGCGTCGACGTCGCCGAACCGATCGGCGTCGATCACCGGGATGCCGTGCGCGTCGATGAACGCGCGTTCGCCGTCGTCGACCGAGCGGACGCCGCCGAGCACGAGCCGTGCCGGCGCCACGCGCTCGCGGTCGCCGAGCACGAGCCCCTCGGCGCCCTCGCCGGCGATCGCGCGCAGCACCATGCCGTTGAACGCGCCGGACGGGCTGGTGTCGGGGGTGTTCAGGTCGGGGTGCGCGTCCAGCCAGAGCACGGCGAGCGATTCCGGGTCGCCTCGCGTGGCCGCGGCGACCGACGTGAGGGCGATGCCGCAGTCGCCGCCGATCGCGATGGGCGTCCGTCCGAGTCCGGCGATCGCCTCGCGCATGCGGTCGCCGACCCGGCGGATGGCGCTGAAGCGATGGACGCCGGTGCCGAGCGCCTCGCCCGCCTCGACGGGCACGTCGACCATGACGGTGGCGGCGGAGGGCAGGTCGCCGCTGATCGCGCGAGCGCCGTCGGCATGGCTCATCGCGCGCGCGGACACGGAGCCCTGCCACTCGGGGACGACGAGGAACGCGGCCGGCATGGTCCCAGTATGGGCCCGCCGGCCACGCCCTCGCGAGCGAGGGGTCGCGCTACTGGTCCGGGAAGCGCACCAGCCCCGCCTGCACCGCGAGGCCGACGCAGCCGACGGCCATGATCCCGAGGCCGAGGAGGCCGGCGACCGTCGTCGAGGCGATGACCGCGGCACCGCTCAGTCCGAGCAGGGCGAGCGTGGCCCACCACGCCCAGCGACGCCGGGTCAGGCCCGTCGCGACCGCGGCGGCGACGAGCAGCGCCAGCCGCCCCCAGAGGTCGACCGGAGCGATCAGCGGACCCGTCGCGGTCGAGAGCACCACGCCCAGGAGGAGGACCGCCGTCCACGTGCCGAAGAGCCAGGGGCTGAAAGGCCGGACGACGACCGCCGGGGTTGCGGGACCCGAGGCGGGGGGACGCTCCACCACCACGGGACCCGTCGCCCGCCGGCGCGCGCCGGCGGGGGACTCGGCGAGGAGCCGGTAGGCCCGGGTCACCTCGACGAACCTCGCGCTGGCGGCCCGCACCTCGTCCGGGCTCGACCCCACGAAGCGGTCGGGGTGGAGATCGCGCGCGAGCCGACGGTAGGCGCGGTCCACCTCCGACGCGGCGGCGTCGGGTTGGACGCCCAGCACCCGAGCCGCCTCATCGCGGGTCATCTCCGCACCGGCCACGTCGTGGCCCCCTCCGTTCCGCCCGCCGTCGTGCCGACCGGCCCCGAGCGGCCGCGGGCCGCTCGCCCGCGGCCGCCCGGTCGATCAGGACCCGGCGATGCCGCCCTGTGCGCCACCGGCCTTGAGCGCGGCGAGCCGGGCCTCGACCTCGGTCAGCTCACCGAGGTCGTCGAGCTCGTTGAACTGCGCGTCGATGCTCGATGCGGCCAGCTCGGCCTGCCCGCGCGCCTTGGCCTCCTCGCGGCGCACCTTGTCCTCGAACCGGCCGAGCTCGCTCGTCGGGTCGAGGATGTCGATCGACTTCACGGCCTCGTGCACCTGCTGCTGCGCCGCGGCCGTCTTCGATCGGGCGATGAGCTCGCTGCGCTTGTTCTTGAGCTCGACGAGCTTCTGCTTCATGCCGTTGAGGCCCGCCTTGAGCTTCTCGACGACCTCGGTCTGGGCGGCGATCTGCGGCTCGGCGGCGCGCGCCTCGTTCTCGGAGGAGATCTGCCGGCTGAGCGCGACCTTGGCCAGGTTGTCGAACTTGTCCGCGCCCGCGGCGTCGCCCGTGGTCCGGAGCTGGTCGGCCTTGCGGCTCGCGGCCATGGCCTTCTCGCCCCACTCGCGCGCCGCGTCCACGTCCTCGCGGTGGTCGTCCTCGAGGAGCCGGAGATTGCCGATGGTCTCGGCGATGGCGGCCTCCGCATCGGCGATGGAGTTGGTGAAGTCGCGCACCATCTGGTCGAGCATGACCTCGGGGTCCTCGGCCTGGTCGATGAGCGCGTTGACGTTGGCTCGCAGCAGCTGCGAGATCCGTCCGAAGATGGACTGCTTGGTCATCAGTGGTGTCCTTCCGTTGGTGGGAACAGGGTCGTCGGTCCGGCGGCGAGGGTCAGAAGCGGCCTCCGCTCCCGCGCCGCGAGCGCGTGCCGGAGCCGCCGAAGCTGCCGGGGGAGCGTCGGCCGCCGCCGAATCCGCCGCCGAGTCCTCCGCCGCGTCCTCCGCCGCGGCTCTGGCGGCCGCCGAAGCCGCCGCGGCTGGAACCGCCGCGCATCATCGAGTCCACGAGGATGCCGCCGAGCACCGCCGGCAGCAGGTTGCCCCCGCCGCGCGATGCGCCGCCCGCATACCCCGACCCGTACGCACTGCCGAAGCCGCCGACGTCGCGCTGCGCCAGCGTCATCGCCTCGCCGGCCAGACGGTCTGCCCGCTGCGCGGACGCCAGTGCGGCGGCCGGGTCCGAGCCCGTGAGCGCCTCCGCCTCGGCGACCAGGCGCCCGGCCTCGGCCAGTCGGGTCCGGGCGTCGGCGCCGACCGCACCGCGGCGCGCCACGAGGTAGTCCTCCGCCGCCCGGACGCGCGAGCGCGCGGCGAGCAGCGCGCGGTCGAGGTCCGCCCTCGCGCGCTGCTCCCGCACCCGGGCGTCGCGCACGCCCTGCACGGCCGCGTCGATCTCCGCGTTGACCGCGTCGAGGCGGGCCTTCAGCTCGAGCGGCGACCGCGTCGGCGCCGCGAGGTCGGCGCGCAGTCGCGACGCCTCGCGCTCGACGCGGTCGGCCAGGCTCGCGAGGGCGGGATCCTCCAGGCCGCGTGCGGTCCGGACGTCCGACTCGAGGTCGTCCACGCCGGCTCCGACGGCGCGATCGGCGGCATCGAGGTCGTCGGCCACGCGATCGACGGCCGCGGAGAGCAGCCGTGCCTGATCTGCCGCCTCCTCGGCGGCACGGATCCCGACGGCGGCGGCGCCGGTCGCCGCGCGGGCGATCGCCTCGGACGCGGCGCGCGTGCTCTCGTCGGCGAAGGCGATCCGCGCGCGCGCCTGCTCGGGGTTGTCGGCCACCGGTTCGAGCGCCGACGCGGCGTACCGGGTCCTCAGCTCGGCCAGTCGCGTCTCGGCGCCGTCGATCCCGCGTTCGGCCTCCCGCACGGACGCCTCGACGCGGGCCAGCTCCTCCGGTGCGCGCTGTTCGAGGTCGCGGAGGGCGTCGAACCGCTCGGCCTGCGCGTCGAGCATGGCGTCGGCCTCGCCGGTGAGCCGCAGGATCGCCCCGTACCACTCGCGCTGCTGCGCCTCGGTGTCGGGCATGTGGTCGTCGAGCCGCTGCTGGAGTCCGAAGGCCTCCCGGAGCTTCCCCTCCGCCTCCGCCAGCGCGGCCCGGAACCCCGCGGTGGCCTCGGTGCCGAAGGACGCCTCCGCGAAGCCGAGCTCCTCCTCGCTCGTCTTGACGGCGTCGTCGGCGGCGACGAGTGCGCTGCCGGCCCGCCGCCGGAGGTCCTCGATCGGGACCGCGTCGGAGGTCGCCGCGTCGCCGCGTCGCCCGGCGCGTCGTCGGACGACGATCACGATCACCACGACGACCGCGGCGGCGAGGAGCACCACCCAGAGCCACGCCAGCCCGCCTCCGCCGGAGGAGGTCCCGCCGATCGCCTCGGCGCCGGCGATCGCCGCGCCGGCCCAGTCGCCCTCCTGCAGGTGCGGCTCGATCTCGCGCAGCGCGATGCGGTCGACCTCGTCGGACGAGAGCGAGGCGTCCTCGGCGGCCGAGAGGTAGTACGCGCGCCCGTCCACGGCGACGGCGAGCAGGTAGTCCTCGCGACCCATGTTGTTGTCGTTGGCGGTCTGCGTCGCCCAGGATCCGGCGTCGGCCGGGTCCTCGAACTCGCTCACGAACGCCACGAAGAGCTGCCGACCGCTCCGGTCGGCGCTCTCGGAGATCGCGGCCTCGACCTCGGCGACCTCGTCGGGCGCGAGCGCGCCGACCGTGTCGACCACGGGCCCGACGCCGAAGTCCACCGGCTCCTCGGCGACGGCGGGACCCGCGCCGAGCAGGCACCAGGACCCGATGAGGACGACGAGCGCGATCACCCCTCCGCGAACCGACCGCATGCTCCAGTGCTCCCCCTCCGAGTCGATGTCTGGAGTCTATTGGGGCGGTCCTGCGCGGCGCACGGTTCTCGGCGCACGCCCAGCCGGTGCGGGCGATGGGAGGGCGGGAACGGAACGAGCCCGGCCCTCAGTTGGCTGAGTGGACCGGGCCCTTCACGACGTGCCCCCGGAGGGATTCGAACCCCCGACCTACGGTACCGGAAACCGGCGCTCTATCCCCTGAGCTACGGAGGCGCACAGCCAGACACACTACCACCTGCGATCGGTCGGCTCGTACGCCGGCCGGGCCGGATCAGCCGGAGACGTTGGCCAGCACGTCGGCCATCAGCATCTGCGCGTCACCCGGCTCGAACAGGACGTCCGACTCGACGACGATCCAGTAGCCGTCGGCGAACACCTGGGCCTGCCCGACGCCGCCGGACTGCCGGAAGAACCCCTCCACGTCGGGAGGCGTGCCGTACGTCGGCACCGCGTTCGAGTGCAGCGCCGCGTCGCCGACCGCCCGCTCGTAGGCGCGCTCGGGCAGCACGGCCACGCCGACCTCGATCACCTCGCCGCTGCTCTGGTTGCTCCAGCCGCAGGCCGTGCCCTCGGCGGCCACGACATCGCTCACCGTGCTCGCCCCCGGGGCGTAGTCGGGCGCGACGCCGTAGTTGGGGTTGAAGGCGTACAGCTGCTCCAGCGTGAGCACCTCGTCGCAGGCGGCCTCGAAGGGCACGGGCTCCTCGGTCGGCTCGGGCGCGGCCGTCGGCACCGCCGTCTCGCCCGCGTCGGCCGTGGCGTCCGCGCTCGGCGGCGCCGTCGACGCCTCGGGCGCGGTGCCCGATGCGGTGCAGCCCGCGAGGGCGACCACGCCGATCATCGCGAGCGAGCCGAGCGCGAGCAGGGTGCGGGGGCGGAGGGTGTTCGGGCGCGACATGCGGAAACGATAGCAACGCGTCCCCGGTAGGATCTTCGAGTGACTCCCGCCGATCTCTCGCGTGCACTGTACGACCTCGTCATCGCCCTCGTCGCGCGACGACGCGAGGCCGGGGCCGAGGTCGCACTCCAGCTCGCGCCGGAGGCGGTCACGCTGGAGCGTCCGAAGCTCCGCGAGCACGGCGACTGGGCGTCCTCGATCGCGCTGCGCATCGCCAAGCCCCTCGGCTCGAACCCGCGCGAGATCGCCGGCGAGCTCGCAGGGGGCCTCGCCGAGGTCGACGGGGTGGCGAGCGCGGAGGTCGCGGGCCCCGGCTTCATCAACATCCGGCTGGAGGCGGCGGCGGCCGGCGCCCTGGCCCGCACCATCGTCGAGCAGGGCGCTGCATACGGCAACGGCGACACGCTCTCCGGCCGGGTGATCAACCTCGAGTTCGTCTCCGCGAACCCGACCGGCCCGCTGCACATCGGCCACACGCGCTGGGCGGCGCTCGGAGACTCGATCGGGCGGGTGCTGCGCGCGGCCGGCGCCGAGGTCGCGAACGAGTACTACATCAACGACGCCGGCAACCAGATGGACAACTTCGGAGCCTCGGTGCTGGCCGCGGCCAAGGGCGAGCCGACGCCCGAGAACGGCTACCCGGGACGGTACGTCGCCGACCTCGCCGCGCGCGTGCTCGAGCGCGAGCCCCACCTGCTCGAGCTCGACCACGACGTCGCGCTGCACACCGCGCGCGAGATCGCGTACGAGCTGCAGCTCGGCGAGATCCGCGACTCGCTCGAGCGCTTCAACGTGCACTTCGACGTGTGGACCAGCGAGCGCGCGCTGCACGCGAAGGACGACGACGACGTCTCGGCCATCGACGCCGCGGTCGAGCGGCTGCGCGCGCAGGGCCACGTCTTCGACGAGGAGGGCGCGGTGTGGGTGCGCACCACCGACTTCGGCGACGACAAGGACCGCGTCATCCGCCGCGCCAACGGCGTGTACACGTACTTCGCCGCGGACGCCGCCTACTACCTCGACAAGGGCGACCGCGGCTTCGAGCACAAGATCTACCTGCTCGGAGCCGACCACCACGGCTACGTGCACCGGCTCAAGGCGCTCGCCGGCGCCGCGGGCGACGACCCCGAGCGCGACGTCGAGGTGCTCATCGGGCAGCTCGTGAGCATCAACGGGGCGAAGCTCTCCAAGCGCGCGGGCAACATCATCGAGCTCGACGACCTCCAGGCCTGGCTCGGCACCGACGCCCTGCGCTACACGCTCGCCCGCTACCCGGCCGACTCGCCGCTCGCGATCGACCCCGAGCAGCTCCGCCGCCGGACGAACGACAACCCGGTCTTCTACGTGCAGTACGCGCACGCGCGCACGTCCGCGGTCGCGCGCAACGCCGCGGCATCCGGCGTCGACCGCTCGGGCTTCGCGCCCGAGCTGCTCGTGCACGAGACGGAATCGGCCCTGCTCGGAGCACTGCAGGAGTTCCCGCGCATCGTCGCGCAGGCCGCGGAGCTGCGCGAACCGCACCGCATCGCCCGCTACATCGAGGAGCTCGCCGGCCTCTACCACCGCTGGTACGACAACTGCCGCGTGCTGCCGCTCGGCGACGAGCCCGTCGGCGACCTGCACCGTACTCGACTCTGGCTGAACGACGCAACGGGGACCGTCATCCGGAACGGCCTCGAGCTGCTCGGCGTGTCGGCGCCGGAGCGCATGTAGCCTCGCCCGCATGAGTTCGCGCGACGCCGACACGGTCCCCATCGATCCCGATGGCGGTGCGTCCGGCTCGGGCCGGCGCGGCCGCTCGGGCGCGCGCGTCGCGATCGTCATCGTCGTCGCGCTCGTGGTGATCGCCGCGATCCTCGTGCTCGTCGAGACCGTCGGCCGGAGCATCGCCGAGCGCAACGTCGCCGCCTCCATCGAGCAGAGCCTGCCCGAGGGCGTCACGGGCGAGGTCGACGTCGAGATCCGGGGCGTCTCGGCGCTCTGGCAGGTGATGACCGGGAGCATGGACGAGATGGTCGCCACCTCGCGCGACCTCGACGTCGACGGCATCCCGGTCGACGTCCGCGTGACCGCGTACGGCGTGCCCCTGGCCGAGGGCGAGCCGGTGCGACGGGCCGAGGCCGAGGCCGCGGTCGACGGCGACGCGGTGGACGCCATCGCCGCGTCGCAGGGCATCCCGGAGGGACTCGAGCTCGGCGACGGCGTCGTCGGCTACGAGGACGAGGTGAGCTTCCTCGGCTTCCCGATCGGCTTCTCCATCACCGCCGAGCCGATCGCCGCCGGCGACCGGGTGCTGCTCCGGCCGGTCTCGGCCGACGTCCGGGCGGGCGCGGGCACGATCGACGCCTCGGCACTCGTCGACCGCATCCTCGGCGGCGACCCGCTGCCGATCTGCGTCGCCGACCGGCTGCCGGAGGGCATCGAGCTCGCCGACCTGCTCGTCGAGCCCGAACGCGTGACCGTGCGCCTCGAAGCCAGCGGACTGCCGCTCGCCGAGGAGACCCTGCAGACCACCGGCGCCTGCGACTGACCCGACCGGCCCCCCGGAACGCCCCGCCGGGCACCAGCGCCGACGCCGCACGTCACCGATTCGTCGGCCGCGCCGGGCGTCGGTAGACTCGCCGTACCCGCCCCACAAGGGCGGTCCGCACCGAGGCTTCAGGAACCGATCCGGGTTCGCTCGCCGTCCGAGTGATCCGTCGTTCCCTTCGTCCCGCGAGGTTCCCGTGTCATCCAGCGCATCCGTCCCCGCGCTGCCCGGCGCGCCCGCGGACCCGAACGCGCTCGCCCCCGAGGTGTGGCCCGACGGCGCCCATCGTGACGCGTCGGGTCGACTCGTCGTCGGCGGTGTCGACGTCGACGCCCTCGCCCGCGGCTTCGGCACGCCGCTCTACGTCGTCGACGAGCAGGTCGCCCGCGCTCGGGCCGTGCGCACCCGCGAGGCGTTCGAACGCGCCGCGGCCGCCGTCGGCACCTCGGCCACCGTCTACTACGCGGGGAAGGCCTTCCTCTCGGGCGCGGTGGTGCGATGGATGACGGCCGAGGGCCTCTCCATCGACGTCGCCACCGGCGGCGAACTCGCCGTCGCGCTCGCCGCGGGCGCCGACCCCGCGCGGATCGGCTTCCACGGCAACAACAAGTCGCGGTCCGAGATCGCGCGCGCGGTCGAGGCCGGCGTCGGCACGATCGTGATCGACAGCGAGGTCGAGGTCGGCCGGGTCGCCGACGCCGCGGCACTCGCCGGTCGCGTGCAGCGGGTGCGCCTGCGCGTCAACTCGGGCGTGCACGCCTCGACCCACGACTTCCTCGCCACCGCGCACGAGGACCAGAAGTTCGGCATGGCGCTCGAGCACGCCGCCCGCGTGGTCGCCGACATCCGCTCGCACGATGCACTCGAGTTCGTCGGCCTGCACTGCCACATCGGCTCGCAGATCTTCGACGCCGCGGGCTTCGCCGAGTCGGCCGAACGGCTCCTGGCCGTGCACGCGGAGATGTCCGCGGTCGCCCCCGTGCCCGAGCTCAACCTCGGCGGCGGCTTCGGCATCGCCTACACCGAGGCCGACGCGCCCGCGCCGATCGAGCGGATCGCCGAGGGCATCGCCCGGGCGGTCGCGGCGGCGTGCGCGAGGCTCGGCGTCCCCGTGCCGCGGCTCGCGTTCGAGCCCGGCCGCTCGATCATCGGCCCGGCCGGCGTGACGCTCTACACGGTGGGCACCGTCAAGCCCGTGCCGATCGAGGGCGGATGGCGCCACTACGTCTCCGTCGACGGCGGCATGAGCGACAACATCCGCACCGCGATGTACGGCGCCGACTACACGGTGCGCCTCGCCTCGCGGACCTCCGACGACGCGCCGGCGCTCGTGCGGGTCGTGGGCAAGCACTGCGAGTCGGGCGACGTCGTCGTCGACCACGACTGGCTGCCGCACGACGTCGCTCCCGGCGACCTCCTGGCCGTCGCCGCGACCGGGGCGTACTGCTGGTCGCTCGCCTCCAACTACAACCACGTGCCCCGACCGCCGGTCGTGGCCGTCGCCGGCGGCGTCGCACGCGTCATCGTGCACGGCGAGACCGAGGACGACCTCCTCGCTCGCGACGCCGGCCTCACCGACCACGACGATGACGCAGACGGAGTCACCGCATGATCGAATACCGTTCCATCCGAGTGGCGCTGCTCGGGGCCGGATCCGTCGGCTCCCAGGTCGCGCGGCTCCTCCTCGAGCAGGGCGACGAGCTCGCCAACCGCGTGGGCGCACGACTCGAGCTCGTCGGCATCGCGGTGCGCGACGTCGACGCGCCGCGCGACGTCGAACTGCCGCGCGAGCTGCTGACCACCGACGCCGAGTCGCTCATCGTCGGCGCCGACATCGTGATCGAGCTCATGGGCGGCCTCGAGCCGGCCCGCAGCCTGGTCCTCCGCGCGATCGCCTCGGGCGCCGACGTCGTGACCGGCAACAAGGCGCTGCTCGCGACGCACGGGCCGGAGCTGTTCGCCGCGGCGGAGCAGGTGGGGGCGCAGCTGTCGTACGAGGCCGCCGTCGGCGGCGCCATCCCGATCATCCGGCCGCTGAAGGACAGCCTCGCGGGCGACCGCATCGACCGGATCCTCGGCATCGTGAACGGCACGACGAACTTCATCCTGGACCGGATGGACGTCACGGGCGCCTCGCTCGAGGACGCGCTCGCGACCGCGACCGACCTCGGGTACGCAGAGGCCGATCCGACCGCCGACATCGGCGGCTACGACGCCGCCCAGAAGGCCGCGATCCTCGCGAGCCTGGCATTCCACACCGCCGTGCCGATCGAGGCCGTCCACCGCGAGGGCATCACGGGCGTCACCGCCGCGCAGGTCGAGTCCGCGCGCCGCGCCGGCTACGTCGTGAAGCTGCTCGCGATCTGCGAACGGCTCGCCGACCCCGAGACGGGGGAGGAGGGCGTGTCGGCCCGCGTGTACCCCGCGATGGTGCACCGCAGCCACCCGCTCGCCGCGGTGCACGGCGCCAACAACGCCGTGTTCGTCGAGGCCGCGGCCGCGGGGCCCCTCATGTTCTACGGCGCGGGCGCCGGTGGGGTGCAGACCGCATCCGCCGTGCTCGGCGACCTCGTCGCGATCGCACGCCGCCACGTGCTGGGGGGTCCCGGCACGGCGGAGTCCACCCACGCGGCGCTTCCGGTGCTCGAGATCGGACGCATCACGACGAGGTACGCCATCACCATCGAGGCGGCCGACGAGCCGGGCGTGCTGGCGACGATCGCGCACGCCTTCGCGGACCACGGCGTGTCCGTCGGCGAGCTCGAGCAGACCATCAACGACGGGACCGGCCGGGCTACGCTGGTCATCGGCACCCACGAGGCGCGCGAGTCCGCGCTGGCCCGGACGGTCGCCGCACTCGCCGACAGCCCGGTCGTGACCTCCGTCGCATCCGTGATCCGAGTCGAAGGAGCAGAGTGAACCAGCAGGCTACGAAGGCGCCGTCCCGTCAGTGGCGCGGCGTCATCCGCGAGTACGCCGATCGCCTCGACGTGACGGAGGCAACCCCGGTCGTGACCCTCGGCGAGGGCGGCACGCCGCTCCTGCCCGCACCCGCGCTCTCGCGCCGCACCGGCGCCGACGTGTGGGTCAAGTACGAGGGCATGAACCCGACGGGCTCGTTCAAGGACCGCGGCATGACGATGGCCGTGACCAAGGCGGTGGAGCGCGGCGCGGAGGTCGTGATCTGCGCCTCCACGGGCAACACCTCGGCCTCGGCCGCCGCGTACGCCACCCACGCGGGCATCAAGGCCGCCGTGCTCGTGCCCGAGGGCAAGATCGCGATGGGCAAGCTGAGCCAGGCGATCGCGCACGACGCGCAGCTCATCCAGATCCAGGGCAACTTCGACGACTGCCTCGACATCGCGCGCGACCTGGCCGAGAACTACCCGGTGCACCTGGTGAACTCGGTCAACAACGACCGCATCGAGGGTCAGAAGACCGGCGCCTTCGAGGTCGTCGAGGTGCTCGGCGACGCGCCCGACTTCCACTTCATCCCGGTCGGGAACGCGGGCAACTACACGGCGTACACGCGCGGGTACCGCGAGGACATCGAGGCGGGCAACGCCACGCGGCTGCCGCGCATGTTCGGCTTCCAGGCTGCCGGGTCCGCCCCCCTGGTGCTCGGCGAGCCGGTGAAGCACCCGGAGACGATCGCGAGCGCGATCCGCATCGGCAACCCGGCGTCGTGGCACCTCGCGCTCGAGGCGCGCGACCTCACCGACGGGTACTTCGGCGCCATCGAGGACGAGAAGATCCTCGAGGCCCAGCGCATCCTCTCGGCCGAGGTGGGGATCTTCGTCGAGCCGGCCTCCGCCATCAGCGTCGCCGGACTGCTCGAGCGAGCCGAGGCGGGCGTGGTTCCCGCCGGCGCCCGCGTCGTGCTCACCGTCACCGGCCACGGCCTGAAGGACCCGCAGTGGGCCCTCCGCCTCCCGGACGGGTCCGACGTCGCCCCGACCGTCGTGCCCGCCGACGTGGCGCACGTCGCGGAGGTCCTGGGGCTCGGCGCATGAGCCCCGAGCCGCTCGCCGCGCCCGCGGCCCCGACCGTCCCGGTCGGCCGGAGGGTGCACGTGAAGGTGCCGGCGACCTCGGCGAACCTCGGGCCGGGGTTCGACACGCTGGGCCTCGCGCTCGCCCGGTACGACGAGCTCGACGTCGAGGTCATCGACGACGGACTCGAGATCGAGGTGCACGGCGTCGGAGCGGACGAGGTGCCGCGCGACGCCTCGCACCTCGTGGTCCGGGCCATGGCGCACGCCTTCGCGCGGCAGGGCCGTGAGCTGCCGCCGATCCGGCTCGTCGCGCACAACGCCATCCCGCACGGTCGGGGGCTGGGCTCGTCGGGTGCGGCGATCGTCGCGGGCGTGATGGCGGCCAAGGGCCTGCTCGAGCCGGAGGTCGAGCTCTCCGCCGACGACCTCCTGGAGCTCGCGACGGAGCTCGAGGGGCACCCCGACAACGTGGCTCCGGCGCTCTTCGGCGGCCTCACGATCGCGTGGATGACGCCCGAAGGGCCGCGTCACAAGAAGCTCATGGTCCACCGCGGCGTCGCCCCTCTCGTGCTCGTCCCCGAGCACGAGATGTCGACGGCGCTCGCGCGGAGCCTCCAGCCGCAGTCCGTGCCGCACGAGGACGCGGTGTTCAACGTGTCGCGCTCGGCCCTGCTGGTGGCCGCGCTGATCCAGAGCCCCGAGCTGCTGCTCGCCGCCACCGAGGACAAGCTGCACCAGCGCTATCGCGCCGAGGCGATGCCCGAGACCGACCGGCTCATCCGCCGCCTCCGCGAGGCGGGCCACCCGGCCGTCGTCTCGGGGGCCGGACCGTCGATCCTCGTGCTCGCGAGCGACCCGAGCGAGCGTGCCGACGCGGTCCGACTGGTCGAGGAGTCGGCCGACACCGCGTGGCAGGCCCTCCCGCTCGCCGTCGACTTCCTCGGGGGCACGGTCGCCCCCGCCGACGCGGGCTGATCGGCTCGATGCCGTCGCTCCCGCCAGGGCGATGCGTCGCGCCCCGGCGTGGCGCGTGGTCGGACGGGTCGGCGTCCGGTGCTAGACTGGGACGCGCACCCGGCAGGCGCTGCACCATCCGCGTCACCGCCGTTCGGTGCGATTCCCGGCATCTCATGCGTTCGCAATCGCGCAGATCTGCGCCCGGCGCGCCCTTCTGCGACGTGCCGCGATCGACTCTCCTCGGCCGACCCCCGATGCCCGGCCAGGGGAAAGGACAATCCCAGTGACCAACGGAACCGACCACGCCGACGGCGTGGCGAACCGCACCCGCCTGTCGACCATGAAGGTCGCCGAGCTCCAGGAGCTGGCCGCCTCGCTCGGCATCGCGGGCGCGTCGAAGCGCCGAAAAGGAGAACTCGTGGAGTTGATCTCCGCCCACACGGACGGCACCGCGACCGCCGAGCCCGACGACGCCGTCGAGACCCGGCCCGCGACCCCCGAGCCGTCCGACGACCGCGCCGCGGAGACCGAGGCCGCCCCGGCGGCCGAGGCGCCCGCAGCCGAGGCGCCCGCAGCCGAGGCGCCCGCGGCCGAGGCGCCCGCGGCAGAGCCCGCGCGTCGCACCCGGCAGCCCCGCCGCGCCACGAGCGCGACCGCCGCGAGCGGCCACGCGAACTCCGGCCTGACCGGGCTCGACCTGGTCCCGGCGGACGACGCGTCGACCGACGCCTCGGCGCCGCCTCAGGGCCGCGGCCGCGCCGCCCGCGAGGCCGCCGCCGACGGCGGCGCCGGGGCGGACGACGCTCGCGAGGCCGCCCGCGCGGCCGTGCGCGAGGAGCTCGCCGCCGCGACCGGCGGCCGCTCGGCCGACGACGCCGGCGACAGGAAGCCCGACGAGGGCGGCCGGAAGAAGCCCGAGGGCGACGGCCAGTCCGAGCAGGAGCCCCGCCAGGGCCGCAGCCGCAACCGCGGTCGGCGCGGCGGCGGTGACCGCGGCGACGCGCAGAAGTCCGACCAGCAGGGCGGTCGCAAGGGCGACGACGCCGGTGACGCCGACAAGGGCGGCAAGCAGGCCGACGACAAGGGCGGCAAGCAGGCCGACGACAAGGGCCGCCAGGGCGGCGACGCCGACAAGAGCCGCCAGGGCGGCGACGACAAGGGCGGCAAGCAGGAGCAGGGCGGACGCGGCCAGCAGGGTCGCGGCGACCAGCAGGGCGACGGCGAGGGCGGCGGCCGCCGCAACCGGTACCGCGACCGCAAGCGCCGTGGCCAGGGCCAGGCGGACGACGTCGAGCCCGAGATCCTCGACGACGACGTGCTGATCCCGATCGCGGGCATCCTCGACGTGCTCGACAACTACGCGTTCGTGCGCACGACCGGGTACCTGCCCGGCCCGAGCGACGTCTACGTCTCGCTCGGCCAGGTGAAGAAGTACCACCTGCGCAAGGGCGACGCGGTGGTCGGCTCGATCAAGCAGCCGCGCGAGGGCGAGTCGAACAGCCGCCAGAAGTACAACGCGCTCGTGAAGATCGACTCGATCAACGGCCAGACCGCCGACGAGGCGGCCTCGCGCGTCGACTTCCAGAAGCTCACGCCGCTGTACCCGCGGGACCGACTGCGGCTCGAGACCGAGCCGACGAAGCTCACCCAGCGGATCATCGACCTCGTCGCGCCGATCGGCAAGGGCCAGCGCGGCCTGATCGTGGCGCCGCCGAAGGCGGGCAAGACGATCGTGCTGCAGCAGATCGCGAACGCGATCGCCACGAACAACCCCGAGGTCCACCTCATGGTCGTGCTCGTCGACGAGCGCCCCGAGGAGGTCACCGACATGCAGCGCACGGTCAAGGGCGAGGTCATCGCCTCGACCTTCGACCGCCCCGCGGAGGACCACACGACGGTCGCGGAGCTCGCCATCGAGCGCGCGAAGCGCCTGGTCGAGCTCGGCCACGACGTGGTCGTGCTGCTCGACTCGATCACGCGCCTCGGTCGTGCCTACAACCTGGCCGCCCCGGCGTCAGGCCGCGTGCTCTCCGGCGGTGTCGACGCGTCGGCGCTGTACCCGCCGAAGCGGTTCTTCGGCGCCGCGCGCAACATCGAGAACGGCGGCTCGCTCACCATCCTCGCGACCGCGCTCGTCGAGACGGGATCGAAGATGGACGAGGTGATCTTCGAGGAGTTCAAGGGCACCGGCAACTCCGAGCTCCGCCTCTCGCGCCACCTGGCGGACAAGCGGATCTTCCCGGCCGTCGACGTGAACGCGTCGTCGACCCGGCGCGAGGAGATGCTGCTCTCGCCCGACGAGGTCAAGATCACCTGGAAGCTGCGCCGCGCGCTCGCCGGGCTCGAGCCGCAGCAGGCCCTCGAGGCCGTGCTCGGACGCCTGCGCGAGACGCAGTCCAACACCGAGTTCCTCCTGCTCATGCAGAAGTCGGCTCCGGTCGGCGGGAACGGCAACGGGCACGGCCACGAGTCCGACCACCACCGCTGATCGATGTTCGACTCGGTCCAGGCACTGATCGCCGAGCACGCCGAGCTCCAGGAGGAGCTCGCGGATCCGGCGCTGCACGCCGACGCGGCGCGCGCGAAGCGGGTGAACCGGCGCTACGCCGAGCTCAGCCGCATCGTCGCGGCCAATGACGCGTGGGTCCAGGCGCAGGACGACCTCGAGGCCGCACGCGAGCTCGCGAAGGAGGACGACGCGTTCGCGGAGGAGGTCCCCGGCCTCGAGGAGCACCTCGCGGAGACGCAGGAGAAGCTGCGGCGGCTCCTGATCCCGCGCGATCCGGACGACGGCCGCGACGTCATCATGGAGATCAAGGGCGGTGAGGGCGGCGCCGAGAGCGCGCTGTTCGCGGCCGACCTGCTGCGCATGTACGTGCAGTACGCGCAGTCGAAGGGCTGGAAGACCGAGCTGCTCGAGCGCGACGAGTCCGACCTGGGCGGCTACAAGAACGTCCAGGTGGCGATCAAGTCGAATGCCACCGACCCGTCGCAGGGCGTGTGGGCGCACCTGAAGTACGAGGGCGGCGTGCACCGCGTGCAGCGCGTGCCCGTGACCGAGACCCAGGGCCGGATCCACACCTCGACGACGGGCGTGCTCGTCTTCCCCGAGGTGGACGAGCCCGAGGAGGTCGAGATCAACCAGAACGACCTCAAGATCGACGTGTACCGGTCGTCGGGTCCCGGCGGCCAGTCGGTGAACACGACCGACTCGGCGGTGCGCATCACCCACGTGCCGACCGGGATCGTGGTGGCGATGCAGAACGAGAAGTCGCAGCTGCAGAACCGCGAGGCGGGGATGCGCGTGCTGCGCGCCCGCTTGCTGGCCCGCCAGCAGGAGGAGATCGCGGCCGCAGCCTCGGACGCGCGGAAGTCGCAGATCCGGTCGATGGACCGCTCCGAGCGCATCCGCACGTACAACTTCCCGGAGAACCGGATCGCCGACCACCGGACCGGCTACAAGGCCTACAACCTCGACCAGGTCATGGACGGCGCGCTCGATCCCGTCATCGAGTCGGCGGTGCGCGCCGACGAGGAGGCTCGGCTCACGGAGCTGGGCGACCGATGAGTCGCCCCGGCGAGGTCCTCGTCCGTCCGTTCGCCGACGGCGACTGGACGCAGGTCCTCGCCATCATCGACGAGGTCGTGCGGGAGGGCGAGACCTACGCCTATCCGATGGACCTCGGCCCCGAGGAGGCTCGGGGCCTCTGGATCGAGTCGCCTCCCGGCCTCACCGTGGTCGCCGAGCTCGACGGTCGGATCGTCGGCACCGCCAAGATGGGACCGAACCGTCCCGGCCACGGCGACCACATCGGCACCGCCTCGTTCATGGTCTCCTCGGCGGCGCGCGGAGCGGGCGTGGGCCGGCGGCTGGCCGAGTGGGTGGTCGACTGGCATCGCCGCTCGGGCTTCGAGGGCATCCAGTTCAACGCGGTCGTCGCCTCGAACGAGGCCGCCGTCGCCCTCTGGCGCAGTGTCGGGTTCGAGATCGTGGGCACCGTGCCCGGTGCGTTCCGATCCCCGCGACACGGCCACGTCGGCCTGCACGTGATGTTCCTGCCGCTCTGACGCCGAGCGAGGCCGCCGCCGCCGTCAGATGTGGAAGTCGACGCGCCAGTCGTGCATGCCGCGCGCGGCGTCCGCCGTGGCGGGGGAGAGGGGCCTGGCCACGGCCGGGATGCCCACGAGCAGCGAGTTCGGCGGTGCCCCGCGGGTCACCACGGCGTTCGCGCCGATCGCGCTGCCCGCGCCGATCTCGATGTCGCCCAGCACCTTCGCACCGGCGCCGACCGTGACGCGATCGCCGAGCGTCGGATGGCGCTTCGCCCCGCGAGGGGCGCCGCGCGGGGCCTTCCCGCCGAGCGTGACCCCGTGGTACAGCATGACGTCGTCGCCGACGATCGCCGTCTCGCCGATGACGATGCCCATGCCGTGATCGATGAAGAACCTGCGGCCGATGGTCGCGCCCGGATGGATCTCGATTCCCGTCAGGAAGCGGACGAACTGCGAGAGCAGGCGCGCCGGAAGGCGGAGCACCGGCACCTGCCACATCCGGTTCGCGAGGCGGTGCGCCCAGATCGCATGCAGCCCGGAGTACGCGAGGACGATCTCGATGCGGTTCCGCGCCGCGGGGTCGTGGGAGCGGGCGGTCGCGATGTCTTCCCTGAGGCGGCCGAGGATTCCCACCCGTCCAGTCAACCAGATCGCGCGGGGCGACTAGTCCAGCAGACCCTCGTAGAGCACCGTCGACAGGTAGCGCTCGCCGTAGCTGGCCACGATCACCACGATGGTCTTGCCCGCGTTCTCCGGGCGCAGTGCGAGCTCGCGCGCGGCCTGCACGGTCGCACCGGAGGAGATCCCACCGAGGATGCCCTCCTCGACGCCCAGGCGACGCGCCATGGCCACGGCCTGGTCGATGTTCACGTCGACGATCTCGTCGTAGACCTCGCGGTCGAGGATCGCCGGGACGAAGTTGGCGCCGATGCCCTGGATCTTGTGCGGTCCGGGCTGGCCGCCGTTGAGGATGGGCGACTCGAGCGGCTCGACGCCGACGACCTGCACCTCGGGCTTGCGCTCCTTGAGGACCTGGCCGACGCCCGAGATCGTGCCCCCGGTGCCGATGCCCGAGACGAAGACGTCCACGCCGCCGTCGGTGTCGTCCCAGACCTCCTCGGCCGTGGTGCGGCGGTGGATGTCGACGTTCGCCTGGTTCTCGAACTGGCGGGCCAGGACGGCGCCCGGCGTCTCGGCCGCGATCTGCTCCGCACGCGCGACGGCGCCCTTCATGCCCTCGGCGCCCGGCGTGAGGACGAGCTCGGCGCCGTAGGCGCGCAGCAGGGCGCGCCGCTCCTTGCTCATGGTCTCCGGCATCGCGATGACCACGCGGTACCCGCGGGCCGCGCCGATCATCGCGAGGGCGATGCCGGTGTTGCCGCTGGTGCCCTCGACGATCGTGCCGCCGGGCTGGAGTTCCCCCGATGCCTCCGCGGCGTCGACGATGCCGATGCCCAGGCGGTCCTTGACGCTGGCCGATGGGTTGTAGAACTCGAGCTTGGCGAGGACGGTGGCGCCGGCGCCGTCCGTCACCCGGTTCAGCTTCACGAGGGGGGTCTTCCCGAAGACGTCGGTGATGTTCTCGTAGACCTGGGCCATGATCTCGTTCCCTCTCGTGACGGCGGCGTCGTGTGCCGGGGACCAGCATACGGAGGGCGCCGACCCGCCGGGAGTGGGTTACATTCCATTGCGTGAATGCGACGACCGAGGAGCCCGCGGCCCGACCCCTGCGCGACGCCCGCGACGCCGCCGTGCGCGCGCTCTCCGCGGCCGGGGTGCCCGACCCCGAGGTCGACGCCGACCTCCTGCTCGGTCACGTGCTCGGGCTCTCACGGGGCGGCGTGCACGCGCGCCTCGTGATCGGCGACGAACTGGCGCCGTCGGCCGCCGGAGCGCTCGACGCGCTCGTCGAACGCCGCGCGCGTCGCGAGCCGCTCCAGCACCTCACCGGCCGTGCGGCGTTCCGCTCGCTCGAGCTCGCCGTGGGGCCGGGCGTGTTCGTGCCGCGGCCCGAGACCGAACTGCTCGCCCAGCTCGCGATCGACGCGTTGCGGGCGGCGGCCGAGCCGGAGCCGATCGGGCTCGACCTCGGCTCGGGAAGCGGGGCGATCGCCCTGTCGATGGCCACCGAGGTGCCGCATGCCCGCGTCTGGGCCGTCGAGAACTCGCCCGAGGCCTTCCCGTGGACCCGGCGCAACGTCGACGAGGTCGGCGCGCCGAACCTCGAGCTGGTGTTCGGCGACCTCGCGGAGGCGCTGCCGGAACTCGACGGCCGCGTCGCGGTGGTCGCGTCGAACCCGCCCTACATCCCGGACGACGCGCTCCCTCGCGACCCCGAGGTGCGCCTCCACGACCCCGGGCACGCGCTCTACGGCGGTCCGGACGGGCTGGACGTGGTGCGGATCCTCTCGCGGCGCGCGCTCCGGCTCGTCCATCGCGGCGGCGCCCTGATGATCGAGCACGGCGAGTCGCAGTCCGCCGGCGTCGCCGCGATCCTCGAGGGCGACGGATGGCACGGGGTGGCCCACCACCGCGACCTGACCGGTCGCGACCGGGTGACCACGGCGCATCGCTGACGTCCGGTGGGGGCGCCGACGACGTTCGGGGAGGCGTCCCTCGCGCCGCACGCCGCGGCGCCCAGCGACGGCGGCGCGCCGACGTCTAGAATCGAGCGGTCATGACACTCATCCACGACTGCTCGGTCGAGTCCGAGCTCCTCGCCGGCATGCGCCTGGCGCGTCGCGCCATCGGCAGCGGCGAGCTGGTCGTCATCCCCACCGACACCGTCTACGGCGTCGCGGCCGACGCGTTCAGCCCCGCCGCCGTGCAGCGACTGCTCGAGGCCAAGGGGCGCGAGCGGACCTCGCCCCCGCCCGTGCTCGTGCCCGGCATCCCGACGCTGGACGCGCTCGCGGTCGAGGTTCCCGACGCGGTGCGTCGGCTCGTCGCGGCGTTCTGGCCCGGCGGGCTCACGGTGATCCTGCGCGCGCAGCCGTCGCTGCAGTGGGACCTCGGCGAGACCCGAGGCACGGTCGCGCTGCGCATGCCCGACCAGCGGATCGCGCTCGAGCTCCTGTCCGAGACCGGCCCGCTCGCGGTCTCGTCGGCGAACCTGTCCGGCATGCCATCGGCGACGACGGCCGGCGCCGCGGCCGAGATGCTCGGCGACGCGGTCTCGGTGTACCTCGACGGCGGCCCCGCGGGCACGTCCTACGAGGCGATCGGGGAGCGACCGGGCGACACCTCCTCGACGATCGTCGACGCCACGGGGCTCGGCGCCGACGGGTCGGGCCTGCTCCGGATCGTTCGCGCGGGCGTGATCTCGCGCGAGCGGATCGCCGAGGTGGTGGGCGAGGAACTCCTGGCGGACGACTCGGCGGACGAGGCGACCGAGCCGGACGCCGCGGCCGAGTCCCCGGCGGAGGTCGACGTCACGGCTGAGTCCCCGGCGGAGGCCGACGCCGAGGAGCTCGCTGCGGGCCCGACCGCGGAACGGACGGATCCCGCTCCGTCATGACCCTGTTCGTCGCCCTCGCCCTCGTCACGGCGATCGTCACGTTCGCCGGATCGCTCGCGGTCTGGAAGCTCAGCCTCAGGTACCGCCTCTACCCGAAGATCCGCGAACGCGACGTGCACACGCGACCCACGCCTCGACTCGGCGGGATCGCGATGTTCATCGGCATCCTCGTCGCCTTCGCGGCGGCGGCGTGGATCTCCTCGCTCGGCATCGACCGCTTCGCCAACCTGCAGATCGTCTTCAAGGACCCGTTCCAGGTGCTCGCGATCCTGCTCGCGGCCGGCCTCATCGTCGCGATCGGCGTCGCCGACGATGTCTGGGAGCTCGACTGGCTGACCAAGCTGGCGGGGCAGTTCATCGCGGCGGGCGTGATCGCGTGGCAGGGCGTCTCGATCGTGTCCCTGCCGATCGGCGGACCCGATGGCGGCATCACCGTCGGCTCGAGCTGGATGAGTGCGGCGGTGACGGTGTTCACCATCGTGCTCGTGATGAACGCCATCAACTTCATCGACGGGCTCGACGGCCTCGTCGCGGGCGTCGCGCTCATCTCCAGCGGGGTGTTCTTCCTCTACTCGTACCTGCTCGTGCAGCAGACCTCGCCGACGAACTACTTCAACCTCGCCTCGCTGCTGGCGGTGGTCGTGGTGGGTGCCTGCCTGGGCTTCCTGCCGCTGAACTGGCACCCCGCGAAGCTGTTCATGGGCGACGCCGGCGCGCTGCTGGTGGGCCTGCTCATGGCCACGTCGGCCATCGCGGTGACCGGCCAGGTGGACCCGTCGCAGCTCGGCACCGACGAGCTGTTCCCGGCGTTCATCCCGATCATCATCCCGTTCGCGGTGCTCCTGATCCCGCTGCTCGACTTCGGCCTGGCCGTGGTCCGACGCCTGCGCGCGGGCAAGTCGCCCTTCGCCGCCGACCGGAAGCACCTCCACCACCGCCTGCTCGACATGGGCCATTCGCACCTGCACGCGGTCCTCATCTTCTACGGGTGGACGGCGGTCGCCTCCTTCGGCTGCCTGCTCGCGTTCGTGCTGCCCGTGTACTTCGAGGTCGGGTCGGGCTGGGCCTTCGCCTTCATCGGCGTGGGCTTCGTCGCCCTCGCCGCCGTCACGCTCGCCCCCCTCGGCCGTCGCAAGCGCCAGACGGTCGCGGCGGAGGCCGAGGCCGCGTCGGCCGGCGACGCGTCCTTCCCCGGCCTGGACGAGCTCGCCGCCATGCCCACGCCCGCCGCCGAACGCCCGGTCACGGGCGACGACCACCCAGGAGCCCGATGACTTCCGCACCGCGCGACCCCGCCGACCGCACGCCCACCTCCAACCCCGTCCTCCGGCGCGCGCTGCTGTGGGGCGTGCTCATCGCCGCCGCGATCGCGATCGTGGGCGGGGCCATCGGGTTCGCCGTGTCCGGCACGGCCGGGCTCCTCGGCGCGCTCATCGGCACGCTCATGTCGATGGTCTTCATGGGCATCACCGGAGCGAGCATCCTGCTCGCCAATCGCTTCGCCGGGTCCGACGTCTTCGTCGGGGCGTTCTTCGGCATCGTCCTCGGCGGCTGGCTGCTGAAGTTCGTCGTCTTCATCGTGCTGGTCGTGCTGCTGCGCGGCGCGGACTGGCTCGACCCGGTCGTGCTGTTCCTCTCCATCGTCGCCGGGGTCATCGGATCGCTCGTCGTCGACGTGCTCGTCGTCGCGCGCTCGCGCCTCCCGTACGCCAGCGACGCCGAGCTTCCCCCGGCGCCGACCGACGACTGACGACCCGCGCTTGGACACGACGGACGCCGCCCGCGACGCGGGCGGCGTCCATCGTGTCCGCCCATCGTGCGCGGACGATGCCCTCCGCTCCGGGGGCCGAGGACCGCGCGCCGCGCGGCCCCGAAACCATGCGGTCAGCGGCATGCTGCCCGGTCCGCGCCGAGTTCTACAGCGTGTAGCGATTCGGCGGAGCGCCGATCTCTTGCTACAGTAGGGGCGATCCCCCACGGTTCCGCCCTGCTCCGGCACGGGTGCCGAACCGTTTCCATGTTCGTCGACGCGAGAGCTCCGCTCCACGCCCCGAAACAGGAGATAGCGCTGCTAGCTAACGCTGTGAACCTGCTGGTTCCGACTGAAACCAATGATGGTGAATTCCACGGGCCGTCGATCGAGGAGTTCTTCCCCGGCGGCCTCCTGTTCGAGGGCACGCCCTTCGAGATCACCCGCATCACGCTGGTGCAGTTCATCGCGGTCGCCGCGCTGCTGCTGGTGTTCTGGGCCGGCACGCGCCGAATGCGCGTCGTCCCGGGCCGCTTCCAGAGCCTCGTCGAGATGGGTCTCGACCTCGTCCGCGTGAACGTCGCCGACGACCTGCTCGGCAAGAAGGACGGCAAGCGGTTCCTGCCGATCCTCACCACGATCTTCTTCATGGTGCTGTTCATGAACATCACGGGCATCATCCCGTTCCTGAACATCGCCGGCACCTCGGTCATCGGCGTGCCCCTCGTGCTCGCGATCGTGTCGTACGTCACGTTCATCTACGCGGGCATCAAGGCGAGCCCGAAGAACTTCTTCAAGAACTCGCTGTTCCCCTCGGGCGTGCCGCTCCCGGTCTACCTGATCGTCACGCCGATCGAGCTCATCTCGACGTTCATCATCCGCCCCGTCACCCTGACGCTGCGACTGCTGATGAACATGATCGTCGGCCACCTGCTGCTCGTGCTGTTCTTCGCGGCGACGCAGTTCTTCGTCTTCCAGCTCGGCGGCTGGTACACCCTCCTCGGCGCCGGATCGCTGGCCTTCGGCCTCGCGTTCACGATCTTCGAGATCCTCGTCGCCGTCCTGCAGGCCTACGTCTTCACCCTCCTCACCGCGGTCTACATCCAGCTCGCGGTGGCGGAGGAGCACTGAGCCAGGGCATCCGCCCGTAGGAACCCCAAGAAAGGAAACCCATAACGTGGACGCAACCACCGTTCTCGCTGAGATCAACGGCAACATCGCGACGGTCGGCTATGGCCTCGCCGCCATCGGCCCGGCCATCGGCGTGGGCATCGTCGTCGGCAAGACCATCGAGGGCGTGGCCCGCCAGCCCGAGCTCGCCGGCCGCCTCCAGGTCCTGATGTGGATCGGTATCGCCTTCACCGAGGCGCTCGCCTTCATCGGTATCGCCACCGGCTTCATCTTCGTCTGATCGCCCCGTCCAACTTCAGGAGGCCAACGTGCTTCACGCAGTGCTGAGAGCTGCAACCGAGGGCGAGGCGGCGACCAACCCGGTGATCCCGGCCTGGTACGACATCATCTGGTCGTCGGTCTGCTTCGTCATCATCCTCGTGTTCTTCTGGCGCTACGCCCTGCCGCGCATGCAGCAGCTGCTGGATGAGCGCGCCGAGGCCATCGAGGGCAACATCGCCAAGGCCGACGAGGCCCAGCGCAAGGCCGAGGCGGCGCTCGAGGAGTACACCGCCCAGCTCGCCGACGCGCGGGCCGAGGCCGGTCGCATCCGCGAGGGCGCCCGCGAGGACGGCAAGAAGATCGTCGCCGAGGCGAAGGATCAGGCGTCGGCCGAGGCCTCGCGCATCAGCGCGAGCGCGCAGGCGCAGATCGAGGCCGAGCGCCAGTCGGCGCTCGTGTCGCTGCGCTCCGAGGTCGGCACCATCGCGATCGACCTCGCGTCGGGCGTGGTCGGGGAGACGCTCTCCGACGACGCGAAGGCGAAGGCCGTCGTCGACCGCTTCCTCGCCGACCTCGAGGCGTCCGAGCAGGCCGCCGCAGGAGGGAAGAAGTAGTCCATGGGCAGCGCTACGAGAGAGGCCCTGGCCGGCACGCGAGCCGAGCTCGCGGCGCTCGGCCGGGCCGAGCTCCCGGTGGCCGGCGACCTCCTCGCCGCGACCCGGGTGATCGCGGTCACGCCGCAGCTGCGGACGGCCCTCACCGACAACGAGGCCGACGCGGCCCAGAAGGCCGAGCTCGTCGAGCGGGTCTTCGGCGGCAGGATCGCCCCCGCCGCGGCGAAGCTCCTGGTGAGCGCCGCCGCGCAGCGATGGTCGAGCCAGGCCGACTTCCTCGACGGCGTCGAGGAGCTCGGCTTCCGCGTCGCGGCCGAGGCCGCGGGTGACGCGGAGGTCGACGGCGAGCTGTACGCGTTCCAGCGCACGGTCGCGTCGGACGCTGAACTCGAGCTCGCGCTCGGTTCGAAGCTCGGCTCGGTCGAGGCGAAGGTCGCCCTGGTCGATCGGCTGCTCGCCCCGGTGGCGTCGCCGGCGACCACGCTGATCGTTCGGCACCTCGTGCAGTCGCCGCGCGGCCGCCGCACCGGTGAGATGCTCCGCGGCGCCGCCGCGATCGTCGCCGACCAGCGCGGGTTCGACGTGGCCACGGTCACGTCGGCGGTGGCACTCAGCGACGACCAGATCACCCGTCTCGAGCGCACGCTCGGGGCCCGGGCCGGCCGCCGCGTCCGCTTCGACGCCATCGTGGACCCCGACGTCCTCGGTGGGGTTCGGGTGCAGATCGGCGACGACGTCATCGACGGCAGCGTCGCCAGCCGCCTCAGCGACCTGAGGCAGAAGCTTGCCGGCTGACGCCGGACGACAACGACCGGCGTCCTGCGCCGCGACACATCAGTAGCTGTACAAGCGGTACAGACAGGGCCTCGCCCTCAGAAAAGGAAATGGCAATGGCAGAACTCTCCATCAGCCCCGACGAGATCCGTTCGGCTCTCTCGGAGTTCGCCCGGGACTACGAGCCGGGCGCGGCGCAGAAGACCGAGGTCGGGTACGTCACCGACGCGGCCGACGGCATCGCCCATGTCGAGGGCCTGCCCTCGGTCATGGCGAACGAGCTCGTCAAGTTCGCGGACGGCACGCTCGGCCTCGCCCTGAACCTCGATGAGGACGAGATCGGTGTCGTCGTGCTCGGCGAGTTCACCGGCATCGAGGAGGGCATGGAGGTGACCCGCACGGGCGAGGTGCTCTCGGTGCCCGTCGGCGAGGGCTACCTCGGCCGCGTCGTCGACCCGCTCGGCGCCCCGATCGACGGCCTCGGCGACATCGAGACCGACGGCCGCCGCGCCCTCGAGCTCCAGGCCCCCGGCGTCATGCAGCGCAAGTCGGTGCACGAGCCGCTGCAGACCGGCATCAAGGCCATCGACGCGATGATCCCGGTCGGCCGCGGCCAGCGCCAGCTCATCATCGGCGACCGCCAGACCGGCAAGACCGCGATCGCGATCGACACGATCATCAACCAGAAGGCCAACTGGGAGTCGGGCGACCCGACCAAGCAGGTCCGCTGCATCTACGTCGCGATCGGCCAGAAGGGCTCGACCATCGCCTCGGTGAAGGGCGCCCTCGAGGATGCCGGTGCGATGGAGTACACGACGATCGTCGCCGCGCCCGCGTCCGACCCCGCCGGCTTCAAGTACCTCGCGCCCTACACCGGCTCGGCCATCGGCCAGCACTGGATGTACGACGGCAAGCACGTCCTGATCATCTTCGACGACCTGTCGAAGCAGGCCGAGGCCTACCGCGCGGTGTCGCTGCTGCTGCGTCGTCCGCCGGGCCGCGAGGCGTACCCCGGTGACGTGTTCTACCTGCACTCGCGGCTCCTCGAGCGCTGCGCGAAGCTGTCGGACGAGCTCGGTGCGGGCTCGATGACCGGCCTGCCGATCATCGAGACGAAGGCCAACGACGTGTCGGCCTACATCCCGACCAACGTGATCTCGATCACCGACGGCCAGATCTTCCTCCAGTCCGACCTGTTCAACTCGAACCAGCGCCCCGCGGTCGACGTCGGCATCTCGGTCTCCCGAGTCGGCGGCGACGCCCAGGTCAAGTCGATCAAGAAGGTCTCCGGAACGCTCAAGCTCGAGCTCGCCCAGTACCGTTCGCTCGAGGCGTTCGCGATGTTCGCCTCCGACCTCGACGCGGCCAGCCGCCGTCAGCTCGAGCGCGGCGCACGCCTGACCGAGCTGCTCAAGCAGCCGCAGTACTCGCCGTACCCCGTCGAGGAGCAGGTCGTCTCGATCTGGGCCGGCACGAACGGCAAGCTGGACGAGGTCCCGGTCGAGGACATCCTGCGCTTCGAGCGCGAACTGCTCGACTACCTCGGTCGCAACACGTCGGTGCTCTCGGACCTCCGCGAGACCAACGTGCTCTCCGACGAGACCGTCGAGACCCTCGAGACCGAGGTCGACAAGTTCAAGCTCGAGTTCCAGACCGGCGAGGGCAAGTCGCTCGCCTCGGTCGGCTCCGAGAAGTTCGAGGCGATCGACGAGGAAGAGGTCGGCCAGGAGCAGATCGTCAAGGGTCGTCGCTAGTCGCTTTCCCAGTGCCCGAGGCTCTCGGGTCGGGCCGGACACGGTCGCACCGGGAGCCTCGGGAACAGGAAGCCAGGACACAGGAGAAACATGGGAGCGCAGCTTCGGGTCTACCGCCAGAAGATCAGGTCGGCGCAGACGACCAAGAAGATCACGCGAGCGATGGAGCTCATCTCCGCCTCGCGGATCCAGAAGGCGCAGGCGCGCGTCGCCGCGTCGACGCCGTACTCCAACGCCATCACGCGCGCCGTCTCGGCGGTGGCGAGCTACTCGAACGTCTCGCACGTGCTCACCACCGAGCCCGAGCGCGTCGACCGCGCCGCGATCGTGATCTTCACCTCCGACCGCGGCCTCGCGGGTGCGTTCAACTCGCAGGTCCTGCGTGAGTCGGAGGAGCTCGCCGAGCTGCTGCGCAGCCAGGGCAAGGAGGTCGTGTACTTCCTCATCGGCCGCAAGTCGGTGGGGTACTTCAGCTTCCGTCGTCGTGACTTCGAGCGGAGCTGGATCGGCGGAACCGACAACCCCGAGTTCGAGACCGCCAAGGAGGTCGCCGACGCCGTGCTGGAGGCGTTCCTCCGCGACAGCGCCGACGGCGGCGTGGACGAGATCCACATCGTCTACAACCGCTTCGTGAGCCGGATCACCCAGGTGCCCGTCGTCACGCGCCTGCTGCCGCTCGAAGTGGTCGAAGCCGAGGCCGACGCCGAGCCGTCGCCCTCGGGCAAGGCCGAGGTGTTCCCGCTCTACGAGTTCGAGCCGGATGCCGAGACCGTCCTCGACGGGCTCCTCCCCGTCTACATCGAGAGCCGGATCTTCAACGCCATGCTGCAGTCGGCCGCCGCAAAGCACGCGGCCACGCAGAAGGCCATGAAGTCGGCGACCGACAACGCCGACAAGCTCATCACGGACTACACGCGCCTGGCCAACGAGGCCCGCCAGTCCGAGATCACGCAGCAGATCGCAGAAATCGTGGGTGGAGCGGACGCGCTCTCCTCCTCCAAGTAGCCCGCATTCATCCAGAAGGAAGACAACATGACTGACACCGCAACCGCGCCGGTCCAGGACGAGACGGGTACCGTCGGCCGCATCGCGCGCGTGACCGGCCCCGTCGTCGACATCGAGTTCCCGCACGACTCGATCCCCGACATCTACAACGCGCTGAAGACCACGATCACCCTCGGCGAGGAGACGTCGGAGCTGACGCTCGAGGTCGCCCAGCACCTGGGTGACGACGTCGTCCGCGCCATCGCGCTGAAGCCGACCGACGGACTCGTCCGCGGCCAGGAGGTGCACGACACCGGCGCCCCGATCTCGGTGCCCGTCGGCGACGTGACCAAGGGCAAGGTCTTCAACGTGATCGGCGACGTGCTGAACGCCGAGCCCGGCGAGACCGTCGAGATCACCGAGCGGTGGCCCATCCACCGCAAGCCGCCGAGCTTCGACCAGCTCGAGTCGAAGACGCAGCTCTTCGAGACCGGCATCAAGGTCATCGACCTGCTCACCCCGTACGTGCAGGGTGGGAAGATCGGCCTCTTCGGTGGTGCGGGCGTCGGCAAGACGGTCCTCATCCAGGAGATGATCCAGCGCGTCGCCCAGGACCACGGCGGCGTCTCGGTGTTCGCCGGCGTCGGCGAGCGCACGCGTGAGGGCAACGACCTCATCCACGAGATGGAGGAGGCGGGCGTCTTCGACAAGACCGCCCTCGTCTTCGGCCAGATGGACGAGCCGCCGGGGACGCGTCTTCGCGTCGCCCTCTCGGCACTGACCATGGCCGAGTACTTCCGCGACGTGCAGAAGCAGGACGTGCTGCTGTTCATCGACAACATCTTCCGCTTCACGCAGGCGGGTTCCGAGGTGTCGACGCTGCTCGGCCGCATGCCCTCCGCGGTGGGCTACCAGCCGAACCTCGCCGACGAGATGGGCATCCTGCAGGAGCGCATCACCTCGACGCGCGGTCACTCGATCACCTCGCTGCAGGCGATCTACGTCCCCGCCGACGACTACACCGACCCGGCGCCGGCGACGACCTTCGCGCACCTCGACGCGACGACCGAGCTGTCGCGCGAGATCGCGTCGAAGGGCCTCTACCCGGCGGTCGACCCGCTGACCTCGACCTCGCGCATCCTCGACCCGCGCTACCTGGGCGAGGACCACTACCGCGTGGCGACCACGGTCAAGCAGATCCTCCAGAAGAACAAGGAGCTGCAGGAGATCATCGCCATCCTCGGTGTTGACGAGCTCTCGGAGGAGGACAAGATCACGGTGTCGCGTGCGCGCCGGATCCAGCAGTTCCTCTCGCAGAACACGTACATGGCGAAGAAGTTCACGGGCGTCGAGGGTTCGACCGTCCCGCTGAAGGACACCATCGAGTCGTTCGACGCGATCGCCCGGGGTGACTTCGACCACGTCGCGGAGCAGGCCTTCTTCAACGTCGGTCCGATCTCGGACGTCGAGGAGAAGTGGGCGAAGATCCAGAAGGAGAACGGCTGAGCATGGCCGCCCTCAACGTGAGTGTCGTCTCGGCCGACCAGGAGGTCTGGTCGGGCGAGGCGAGCATGGTCGTGGCCCGTACGGTCGAAGGCGAGATCGGCATCCTGCCGGGGCACGAGCCGATGCTCGCGATCCTGGCCGGCGGCGAGGTCCGCGTCACCCTGCCCGGCGGCGAGAAGATCACCGCCGACGCGGAGGACGGCTTCCTCTCGGTGCAGTCGGACGCGGTGCAGGTCGTCGCGTCTCGCGCCGCCCTCGCCTGAGGGACGGCGGATGCAGGGGGAGCAGCCGTTCGACCGCCAGTTCGGTGACCTGAGCGTCACCCAGCTCATCGTCATGGCCGGGTTGCCGGGCGCGGGCAAGTCGACGATCGGGGAGATCGTCGGCGCCCGCCTCGGCGCCACGGTCGTGTCGGTCGACCCGATCGAGTCGGCCATCCTGCGCGCCGGGATCGCGGCGGATCAGCCGACCGGCCTGGCCGCCTACCTCGTGGCCGAGCAGATCGCCGAGAAGGAACTCGCGTCCGGCCGCACGGTGATCGTCGACGCCGTGAACGCGGCGGAGTCGGCGCGGCTGCAGTGGCGCGACCTGGCGGAGCGGACCGATGTCCGCCTCCGGGTGATCGAAGTCGTCTGCTCGGATGCGTCGGTCCACCGGGAGCGACTCGAGAAGCGCGAGCGGAAGCTGCCGCACCTCGATGAGACGACGTGGCGCGCGGTCGAGCAGAGCCTCGACGGGTACGCGCCGTGGAACGGGCCCTCGGCCGCGCTGCCGCGCGTGACCATCGACAGCGTCGAGCCGCTCGGCATGAACGTCGACGCCGCACTCGAGTTCATCTCCGCATAGTGCTCGTCATCCTCCCGCCCTCCGAGACCAAGCGCGACGGAGGCGAGGCCCCGCCGATCGGGCTCGCGTCGCTCGCGTTCCCGGCCCTGCGCGACGCCCGCGAGACGGCGCTGGCCGCCGTCGGCGACCTCGCGGCGGACGGCGAGGCGATGATGCGCGCGCTGAAGCTCGGCCCACGGCAGGCGGGCGAGGTGGAGCGCAATCGCATGCTCCGGCGCGCGCCGACCATGCCCGCCATGGATCGCTACACCGGCGTGCTCTACGACGCCCTCGATGCGCCGTCGCTCGGCGACGACGCCCGCGCCTACGGCGCCGAGCACGTGGTGGTGCACTCCGCGCTCCTGGGCCTCGTCGGCGCGGGGGACCGGATCCCCGCCTACCGGCTCTCGCACGATTCGCGGCTGCCGGGCATCCGGCTGAAGGCCCTGTGGCGAGAGCCGATCCGCAGCGTGCTCGGGGCGTACGACGGACTCGTCATCGACCTGCGCTCCGAGGGGTACGTGGAACTGGGGCCGGCGCCGGACCGGGACGACTCGGTCTACCTCAGGGTGGTGTCGATCGACGACGGGGGTCGACGACGGGCGCTGAACCACTTCAACAAGCGCGCGAAGGGACTCTTCACGCGAGCGTTGGTCGAGTCGCGCCCGGTGCTCGAGACCCGTGCCGACCTGCTCGACTGGGCAGGCGGCGCGGGCTTCCGGCTCGAGGCGGGCACGACGCGGACGTCGGCTCCCGACGAGCTCGAACTCGTCGCCTGACCACCGACGTCCGTTCCGGTCGTCGAGGGCTCATGCCTCGGGCGGGGCTCCCGCGGTCGCCGACCGATGGCAGCCGGCCACATGGTCGTCGACCATGCCCATCGCCTGCATCAACGCGTACATCGTGGTCGGACCCACGAACCGGAACCCGAGTGCACGGAGCCGTCGGCTGAGCTCGGCCGACTCCGGCGTCACGGCGGGAACCTCTGCGAACGATGCCGGGGGCGCCGGGCGCGGCGGCGGTGCGAACCCCCACAGCACGCGGTCCAGGGGCTCGTCGAGCGCGAGTACGGCGCGGGCGTTCGAGATGGTCGCCTCGATCTTCCCGCGGTGGCGGATGATGCGCGCGTCGGCGAGGAGTCGCTCCACGTCGGCGTCGCCCATCTCGGCGACACGGGCCGGATCGAAGCCGTGGAACACCTCGCGGAATGCGGGCCGGCGCCGAAGGATGGTGATCCACGAGAGACCGGCCTGGAACCCCTCGAGGCACAGCTTCTCGAACAACCGGGTCGGATCGTGCTGCGGGCGGCCCCACTCCTCGTCGTGGTAGCGCCGGTACTCCGGATCGTACGCGCCCCACGCGCACCGCGCGAGCCCGTCGTCGCCGACGACGACGTCGAGACCACCGCTCACGCGGCGAACCCGATCCGCTCGTGTGCCAGCAGCCAGAGCTTGGTGGGCACGCCCTCGCCGCCGGAGTACCCGGTGACCCGACCGTCGGCGCCGAGCACCCGATGGCAGCCGATGATGATGGGCACGGGGTTCGCGCCGACGGCGCCGCCGATGGCGCGGGCCGACCCGGGTCGGCCGACCGCGCCCGCGAGCCCACCGTAGGAGATCGCCTCGCCCCAGCCGAGTCGCTGCAGCTCGGCCCACACGGCGCGCTGGAACGGGGTGCCGACCAGGCGCACCGGAAGGTCGAATCCGGTGCGTCGGCCCTCGAAGTACTCCTCGACCTGACGCCGCGCGGTCGCGAGCAGCGGTGAGGGGCGCTCGTCGAGCCCGTCGTGCGGGAGCGCGCCGTCGCGCTCGATCGCGAGGGAGACGATCTCGGCGTCGTCGGCGACGATCTCGATGCGGCCGATGGGACTCGCGAACCGGGTGAGGGAAGGGCTGGTCATGCTTCGAGGATAGGCGGGCCGACCGTCGGCGACTGGCGGGAATCAGACACCGCGCGGCGACCGCGGGGACTGGATCGCGGTGGAGGACGGCTCGGCCTCGCACCGTTCCACCTCTCCTCACCATCGACGGGGATCACCCGTCGTCACCCACCGCCACCGCCGCCGCGTCCGCAGGTGCAGACCGCCGCGAGACTCGTCGCCATGACGACGACCATCCGCGCCGACGCGGCGCACGACTTCCTCGCCCTCGTCCCGCACCTGCTCGGCTATCACCCGAAGCGCTCGCTGGTCTGCGTCGCGTTCGCCGGCAATCGCAGCATCGGCGCACTGCGCCACGACCTCCCGCCCGGGGAGCGCGCGGAGTCGGTCGCGGTATCGGTGCTCGGAATGGTGTGCCGGGTGGCGCGCGTCGACGGCGTCGTTCCGGTGGTCTACGCCGACGCCCCGTCGGGCGACGTGCACGCCGCGCACGGGCCCCTGCTCGCGGCCGTGGTCCGCAGGGCCGAGGAAGCCGGCTTCGAGGTGCGCGACGCGCTCTGGGTCGCGGCGGACGGCTGGGGCTCGCTCTTCGACGACGCGGTGCCGCCCGGTGGGCGGCGTCTGGAGCTCATCCGGGACAGCCCCGCGGCACGGGCCGCGGAGCGCGAGGGCGATGCGATGCTCGCGGAGAGCGCTGCGCACCTCGTCCGGGTTCCCGCGCCCGACCCCTCGCGCGCCCGGGCGATGGCCGAGGCGCTCGGTGCGGTGGACGAGGCCGCAGACCCGCACGAGCTCGCGGAACGGATCTCGTCCGGCGTCGGCGAGCCCGCCGTCGACGAGCTCGCCCGGTTCCTGCTCCTCGCCGAGCATCCGCCGATCCGCGATGCGCTGATGCTGCAGGTCGCCTTCGGTCGCGGCGTCGGCGAGTCCGCGCTCGCGGCGTCCGGCGGCGGCGCGCTCGACGAGGGCCTCGCTGACCTGCTCCTTGGGCGGACGAGCATCGGGCCGGACGTCGATCGGGTGCGGGCATGCCTCGCGTCGATCGTCCCGGCGATCGGCGACGCGCCGCAGGGTCGCCGAAGCGGGGCGCTCTGCATCGCCGGCTGGCTCGCCTGGACGCTCGGTCGGGGCTCGGCCGCGGGCGAACTGGTCACCCTCGCGCTCGACGAGACCCCCGGGCACACGATGGCCGGCCTGCTGCAGCGATTCCTCGGTACCGGCGCGTTGCCGGCCTGGGCCTTCGGGGCGCCGTCCGCGTCATCGACGGCGGAGCGCTCGCGGGCGCCCGGGCCGTGAGGCACGGAACGCCCGGGCCGTCGGGCCCGGGCGTTCCGTGCGGCGCGACGCCTCGCCGAGCGATCGCGCCGCCTCCGCGGTCAGAGCCGGGCCGCCGCCTCGGTGAGCACCCCGCGCAGGATCTGCTCGATCTCCCGGAACTCGGCCGGACCGATCGTCAGCGGCGGTGCCAGCTGGATCACGGGGTCGCCGCGGTCGTCGGCGCGGCAGTAGAGCCCCGCGTCGAACAGCGCCTTCGACAGGAAGCCGCGGAGCAGGCGCTCCGACTCGTCGTCGTCGAAGGTCTCGCGGGTGGCCTTGTCCTTCACGAGCTCGATGCCGAAGAAGTAGCCGTCACCGCGCACGTCGCCCACGATGGGGATGTCGAGGAGCTTCTCGAGCTCGGCGCGGAACAGCGGGGAGTTCTCGCGAACCCGCTCGTTGAGCTTCTCCTCCTCGAAGATGTCGAGGTTCTCGAGCGCGACCGCCGCCGAGACGGGGTGCCCGCCGAACGTGTAGCCGTGGTAGAAGCTCGTCGTGCCGGACTTGAACGGCTCGTAGATCTTCTCGGAGACGATCGTGGCGCCGATGGGGGAGTACCCCGACGTCATGGCCTTCGCGCACGTGATCATGTCCGGGACGTACCCGTAGGCGTCGCACGCGAACATGGTCCCGACCCGGCCGAAGGCCGCGATGACCTCGTCGGAGACCATCAGCACGTCGTACTTGTCGCAGATCTCGCGTACGCGCTGGAAGTAGCCGGGGGGCGGCGGGAAGCAGCCGCCCGAGTTCTGGATCGGCTCGAGGAACACGGCGGCGACCGTCTCGGGGCCCTCGAACAGGATCATCTCCTCGATCCGGTCCGCCGCCCAGCGGCCGAACGTCTCGATGTCGTCCGTGGGTCCGCCCATCTCCGCGGCGCGGTAGAAGTTCGTGTTCGGCACCCGGAAGCCGCCGGGCGTGATCGGCTCGAACATCTGCTTCATCGCGGGGATGCCCGTGATCGCCAGGGCGCCCTGCGGCGTGCCGTGGTAGGCGACCGCGCGCGAGATGACCTTGTGCTTGGTCGGCATCCCGCGGAGCTTCCAGTAGTACTTGGCGAGCTTGAACGCGGTCTCGACGGCTTCGCCACCGCCGGTCGAGAAGAAGACGCGGTTGAGGTCGGCCGGCGCGTAGTCGGCCAGCCGGTCGGCGAGCTCGATCGCCGCGGGGTGCGCGTACGACCAGATGGGGAAGAAGGCCAGCTCCTCGGCCTGCTTCGCGGCGACCTCGGCGAGCCGGCGGCGCCCGTGGCCCGCGTTCACGACGAACAGGCCGGACAGGCCGTCGAAGTACCTGCGCCCCTGCGCGTCGAACACGTGGTGGCCCTCGCCGCGCGTGATGATGGGCACCCCGTGCTCCTCCAGCACCGACTGGCGGGCGAAGTGCATCCAGAGGTGGTCCTTCGCCTTCTGCTGCAGCGCGGCGTCGTCGAAACCGGCGGAACCGAGGCGCGGCGCTGCGTCGAGGGTGGTCATCGGGGATCTCCTTCCGGGCGGCCCGCGCTCAGCGGGTGCCCCAGTTGTAGAACTGCTTCTGCAGCTTCAGGTAGACGAACGTCTCGGTCGACTGCACGCCCTCGAGGTCGCGGATGCGCGAGCTCAGCAGCGTGATCAGCTGGTCGTCGTTCTCGCAGACGACCTCGGCGAGGATGTCGAAGCTCCCGGCCGTGAGGACCACGTAGTCGATCTCGGGGATCTCGGCGAGGGACTCGGCGAGCGCCCTCGTGTCGCCGACGGCCCGGATGCCGATCATCGCCTGCCGCGTGAACCCCAGCTGCATGGGGTCGGTCACGGCGACGATCTGCATGACCCCGGCCTCGGTCAGCCGCTGCACCCGCTGGCGCACGGCCGCCTCGCTGAGGCCGACCGCCTTGCCGATGTCGGCGTACGAGCGTCGGCCGTCGGCCTGCAGCTGCTCGATGATCGCCTTCGAGACGTCGTCGAGCTGCACCGGCCGGTGGCCGTTCGATCGGGAGCCGTTCGTCATGCGTTCGATCATGACAGTGCAATGTGCGATTCACAAGCGATTCCGTTGAACTTCGGGCCGAACGCCTACTGATTCCATCGTTCGGCACCTTCCCATTCATCGCCGCCTGTGCGAGCATGGTCGGCACCTGCGCCCGCCCACGGCCGGTCCCGCCCGGACGCCCGGCGATGGCGCTCGGCCCACCATCCACGACGGAGGAACCCCGTGACCGAACTCCTGCGCAACTTCATCGACGGCGACTACGTCGACGCACGCGGCGAGGAGGCCGCGGACCTGATCGACCCCGCGACGGAGGAGGTGTACGCCCGCGCACCGATCTCGGACGCGGCCGACATCGACACCGCCTACGCCGCGGCGGGGCGTGCGTTCGAGACCTGGGGCGAGACCACGCCCGCCGAGCGCCAGCTCGCGCTCTTCCGCATCGCCGACGCCATGGAGCAGCGCGCGGAGGAGTTCGCCGACCTCGAGTCCCAGGACACCGGCAAGCCCCGCGCCTCCCTGGTCGAGGACGAGATCCTGCAGTCGGTCGACCAGCTGCGGTTCTTCGGCGGTGCGGCGCGCAACCTCGAGGGCCGGGCCGCCGCCGAGTACCTGGCGGGCCACACCTCCTACGTCCGGCGCGAGCCGATCGGCGTGATCGGGCAGGTCGCGCCGTGGAACTACCCGCTGAACATGGCCGTGTGGAAGATCGCTCCCGCGATCGCCGCGGGCAACACGGTCGTGCTGAAGCCCTCCGACACGACCCCCCTCGCGACCCTCAAGCTCGCCGAGGTGGCCGCCGAGTTCCTCCCTGCCGGCGTGCTGAACGTCGTCACGGGCGATCGGAGCACGGGGGCGTCGCTGCTGCAGCACCCCACGCCCGAGATGGTGGCCATCACGGGCTCCGTCCGCGCCGGGATGGAGGTCGCGCGAGCCGCGGCCACCGACCTGAAGCGCGTGCACCTCGAGCTCGGGGGCAAGGCCCCCGCGATCGTCTTCGACGACGTCGACCTCGAGGCCGCCGCCGACGGCATCGTCGCGGCCGCGTACTTCAACGCCGGCCAGGACTGCACCGCCGCGACCCGCGTGCTCGTGCACGACTCGGTGCACGACGACCTCGTCGCGATCCTCGCCGAGCGGGCGCGGACCAACGCGCGCACCGGTGCCCCGCGCGAGGACGGCGTGTTCTACGGTCCGCTGAACAACCCGGCCCAGCTCGCGAACGTCTCCGGCGTCATCGACCGGCTGCCGGACCACGCCGAGATCGCGGCGGGCGGCCGCCGCCAGGGCGACCGCGGCTACTTCTGGGAGGCGACGATCGTCACCGGCCTGCGGCAGGACGACGAGGCGGTGCAGCGCGAGATCTTCGGACCGGTCCTGACCGTGCAGCCGTTCCGGGAGGAGCGGGACGCGATCGCGATGGCGAACGGCGTCGACTACGCGCTGGCGGCCTCGGTCTGGACCCGCGACCATGCCCGGGCGATGCGCTTCGCCAAGCACCTCGACTTCGGATGCGTCTGGATCAACACGCACATCCCGTTCGTCTCCGACATGCCGCACGGCGGATTCAAGCACTCCGGGTACGGCAAGGACCTCTCGCAGTACGGCTTCGAGGACTACACGCGACTCAAGCACGTGATGAGTCACCTCGGCTGATCCCGTCCGGTGCCAGACTGGACCGCATGGTCGATGGGGCGGTGCGCCGCCGGGACGAGCCCGGCACCGGCGAATGGGATGTCGTGGTCGGCGCCCGCTTCATCGCGGCGGTCGCCGCGCCGGCGCACGATCGGGTGCTGACCGCGCTCGCCGAGGCGGCCGCGATCGACGACCTCGAGCTCGAGTCGCTCGTCTCCCGGATCCCCATGGGAGCCGGCGGCGTCGAGCACCTCGGGCTCGTCTGGTGGCCGCCCGGCGACGGACCCCTCACGGCGATCGTCCGCGGCGGCGCCGTCATCGACCTCGCCTCGCCCGGCGGGGCCCGACGACTCGACTCGCGAGGCATCCGTCCGTGGCACCTCGCCGAGTTCGCCGCGGTGACGCGGCTGCGCATCGCGGGTCCGGAGTCCCCGCTCGAAGCCGTTCGACAGGCCGGGCTGCGCGGGACCGCCGTCTCCGGCGGGCGCGCCGCGTTCCGCGCCTCCGCCGTCGAATGGTCGTGGCGCGACGTGCCGCCGGGCACGGGAGGCGGGACCGTGTCCGACGACACGGCACTCATTCGGCGCCCGTCGAGGTCGTCCGCCTCGCATCCGGGACCGACGGTCGGCCTCCCGACGAAGCCGCTCGGCATCGTCGACGACGACACCGTGCGCTACGCCCGCGGGGACGGCGCGGACGCGGACACCGTCCTCACGGCGGCCGTGCGATCACGTCTCGCGACGGCGGACGGGCGCGAGCGGACGCCCGCGCCGGACGACACGCCCGGGAGCACCCGGGATCGCGGAGCCGCCGCGGTCGACTCGATCGGCGCGCCGAGGTACCGCGTCGTCGGCGGACCCGGCGGGGACGTGGCCGTGCCCGTCCTGATCGGACGCAACCCGACGTCGCCGCGCATCGGCGGCGAGGCGGTCTCCCTCGTCCGCGTGGCGTCGCCCGCCGGCGTGGTGTCGGCCACCCACCTCGAGCTCCGGATGGAGGGCAGCCGACTGGTCGCAGCCGATCTGCGCTCGACCAACGGCACGGTCGTGCGCTCCGCCTCCGGTCGCCGTCGCCTGCGCTCCGGGGAGTCGGTGGTGGTCGTTCCGGGCACGAGCCTGGAGTTGGGAGGGGATACGATCGTCGAGATCCTCCCCGCACTCGGGAGCCTCGACGCATGACCTCGATCGGACACTGGGGGAACGGGTGACGCAGATCGGCAACGGCAACAGCCGCCATCGGGTCGCGCTGCCCGACGGGACGGAGGTCTCGCTCTCGTGGGCCGCTGCGACCGACACGGGCCTGCGCCGCGCCGTCAACGAGGACAGCTTCGTGGCCCAGGCGCCGGTCTTCGCCGTCGCGGACGGCATGGGCGGTCACGCCGCGGGCGACTTCGCGAGCGCCGCGGTCGTCACCCGGCTCGCCGAGCACGGCGGCCGGGAGTCGGTCGGGACGGACGACATCGACGGCGCGCTCAGGCTCGCCGTGCAGGACATGGGCCGTGGTCGGGGCGTGACCGACGAGGGCAGCGGGACCACCGTCACCGGGGTCGCGCTCGGGGTGATCGGCGACCAGCCCGCGTGGATCGTCTTCAACATCGGCGACTCCCGGGTCTACCGCCTCGTCGGCGGGGTCCTCGAACAGCTCACCGTCGACCACTCCATCGTCCAGGAACTCGTCGATGCCGGCCAGATCACCCGCGATGAGGCCGACACGCACCCCCATTCCAACGTCATCACGCGCGCCGTCGGGTTCCACGAGGCCCCGATCCCGGACTACCGGGCCATCCCGCTCGAGGAGGGCATGCGGCTCCTCATCTGCTCCGACGGGCTCACGAAGGAACTCACCTCGTACGGCATCCGCCACTTCCTGATCTCCGGGCGCAGCCCCGAGCAGGCGGTCCGTCAGCTGGTCGACGCCGCGGTCGGCAACGGGGGCCGCGACAACGTCACCGTGGTCGTCGTCGACGTGCTCCGCGTCGTCACCCCGACCGCCGAGGCCGACGGCGACTGACCCTGGAGCGGCCGACCCTACAATTGGGGTCACCCCGGGTGACGTGCGCATCCGGCGGATGCGAGATCACCGAGGCCGTTGGGGAGGATCGTGACGAGGCGACTGCCGTCCACGCCGCCGAACCTGCCCGGCTTCTCCTTCATCCGGGTGCTCGGGTCCGGCGGCTTCGCCGACGTCTTCCTCTACGAGCAGAACATGCCCCGGCGACTCGTCGCGGTCAAGGTCCTGCTGGCCGAGGTCGTCAACGACGAGGTCCGGCAGATGTTCCAGGCCGAGGCGAACCTCATGGCACAGCTCTCGAGCCATCCGTCGATCCTGACCGTCTACCAGGCGAGCGTCGCCGCAGACGGGCGACCCTACCTCGTCATGGAGTACTGCTCGGCGACGCTCGGGCAGCGCTACCGGGCCGTGCAGCTGCCGCTGGCCGAGGTCCTCTCCATCGGCGTCCGGATCGCCAGCGCGATCGAGACCGCCCATCGGCAGGGGGTGCTGCACCGCGACATCAAGCCGTCGAACATCCTCACGACCGCCTACGGGCACCCGGTGCTCGCCGACTTCGGGATCGCCGCCACGCTGGGGCAGGCCGAGGCGAGCGACGCCGTCGGACTCTCCGTGCCCTGGTCGGCGCCGGAGGTGCTCCTCGACGAGGTGGCCGGGACGGTCGCCAGCGAGGTCTGGTCGCTCGGCGCGACCGTCTACTCGCTCCTCGCCGGACGGAGCCCCTTCGAGGTGCCGGGCGGCGACAACGGCACGGTGGCGCTCGTGGGACGGATCGAGAAGGCGCGCGTCGTCCCCACCGGCAGGCCCGACGTCCCCCGGAGCCTGGAGGCCGTGCTCGCCCGCGCGATGTCGAGGCGGCCGGCGGACCGCCAGTCCAGTGCGCTGGAGTTCATCCGCGACCTGCAGGCCGTCGAGGAGGAGCTCTCGCTCCCGCAGACACCGCTCGAGGTGGCCATGGACGACTGGGCACTGGCCACCGCGGTGGACCTCGACGAGCGGACCCGGATCGGCGCCGGCACCACGGTGCGTCCGTCCTCCCGCGCGCGACGGCGACGCGCGTCGGCGACCGTGCGCCCCGGATCGACCGACGCGCACTCGCAGGGGTCCGCCTCGGTGCGCGGCCGCGCCGCGCCGCCGTCGACCGCCCGGCTCATCGTCGGCGTCGCCATCGCGGCCGGCGTGTTCGTCGCGCTCGTCGTCGCCGGTCTCGTCACGGTCGCTCGCGGCGCCGGCGGGATCCCGATCGTGACGGACGTCCGCGCCAGGACCGACGGTGCGGCGGTCGAGTTCACCTGGGACGACCCCGGCCTGCGCCAGGGCGACGCCTACCTCGTCACCGTCGACGGCCGCCCGTCACCGCCCCAGCGCGCGTCCCAGTACGCGATCAGCGTCGACGAACCCGGCACGGTGTGCGCGAGCGTGAGCGTCTGGCGGGAGGGCCAGTCGGGCGCACCGAGCGCGGAGCGGTGCATCGAGGTCGACGAGGTGCCGCGGTGAACCTGCGGAGGGTGTGGATGCGGCACCGCTCGGCGGTCGCGACGACGGCGGTCGTGACCGTGGTGGTGGCGCTCGTCGCGGGCGTCGCCGTGGCATCCGGCGGGTACACGGCGCAGCGGATCGACCTCGGCGACGCCGCCGTGTGGGTGGCCAACGACGAGCGCCGCACCGTCGGACGGGCGAACACCGCGGTGCTCGAGCTCAACGCGGTCGTCGACACGGGCGGCGCGCGCGCCGAGATCCTGCAGCGGGGCACGTCGGTCCTCGTGCTCGACCGCGATCGCGCGAGCGTCGGGCTCGTCGACCCCGCCACCGCGACCGTCACCGACACCGTCGCCGTGCCGGCGGATGCGGACCTGTCGCTCGCCGACGGGCGCGTGGTGGTCTCCGCCGGTGGCGACGTGTGGACCGCACCCGTGGACGACTTCGGCGCATTCGTCGCCGACTCCGACCCGGCGGTCTCCTTCGGTCCCGGCGCCGTCGTCTCGGTCGATCCGGCGGGCCGGATCTTCGGGTTCGTCCCGAGCACCGGCGTCCTGTACGCCACGAGTGCCGATCGGCCCGACGAGGTCGCCGCCACGCAGCTCGACCCGCTCGAGGAGGACGCGGCCGTGCAGCTCACGTCGGTCGGCGGTCGCTGGGTGCTCCTCGATGAGGCGGCCGGCGTGCTCCGTCTCCCGGGTGACGCGCGCGTCGCGCTGGGGGAGCGCGTCGCGCCCGCCGAGGCGCCGGTGCTGCAGGCGCCCGCGGTCGGGGGCGAGTCGGTCCTGCTGGCCACGCGCGACGGCCTGCTCGAGGTGCCGCTGGACGGATCCGAGCCGGGCGTGCTCGTCGACGGGCGGCGCGGAGCGCCCGCCCGTCCGGTGGTCCACGACGGGTGCCGTCACGCCGCGTGGGCGCAGGGCGTCGCGTGGAGCGACTGCGGGGCCGAGGAGACCGTGTCGCTCGCCGGGGCGGAGGGCGCGCTCGTGCTCGAGTACCGGGAGAACGGTCGCACCCTCGTCCTCAACGACCGTCGCAGCGGCGCGAGCTGGGCGGCATCCGGAGACTACGGGCTCATCGACAACTGGGACGACCTGCTCGCGATCCAGCGCGACGACCAGACCGTCGAGGAGAACGACCCCGACACCACCCCGACCGTGGAGAAGACCCAGGTCCCGCCCGTGGCCGTCGACGACGAGTTCGGCGCACGGCCCGGCCGGGCGACCCTCCTCCCCGTGCTCCTGGACGACTACGACGCGAACGGCGACGTGCTCGTGGTGACCGGGGTGGACGGCGACCTGCCCGGGTGGGCGCGCCTCGACGTCGTCGCCGACGACCAGCAGGTGCAGCTGACGCTCGGGGACGAGGCCGTCGGCTCGTTCGAGTTCGGGTACGCGATCGACGACGGACGGGGCGGCGGCGCGAACGCGGTCGTCACGATCACGGTGCGGACCGACGACGAGAACGGGGCGCCCGAGCAGCTGCGCCCGACCCGCGCGGTCGTCGAGGACGGCGGCCGGGTCACGACCGCGGTGCTCGGCGAATGGGTCGATCCGGACGGCGATCCCGTGTTCCTCCGCCGCGCGTCCGTCGACCAGCCCGACCGCGTCTCGTCGACCGCCGACGGCGTCGTGGTCTTCGACGAGGGCGGCGAGGGCCCGGCGCGGACCGTCTCGCTGGTCGTCTCCGACGGACGCGACGACGGCAACGGCGCGATGACGGTCGCGGTGCGCGCGCCGGGCGAGGCGCCGCTGGTGGCCGAGTCGTTCGTCGCCCTCGCGACGGCCGGCGAGGAGGTCGAGCTGGAACCCCTCCGCCACGTGCGCGGCGGATCGGGCACCCCCCACCTGACCGCGGTGCCGTCCAAGCCCCGCGCCGAGATCACGGCGGACTTCGATGCCGGCACGTTCCGGTTCCGCACCGAGGACGTGCGCACGCATTACCTCGAGTACACCGTCACCGACGGCGCGCAGACCGCGACGGGGCTCGTGCGCGTCGAGGTCAGCGCGCCGCCCGAGCGGGACACCGTGCCGATCACGGTGCCGCACACCGCCTTCCTGCGGCTGGACCAGCCGGCGGAGGTCGACGTCCTCGCCACCGACATCGACCCCACCGGAGGACTGCTCATCCTCACTGGCAGCGACGGGCTGCCCGACGACGGCGGGGTGCGCATCGAGATCGTCGACCACCGCGTGCTGCGCGTGACGCTCAACCGGCCGCTGCCCACCGGTTCGACCGAGTTCGGGTACCGCGTGAGCAACGGCCTCGCGGACGCCGAGGGCACCGTGACGGTCGTCGAGGTGCCGACCCCGGACCGGTTCCAGCCCCCGGTGGCCGTCCCGGACACCGCGTCCGCGCGGACCGGTGACGTCATCGACATCCCCGTCCTCGACAACGACGAGCACCCCGACGGCGACCGGCTGACACTCGCCCCCGACCTCGTGCAGCAGCCGGAGGACGGACTGCTGTTCGCCTCGGGAGACCGCCTGCGCTACGCGGCCCCGGAGACCCCGGGCGAGTTCGAGGCGATCTACCGGGTCGAGGGGCCGGACGGCCAGTTCGGCACGGCCTCGGTCGCGATCACCGTCCGCGAGGCCGACCCGGAGGGCAACAGCCCGCCGGTTCCCCGCACGGCGACCGCGCGGGTGCTCTCCGGCGGGACGGTGCGGATCCCGATCCCGCTCGGCGGCATCGACCCCGACGGCGACTCCGTCCAGTTGGTCGGGCAGGAGTCGAACCCGGAGCGGGGCTCGGTCGTGGACCGCGGCGCCGACTGGCTCGAGTACCGGGCGGGGGAGTACTCGGCCGGGACCGACACGTTCGAGTACACGGTCGTCGACGCCCTCGGCGCACGTGCGACCGGGACGGTGCGCGTGGGCGTCGCCCCCGGGCTCGACGGGGCTCGGGCCCCGGTCGCGGTCGAGGACGAGATCACGGTCCGGCCGGGGCGGACGGTCGCGGTGCGGGTGCTCGAGAACGACACCGACCCGGACGGCTCGCCGCTCCGGCTGACGGGGGTCGAGCCGAACACCCCGGGCACCCGCGCACAGGTCGTCGACGACGTCGTCGTGGTGCAGGTCCCCGACGCGCCCGGAATCTACGGGGCCATCTACACGATCGAGAACGAACGGCAGGCGAGCGGGTCGAGCTACCTGCGCATCACGGCGGACCCCGACGCGCCCCTGGCGCGACCGGAGGCGACGGATGTCGTGCTCAGCCTCACCGACGTCCTCGAGGAGGACGAGGTGGACGTGGCCGTGCTCGAGGACGTCTTCATCGCGGACGCCGATGCGGGCGACGCGGACGTGTCGCTGGTGCCCGGGTACGCCGACGGCGCCCGCGTCGGGGCCGACGGGTCGATCCGGGTCGAGGTCCGCGACCAGCGTCGGATCATCCCGTTCTCGGTGGGCCACCCCGAGGACCCCGACGTGCGCGCCTACGCGTTCATCTGGGTGCCGGGCCGCGACGACGCGCTGCCCCAGCTGCGCCGCGACGCCCCGACCGTGCGCGTGGTCTCGGGCGAGCAGGTCGTGCTCGAGCTCGAGGATCACGTGGTCGCGGCGTCCGGGCGTCCGGTCCGCCTCACGGATGCGGCGACCGTCCGCGCCTCGCACTCCGACGGCAGCGACCTCGTCGTCGACGCCGACACCATCCGCTTCCGCAGCGAGGAGGGCTACTTCGGCCCGGCGTCCATCTCGTTCAGCGTGACCGACGGGGAGGGCGCCGACGACCCGGACGGCCGCACCGGCACGATCGTCATCCCGATCGACGTGCGGCCCGCCGAGGGCCAGCCGCCGACGTTCACGGGCGGGGTCATCGACTTCGAGCCCGGCCAGGAGAAGCCGATCGACCTCGAACGGCTCACGAGCACCCCGGATGACAGCGGGGAGCTCGCGTACCGGGTCGTCGGCCCCGTCCCGGAGGGCTTCGGCATCGAACTGGACGGGAGCGAGCTCCGGGTGCGCGTCGCCGAGGACACGCCGCAGGGCACGCGCCGCTCGATCACGGTGGCCGTCGAGGACGGCGGGATCGAGGGCACTCCCGGCCGGATCGAGATGCGGGTCGTGCCGTCCACCCGGCCCGTCGCGCGCCCCGCGCCCGATCTCGCGGTCGCGCCGCGGGGGCGCACCACCACCGTCGACGTCCTCGCGAACGACGCCGCCGGGAACCCGTTCCCCGGGATCCCGCTTCGCGTGGTCCGGGTGCGGGGGCTCGACGAGGCCAGCCTGCCGGCGGGCGTCTCCGTCGTGCCGGACGCCGACCGCTCGCGGCTGACGGTCGCCGTGGCGGCCGGCGCGGAGCCGGTGAACACGACGCTGCAGTACCAGGTCGCCGACGCGACCGCGGACCCGAGCCGGTTCGCGTGGGGGACGATCACGATCTCGGTGCAGGACCGGCCGGATCCCGTGACCGACGCCCGCCTCACGGCGTTCCGCGACGGCGAGATCGACCTCGCGTTCGGCGCGGGCGCCGCCAACAACTCGCCGATCGAGGGCTACCGGATCGGCCTGGTCGATCCGGCCGACGGAACCGAGGTCGCCGCGATCGAGTGCGTCGCGACCACGTGCACCGTGCCGACCCGGGGCAACGGGCCATCGGCCGCGGCGCTCGTGCGCATCCAGGCGCGCAACGCGATCGGGCTCGGCGACGCGGTCGAGCTGCCCGAGCCGGTGTGGTCCGACGTGGTCCCGGCACCGGTCCGGGACCTGCGCGCCGCCCCGCTCGACGGGCGCCTCCGGGTGGAGTGGACGCCCGTGCCGACGGGCAGCGGAAGCCCGGTGCAGACCTACGTCGTCTGGATCGCGGGCGCGCCCACCGAGGTCTCCCCGTCGCGGGCGTGCACCGCCACGCGGTGCTCGCTCGAGTCGCAGGAACTCCTGAACGGCAGCGTCGTCGCCGTGACCGTCAGCGCCCGGAACGGCGCGCTCCCGGCCCTGGCCGCCTGGACGGAGGCGAGCACGAGCGGCACCCCCTTCGGTTCGCCGTTCGCGGGCTCGATCTCGGTCGATGCGGATGCCGCGGCGGGCAGCACCGTCGTCTCGTGGACGCCCTTCGACGGCAACGGCGATCCCATCGGCGGGTACTTCGTCCAGCGCCTCGTCGAGGGCGAGACATCGGTCCCCACCGGCGCGCAGGCGTGCTCGGTCAGCTCGCCCGCACCGGGTTCGGTCGTCGCGCCGACGGTCGGGGGCACCGTCGCCGAGATGGTGCGCGTCGGCGCCGGGGCGGCGAGCGTGGAGTTCTCGGGCACCAACGTGGAGGCCGCACGCTACGGCTTCGTGGTCTGGGGCCACAACCGAGCCGGATGCGTCGCGACGGCCGTCGCGACCACGGTCGTCCGGCCGGCCCCGGGCGCGATCGGCTCGGTGCGCAGCGACATGGACTGGCTGAACTCCGAGACGTGGGATCGCTACATCGACGACGTCGAGGCGGGGGGCAAGCGACTGCAGATCGTCGCCGTCGACGCGAACGGCGCGCGGGTCGGCTCGCCGAGGGACTTCTCCGGCTCGGGGTGGCTCCGCCAGCTGCTCAGCCGGCCGTTCGGGGAGACCGCCCGGTTCCAGGTGCGCTCGTGCACCGTGTGGGGCACGTGCGGCCCGTGGTCGGAGACCTTCCCGGGCGAGGACTCGCCCACGCTGACCTTCGCCCTGCCGGGCCGTGACTACGATCGCGGCACGGGCACGTGGTCGTGGACCGCGGACCCTGCCAACGGCGGCCTCCCCGCGGCGTACCGCTGCGGGACCGACGGCGACCGGGTCGGACGGCAGGCGCAGACGGCCACGTCCTGCCGGATCGACGGCGCGAAGGCCGGCGACCCGGTCTGGTTGGATGTTGAGGTCGCGGGTGTGACCGCGAGGTTCGAGGCGAAGTGACGGCGACCGAGGAGCAGCGCATGACCATGACCCCCGAGGACGCCACCCGCTTCGCGGCGAACCTCGACCGGCTCGTCGGAGCGGTCGAGGAGATCCTGCTCGGCAAGAACCGGGTCATCCGACTCGCGTTCACGGCGCTGCTCAGCGAGGGCCACCTGCTGCTCGAGGACGTCCCGGGCACCGGCAAGACGTCGCTGGCGCGGGCCATGGCGCAGTCGGTCGCCGGGTCGAGCAACCGCGTCCAGTTCACGCCGGACCTGCTGCCGGGCGACATCACGGGCGTCTCGGTCTACGACCAGCGCTCGGGCGCGTTCGAGTTCCACCCGGGGCCGGTCTTCGCCAACATCGTGCTCGCGGACGAGATCAACCGCGCGAGCCCGAAGACGCAGTCGGCACTCCTCGAGGTCATGGAGGAGGGGCAGGTGACGGTCGACGGACAGACCCACGTCGTCGGCCGACCGTTCATGGTCATCGCGACGCAGAACCCCGTGGAGCAGGCGGGCACGTACCGGCTCCCGGAGGCGCAGCTCGACCGGTTCCTGATGCGCACGTCGATCGGGTACCCCGACCACGCGTCGACCATCCGCATCCTCGAGGGCACCGACCAGCGCGCCCACGACCACCGGGTGGGGGCCCGCCTGGACGCCTCCGAGATCGTCGAGATGGCCGCCCTCGCACGGACGGTCTACGTCGACCCGACCATCAACGACTACGTCTCGCGCCTCGTCGACGCGACGCGGAGCGCGACCGAGGTCCGGCTCGGCGTCAGCGTGCGCGGCGCCCTCGCCCTGGTGCGCGCCGCGAAGACGCACGCTGCGGGCCGCGGCCGGCACTACGTCGTTCCCGACGACGTGAAGGCGCTGGCCGAGCCGGTGCTGGCGCACCGCCTCATCCTCGACCCCGAGGCGGAGTTCGACGGGGTGACCGCATCCAACCTCATCGCGCAGGTGCTCATCGAGACGCCGCCGCCGTCCGCGAGGCAGGCCGGGTGACCTTCGAGACCCGATCGACCATTCCCGAGGAGGCCGCCCGCCAGGGAGTCCTCGCGGCGGTCATCGCGCGTCTCGTCGTCGCGGCGCGCGCCGCGGTCGCGTTCGCGGAGCGCGCGACCCGAGCCGCGCGCGGCGTGGTCACGCCGCTCGGCTGGGGGGTGCTCGCCACGTCCGTCGTCGCGCTCGGTGCCGGGTACATCTGGGGATGGCTGGAACTCGTCCTGATCGGATGGGGGCTCCTCCTGCTCGCGGCCGTGGCCTCGGCCTGGCTCGTCGGGCGCGGCGCGGGAGCGATCGAGCTGTCGCTGCCGGTGGCGCGCGTCGCCGCGGGGGAGGCGGCGCAGGCGCGGCTCGTCGCACGCAATCCGGGGCGCCGGCGCTTCGCGGGGGCACGGCTCGAGCTGCCGGTCGGAGCGCGCGTCCTGACCCGCATGGTGCCCGCGCTGCCGCGCGGCGGCGCATTCGACGAGCGGGTGGCCGTGCCGACCGAGCGCCGGGGCGTCGTCGACGTCGGCCCGGCGCGCACGGTGCGCGCCGACCCGATCGGGCTCATGCGGCGCGAGATCGTCTGGTCCGGCGTGCACGAGCTGCACGTGCATCCGCGCACCGTCGCGGTGTCGGCCCTCAGCACGGGGTACCTCCGCGACCTCGAAGGGGCCCCGACCCGGGACCTGACCGCGAGCGACATCGCGTTCCATGCGCTCCGCGAGTACCAGCCGGGCGACGACCGACGCTACATCCACTGGCGCAGCTCGGCGAAGACCGGCACCTTCATGGTGCGCCAGTTCGAGGAGACCCGGCGGAGCCGCCTGATGGTGCTGCTCGACCTCGCGGCCGACGCCTACGAGGACCCCGATGACTTCGAGCTCGCGGTCAGCGTGGCCGGATCCATCGGCGCTCGCGCCATCCGCGACGCCCGGAGCCTCGCGTTCGTGGTGTCGGGCCGGGAGCGGCCGCGCCGCGCGTCGTCGGCGCGCCGACCCGCCGGCGCGAGCGATCCGATCGGACCGCGCGGACGTCCGCGCGGGCTCGCGGCGATGCGGGAACTGCCGACCGCGTCGCGCGATCGCCTGCTCGACGCGCTCTGCCTGGTCGAGGTCGACGACCGGGCCGGCGGACTCGGCGACACGGTCAGGGCGGCGACCGAGTCGATCGCCGGCGTCTCGCTCGCGTTCATCGTGACCGGCGGAGCACGGAGCCTCGCCGACCTCCGGCACGCCGCATCCCGGCTGCCCATCGGCGTCGAGGCCGTCGCGGTGCGGTGCGCCTCCGAGGGGGAGGCGACCGCCGGCGCGCTCGGCGGGCTCTCCGTGTACGGCATCGGCTACCTCGAGGACCTCACGGCGCTCCTGGCCAGGACGGCATCCGTCGCATGAGCGCGGCGAGCACCGATCGGCGGTCGCCCGCGGGACCCCGCGGGGGGCGGTCGCGCCCGAGGATCCGCATCGCCGGTGCCGGCCTGTGGTCGGCGCTCGCGAGCACCCTGCTGCTCGCGGTGGTGACGTCGACCGCGATGGTCCCGTGGTGGCCGGTCTACGAGAGCCCAGAGTTCCTCGTCGCCGCAGCGGTGGCGATCGGCGCCGGGTGCGCGATCGCCGTGCTCGGCGCCGCCTACGCCTGGCCCGCGTGGGCGGTGGTCACGGCCGTCGTCGGCGCGTACCTCGTCCTCGGCGTGCCCGTGGCCGTCCCGACGCGGGCCTACGGCGCGCTCCCCACGGCGGAGGGCCTGGTCGACCTCGTGTCCGCGGCGGCGCTGTCGTGGAAGCAGCTGGTCACGATCTCCGTCCCGGTCGGCTCCTATCAGGCTTTGCTCGTGCCGCCGTTCCTCCTCGGACTGGTCGCATCGACGGCGTCGGTGACGATCGCCCTCCGGACGTCGCGTCCCTCGCTGGCGCTCCTCCCGCCCGCGGGGCTGCTCGTCGCGGGCGTCCTCCTCGGCGTGGTCCACGACGACGTCGCGTTCGAGGCGGGCGTCGGCTTCCTGGTCGCGAGCGCCGCCTGGCTGGTGCGGGTCGCGATCGCCGAACGCCGGCGAACGAGCTCGGAGTCGCCCTCGGAGGCGGCGCTCGCCGACGCGCGGCGGATCGTCGGGGCGACGGTCGTGGTCGCGGTCGCGCTCGTCGGGGCGACCGCCGCGGCGCTCGCACTCCCCGCCGGTCCGAGGTCCGTGGTGCGCTCGGAGCTCCGGCCGCCCTTCGAGCCGAACGACCACGACAGCCCGCTCGCCGGCTTCCGGTCCGCGTTCGGTCCGGCGGAGGCGGAGGTCGAGATGCTCTCGGTCCGCGGACTCCCGGACGGGGTCGGGCTGCGGGTCGCCACCCTCGATTCGTACGACGGGGTCGTCTACGCCGTGGGCGGCGCCGACCGGTCCGCGGCATCCGGACAGTTCACGCGGCTGCCGTACCGGCTCGACCAGTCGGACGCCCCGGGACGACCGGTCGACCTCGAGGTCACGGTGCTCGGCTACGACGACGTCTGGGTGCCGGGGGTCGGCCAGCTCGAGCAGATCTCGTTCTCCGGCGACCGCAACGACCGGCTGGAGGACGAGTTCGCCTACAACGACGTCACCGGCACCGCGGCGGTGCGATCCGGGCTGACGGCCGGGGACGCCTACGCGGCGGCGTCCGTCGCCCCCGTCGAGCCGGCCGACACGGCGGCGCTGCGGCCCGGCGGCGCGATCCTGCCCGCCTCCCCGGCACCTCCGGACGAGCTGCTCCGGCTCCTCGACCGCTGGACGCGATCGGCCGACGCGCCGGGCGTCAGGCTCGCGGCGATGATCGAGGGCTTCCACCGCGAGGGGTACGTGAGCCACGGACTCGACACCGAGGACGCGCCCAGCCGATCCGGTCACGCGCTCGACCGGATCGCCGAGCTCGCCACCGCGCGACCGATGGTCGGCGACGGCGAGCAGTACGCGGTCGCGGCGGCGCTCCTCGCGCGGGAGATCGGCTTCCCCGCGCGCGTGGTGGTCGGCTACCTGCCCTCGTCGGACGGGGGGCCGGACGGCGAGCACGTCCTCCGCGGCGCCGACCTGCAGGCGTGGATCGAGGTGCAGGCCGAGGACGGGTCATGGGTCGCGATCGACCCCAACCCGGACGTGCGTCCGGTGCCGGAGCGCGAGCCGGACGAGCCGACCGTCGTGTCCAGGCCCCAGTCGGCGCTGCCGCCGCCCGAGGATCCGACGCCGGTCGACGACCTCGCCGCGGAGCCCGACGCGGGCAATCAGGACCCCGACCGCGGCGACGCGTGGGTGGCGGCGCTCCTCGCCGCCCTTCGCGTGGGAGGAATCGCCATCGCCGTCCTCGTCGCGATCGCCAGCCCGTTCATGGCGATCGTGCTCGCCAAGGCGCGGCGACGGCGCCTGCGTCGGGGCGCCGCGACGGCGGTCGAGCGCATCGAGGGCGGATGGCAGGAGTTCGCCGACCAGGCGGTGGACCACGGGTACCCGATGCCGGTCGGCGCGACCCGCGCCGAGCAGGCGGCGGTCGTGGGCGGGCTGGCCCCCGCCGTGCTCGCCGCCGTGGTCGACCGCGCGGCGTTCGGCCCCGACGGCCCCGGCGAGGGCGACGACGAACGCGTGTGGCAGGCCGTCGACGAGCTCGGGCGCCGCCTCGACGAGCCCCGGTCGTGGCGCGAGCGCGCGCGCGCCCGGATCTCGCTCGGCTCGCTCGGCGGGTACGCTGGCTCCCGGAAGGGGGCAGGATCGTGAACTGCCGCATCTGCGGGGCGACGCTGCCGGACGGCGCGATGTTCTGCGGCGAGTGCGGGAGCTCGACCTCGGCGACGCCCGAGTCGCGGCGACCCGCGGATCCGCGACCCGGCGACACCTACGTCATCGAGCGTTCCGAACGCGGCGTGCTCAGCGTGCCGCTCGACGCCCCCGCGCCCGAGGCCGACGGTGACTCCGTGCCCGCCGAGTCGCCGCCGCCGGCGGTCGGCCCGGCACCGGCCGGAGACGAACCTGGTGACGCGCCCCGCTTCGTCCTCGCCTTCACCACCGGTGAGGTCGTCACGGTCCACGGGACGGGCCTGGTCGGCCGGCGGCCGCTCGCCGAACCGGGGGAGGCGTTCGACCACCTCGTGCAGATCGTCGACCGCGGCCTGTCCGTCTCGAAGACGCACCTCGAGTTCGGCGAGCACGACGGCGGCCTCTGGATCGCGGACCGGTTCTCGGCGAACGGGACCGTGGTGCGCCGGCCCGGCGAGTCCGGCACCCGCTGCGAGCCCGGCCGTCGAGTGCTGGTGCCGCGCGGCAGCCGCGTCGAGATCGGCGAACAGGCCTTCACCGTCGACTGACCCCTCCTCCACGAGGCGGGCGTCGGGCCGTGAGCGCACCCGGGATCGGGTCGCCGTCCCGCCGACGCGGGTGGGCTGGTGTGATCGGCGGATGACGGATCTCCCGCCGCTCCCGCTCGACCGGCTCCCGTCGCTGCGACTGCCGCCGGAGGCGCCCGCGCCGGTGCGTCCGGGCTTCCCGTGGATCGCCTCGGCGGCCCCGATCGCGGGCGCGATCGCGATCTGGGCGATCACCGGGTCGACGATCTCCCTCGCCTTCGCCGCGCTCGGCCCGCTGGTCGCCGTCGCCGCGATGCTCGACGGGCGTCGTGCCGCGCGACGGGAGCGGCGAGCGCGCTCACGCGATCGGTCGGCGGCGCTCCTGCGCCTCGGCGAGGAGGTGGCGCGCCGCCATGCGCAGGAGCGGGCGGAGGCCTGGCGTGCGTCGCCGAGCGTACGCGACCTCGCCGCCCGGGGGGCGCCGGCGTGGCGGCCGCACCCAGCCGGTCGCGTGGTCGTCGGTGCCGGTACGGTGCCGAGTTCCGTGGTCGTCGAGGGCGACGTCGACCGCGTGGCCGACCCCGAGGCCGCCGAGGTCGTGCTGCTCGCGACCCGGCTCGCCTCGGCCCCGGTCTCGGTCGACCTCGGCGACGGGCTCGGCGTCGTCGGGCCGCTGCCGCTCGCCCGGGCCGTCGCCAGGGCGATGGTGCTCCGCATCGCGGAGGAGGTCCACCCGGACTGGCTGGCCGTCGAGGCGTCCTCGCCGCACTGGGCGTGGACCGCGGGGCTCCCGCACCACGGCCGCGGGCCCGGGGGGCGGCGCCTCCGCATCGTCGAGGCCGGCGAGGTCGGCGAGGAGAGGCGCGAGGCGTCGCGGATCGTCGGCCGGGACGGCGAGACGAGCACGCTCGCCCTCGCGCGCGAGGAGGTCGGGTTGCCGCCCGGCCTGCGCACGCTGATCCGGGTGCGGAGCGCACGGAGCGCGTCCGTCGAGGTCACGGGGCGGGCATGCGTGACCGTGGAGCCCGAGTCCGTGTCGGAGGCCGAGGCGGCGGCCGCGGCCGCACGCCTCCGCGACGTCGCCAGCCGTGCCGGCCTCGGTTCCACCCTCGGCCCGATCCCCGACATGGTGGCGCTCGACGACGTGGTGGGCCCTGCGGCGCTGGCGGCCGGCCGGTCGACGCTGGAGGCCGTCGTCGGAGCGGGGGCGGCGGGGCCGGTGGCCATCGACCTGGTCGCCGGCCCCCACGCGATCGTCGCCGGGACCTCGGGCAGCGGCAAGAGCGAACTGCTCGTCGCGTGGATCGCATCGATGTGCGCCCGGTACGGGCCCGACCGGGTCGCGTTCCTGCTCGTCGACTTCAAGGGGGGCGCCGCCTTCGCCCCGGTCGCCGGGCTCGTGCACGTCACGGGCGTGGTCACCGACCTTGACGAGGGCGAGGCGGCGAGGGCCGTCACGAGCCTGCGTGCGGAGCTCCGCCACCGCGAGCGCGTGCTCGCGCGTGCGGGGGTGCGGGCGATCGACGAGCTGCCGGAGGACCTGACGCTTCCGAGGCTCGTGGTGGTCGTCGACGAGTTCCAGGCGATGATCGAGCGGTTCGCCGAGCTCGGCGCGGTGATCGCCGACCTGGCGGCGCGCGGGCGCTCGCTCGGCGTGCACCTCGTGCTCGCCGCTCAACGGCCGAACGGCGTCGTCCGGGAGCAGGTGAGCGCCAACTGCGGGATCCGGCTCTCGCTGCGCGTCCTGGACCGCGCGGACAGCATGGCCGTCCTCGGGGTCGATGCCGCCGCGCGGCTCGATCCCGCACGGCCGGGCCGCGCGATCGTGGATCGCGGCGACGGCGCCCCGGTGGAGTTCCAGGCCGCGCTCGCCGACGACGGATCGATCGCCGATGCGGCTCGACGCCATCCGGGTGCGGGGGCGCCGCGGCGCCCCTGGCTGGATCGGCTGCCCTCTCGGATCGCGTTCGACGACCTGCCGGCGGTGCTGGGCGATGCGGACGCGGGGCGCGACGGACCGACGGCAGTCGCCGCCATCGCGCCCGGCCCGGACCTCGTGGTCGGCGTCGTGGACGAGCCGGCGGCGCAGCGTCGCTCGCCGGCGACGTGGCGCCCGCTGGAGGATGGCCCGCTCGCGGTGCTCGGCATGCCGGGCTCCGGACGGTCGGTCCTGCTCGAGGCCGTCTCGCAGCAGGTCGTGGCTCGATCCGGGCCCGGGGCCGTGCTGCAGCTCGACGGGCCGCGCGGCGACACCTGGGACCGGCTCCTCGACCTCGCCGGTTCCGGTCCGCCGGGCGAGGGCCTGGACGGCACCAGCACCCATGTGGCGCTCGTGGTGGTCGACGACGTCGACGAGCGGTTCGCCGGATGGCCCGACGAGTACCGGCTCGAGGCGTACGCGTCGCTCGAACGACTGCTCCGCGGGGTCCGACGCGGAGGCCCCGCCGTCCTGCTCGCGGCAGGGCGCCTCGCGGTGCTGCCCTCCGGCATCCGCGATGCCGTGACCTCGCTCGCGCTGCTCCGGCATCCGAGCCGTGCCGACCTCGTGCACGCCGGCGGCGACGGTGCCCTGCATCATCCCGACGGCCCGCCGGGAGCGGGGCAGTGGCGCGGTCATCGCGCCCAGTTCCTGCACTGCGCCCCGTCGGCGACGCGGGCCCCGCGCGTGACCGACGCCCCCCTCCTGCGGCTGCGCGCGACCGGTGCGACGGCGCTCGCGACTTCGCGGCCGGCAGCCGATGCGCGGGCGCTCGCGGTCGGGTCCGGCGCGGAGGTGATCCGGCTCGACGAGGGACCGGAGGCCGTCGCGCGGGCCGCCGCGGTCCTCGCGGGAGGGGCCGTCGATCCCTGCGTCGTCGTGGGCGACGCCGACGCGTGGGCCGCGAACTGGGCGGCGGCGGCGGCCGCGCGCTCCCGAGCCGAGATCATCGTGCACGGCGGCGCGGCGGAGTACCGCGCGCTCGTCCGTGATCCGGCCCTGCCGCCCCTGCTCGACGCCGACCGCGACCAGTGCTGGAGCCGTGCGCCGGGGACTGGCACCGAGCGCCGCACATGGGGCTTCCCGTGACGACGAAATCCGAGCGTCGGCCCCGCGGAACGGCACTGATTCCGTGCGCGAGGGTGCAGAAAACTAACGATTTGGTCATCATCCCGTGACTTCGGCCACGGCGTGTGTCAGGATTTCCGCACCCCTGAACGCGTATGCACCGTCGATTGGAGACCTCGTGAGCAGCCGTCCCCTTCCCCAGGACCCCATCGTCCGCGCCCTCGTGGCGCAGGCCCGACGGGCGCAGCTGACGCGCCGCGGCCTGCTCGCGGGCGCCGGAGCCGGCGCCTCCGCGCTCACGCTCGCGGCGTGCTCGACGGGCGGCGGCCAGGCCGCGCCCACCGCGGCCGCCGACCAGTCCGAGACCGACAAGACGCTCAACTGGGCGAACTGGGCCGCGTACATCGACGAGGACGACGACGGCAACTACCCCACCCTGGACCGCTTCCAGGAAGAGACCGGCATCAAGGTCAACTACGAGGTCGCCGTCGACGACAACAACACCTACTACGGCAAGGTCAAGGACCAGCTCGCCCTCGGCCAGGACATCGGCGCCGACACCGTCTGCCTCACCGACTGGATGGTCTCGCGCTGGATCCGCCTCGGCTACACGCAGGAGCTCGACCACGGCAACATCCCGAACATCGCCAACCTCGAGCCCGCGCTCGCGAACCCGAGCTTCGACGAGGGCCGCAAGCACTCGCTGCCCTGGCAGGGCGGCTTCGCCGGCATCTGCTGGAACACCGAGAAGATCCCCGGCGGCCTCGAGTCCGTCGAGGACCTCTGGAACTCCGAGCTGAAGGGCCGCGTCGGCGTCCTCTCCGAGATGCGGGACACCATGGGCCTGCTCATGCTCCAGAACGGCGTGGACATCTCGAGCCCCGACTGGGGCGACGCCGACTTCGACGCCGCGATCGAGGTGCTCGACGAGCAGGTCGGGAACGGCCAGATCCGCAACATCAAGGGCAACTCGTACCTCGAGGACCTCAAGAGCGAGGACACGCTCGCCGCGATCTGCTGGTCGGGCGACATCACGGTCCTCAACGCCGAGGCCGGTGACAAGTGGCAGTTCGCCATCCCGTCCGCGGGCGGCACCCTGTGGAACGACAACTTCCTCATCCCGGTCGGCTCGCCGCGCAAGGCCAACGCCGAGACGCTCATCAACTACTACTACGAGCCCGAGGTCGCGGCCGAGGTCGCGGCCTGGGTGAACTTCATCACGCCGGTCGTGGGAGCCCAGGAGGCGGCCGCGGCGATCGACCCGGAGCTCGCGGACAACCAGCTCATCTTCCCGAACGAGGAGACGCTCTCGAACGCGTTCATCTTCCGCGCGCTCTCCGGTGCCGAGGAGCAGAAGTACCAGACGCAGTTCCAGCAGATCCTCCTGGGTTCGTGATGTCGATCCGCGAGTTCGCCGAGAGCGGTGCCGACCTCGAGCTGGTCGGCATCCAGAAGCGCTTCCCCGGCTTCACGGCCATCGAGGAGCTCGACCTCACCATCCCGGCCGGATCCTTCTTCGCGCTGCTCGGTCCGTCCGGCTGCGGCAAGACGACCACCCTCCGGCTCGTCGCCGGGCTCGAGGAGCCCACGAAGGGCCGGATCCTCATCGGCGGCAAGGACGTGACCGACACGCGGGCGCACCAGCGCCCCGTGAACACGGTCTTCCAGAGCTACGCCCTGTTCCCGCACATGTCGATCATCGACAACGTGGCCTTCGGGCTGAAGCGTCGTCGGATCGACGGCGCCGAGTCGCGCGCGCACGAAGCGCTCAAGCTCGTCGAGCTCGACCACCTCGCGCAGCGCCGCCCGGCGCAGCTGTCGGGCGGGCAGCAGCAGCGCGTGGCGCTCGCGCGTGCCATCGTGAACCGCCCTGCGCTGCTGCTCCTCGATGAGCCGCTCGGCGCGCTCGACCTGAAGCTGCGCCGCCAGATGCAGCTGGAGCTCAAGACGATCCAGGAGGAGGTCGGCCTGACCTTCCTCCACGTCACCCACGACCAGGAGGAGGCCATGACCATGGCCGACACCGTCGCGGTGATGAACAAGGGCGCGATCGAGCAGATGGGCGCGCCCGAGGAGCTCTACGAGCTGCCGCGCACCGCGTTCGTCGCGAACTTCCTCGGGAAGTCGAACCTCTTCACCGGGGACGTCGTCGACTCGACGTCCGACGCGATCACGGTCGACGCGGGCGGGCAGCGGATCGTCGTGCCGACCGCGCGCGCGCAGCGTCACCAGGGCCTGGTCACGGTCGGCGTCCGACCGGAGAAGGTCACGCTCCACGTCGAGCAGCCGGAGGACGTCACCGGACGCAACCTCCTCGGGCCCGGCCGCGTCATCGACGTGTCGTTCGCCGGCGTCAGCACCGAGTACGCCGTCGCCCTCCCCGGGCTCGGCACGGTCTCGGTGTTCGCGCAGAACATGACGTTCGGTCCGGTCGCACACGAGGGCTCCGAGGTCTGGCTCAGCTGGGACGTCGAGCACGGCTTCGGCCTCTCCGACGTGCCGGACGAGTCGTCGCGCTTCCCGGCCGACCAGGACACGCAGTCGATCGCCACGCAGCGTCGTGAGGCGCTCATCACGGAGCTCGAGGGCAGCTGAGCCATGGCCTTCGCAGCATTCGCGACGGCGGAGGCGCAGCCGCAGGCGACCAAGCGGAAGAGCCCGATCGCGCTCTTCCTCCTGCTCCCGGGCATCCTCTACCTCGTCCTGTTCTTCCTCACGCCCCTGATCTCGCTGATCCTGACGTCCTTGCAGGCGCCGAGCGAGTTCGGCGACATCGGCGTCTACGACTACGCGTTCAACTGGCAGAACTACGTCGATGTGATCCAGGCCTACTGGCCGCACATCCTCCGCTCGTTCGGCTACGCGCTGACCGCGACCGTCTTCGCGCTCCTGTTCAGCTACCCGATCGCGTACTTCATCGGCGTGAAGGCACGTCGCTGGCCCATGCTGCAGAGCCTGCTGCTGGTGCTCGTGATCGCCCCGTTCTTCATCAGCTTCCTCCTGCGCACCCTCGCGTGGAAGCAGCTGCTGTCGGACGAGTCGCTCATCATCACCTCGCTCAAGGCCCTGTCGCTGCTCGCGCCGGACGCGTACTTCGCCGGGACGCCGTTCGCGGTGATCTTCGGCCTGACGTACAACTTCATCCCGTTCATGACGCTCCCGCTCTACACGACGCTCGAGCGCCTCGACACGCGCTACCTCGAGGCCGGAAGCGATCTCTACGCGAACGCGTTCACGGTGTTCCGGAAGGTCACCATCCCGCTGTCGATGCCGGGCATCGTCGCAGGAACCCTGCTGACCTTCATCCCCGCCGCGGGCGACTACGTCAACGCCAGCCGCGACTTCCTCGGCGGACCGGACACGCAGATGATGGGCAACGTGATCGAGGCGAACTTCCTCGTGCTGCTGAACTACCCGGCGGCGGCAGCGCTCTCGATCATCCTGATGGCGGCGATCCTGGTGCTCGTCGGCGTCTACGTGAAGCGCTCGGGAACGGAGGACCTGCTGTGAGCGGTGAAGTCCAGGCGGCCGCCGTCCTCGGCGGACTGACCGAGAGCGAGGAGAGCGAGACGCGGCGACCGCCGCAGGCTCCCAGGCGCCGGAGGCTCGGCCTCGGCGACTGGCTCCTGCCGGCGTACGTGGTGGTCGCGTTCGTGTTCCTGCTGATCCCGATCGTCTACACCTTCGTGTTCTCGTTCAACGACTCGCTGAAGTCGAACATCTCGTGGCGCGGGTTCACCTTCGACAAGTGGCTGAACGTGTGCAACGTCGAGGGCGGCGCGGTCTGCGAGGCGTTCGGCAACAGCATCCTCATCGGCCTCGTCGCGACGGTCGTCGCGACGACGCTCGGCACGATGATCGCGATCGCGCTGGTGCGCTACCGGTTCCGGGCGCGCTCGGCGATCAGCCTGCTGCTGTTCCTGCCGATGGCCACGCCCGAGGTGGTCCTCGGCGCCGGCCTCGCGGCGCAGTTCCTCGCGGTCGGCGTCCCGAAGGACATGACGACGATCATCCTCGCGCACACGATGTTCTGCATCAGCTTCGTCGTGGTGACGGTCAAGGCCCGAGTGTCGAGCCTCGACCCCGCGCTCGAGGAGGCCGGTCGGGACCTGTACGGGTCGCCGCGCGAGGTGTTCTGGCGGATCACCTTCCCGCTGCTGACCCCCGGCATCATGGCGGCGGCGCTCCTGTCGTTCGCGCTGAGCTTCGACGACTTCATCATCACGAACTTCAACTCCGGTTCGGTGACGACGTTCCCGAAGTACATCTACATCTCGGCGGCACGCGGCATCCCCGCGGAGGCGAACGTCATCGCCTCGGCGGTGTTCCTCGTGGCGCTCGCGCTCGTGATCGTCGCCCAGGTGTCGCGCGCGGCGCGCGCGAAGCGACTGGCGGCCACCGCCGGCTGAGCGGGCCCGCACCGTCCGGCGGGCGGTCGCGATCCGATGCGGGTCGCGGCCGCCCGCCGTCGTCCTGCGGTCGGGCGGCTCGCGCGTGAGCGCAGCCGGCCGAACCCGGACGGCGCGAGCCGGTGACCGCCGGAGCGACTCAGACCGTGGCTCGGATGCGACCGACCGGCCGACCGCCGCCGAGCACGTCGAGCCGGAGCTCGGGCTCGATCGCGTCGACCTCGGCGGCCTCGAGGGCGCCGACGCCGACGAGCAGCCGCGTGGCGACGATGGCCGACGCACGCGGCGAGCCGTCGAGCATCTTGAGCGCCACGGTTGTGCCGTCGGGGGCGGTCATGACCTGCACCCCCTCGGCGCCGAACTTCGAGAAGGCACCGAGCCGGTCGATGACCACCGTGTCGGGGCGGCCGGCGCCGGCGATCGCCCAGCCGTGCTCGCGGACGCCCTCGGCCAGGGCCGCGGACTCGCGGAACAGGGCGAACGGCGAGGACGCCGAGGATGTGGTGATCTTCTGGATGCCGCGAGCCAGCGCCGTGAGCCCGATCGCGTGCACCGGGGCGCCGCAGCCGTCGACGACGGAGGCCGCCGGTCGCTCCGCGGTCAGCCGCTCGAGCACGTCGAGGATGCGCTTCTGGAGGGGGTGGTCGGGATCGAGGTAGCCCTCGAGCTCCCAGCCGTTCGCCCGGCAGGCGAGCAGCATCGCGGCGTGCTTGCCGGAGCAGTTCATCGTGATCCGCTCCGGGCCCGCGCCGGCGCGGACGAACTCGTCGCGGGAGGCGCGATCCCGGGGGAACTCGGCGGGGCATCGCAGGGCCGAGGCCGGCAGGTCGCCGCGCGCGAGCAGTCCGCGTACGAGCGAGACGTGACGGGGCGTTCCGTCATGGCTCGCCGTGGCGATCGCGGCGTCCTCACCCCGGAGGGTCACGCCGGAGGTCATCACCGCGAGCGCCTGGAACGGCTTCATGCTCGATCGGGGCAGTACCGGCGTGGCGACGTCGCCGAGCTCACGGAGTACGTCGCCCTCCGGCCCGAGCACGACGGCCGATCCGACATGGCGCGACTCGACGAACCCGCCGCGCTCGACGACGGCGAGCTCGGCGGCGGATGCGGCGGCGAAGGTCTCTGCCACGTCAGCCGAGGCTCGCGAAGGCGTCGTCGAGCACGCCGAGGGCGTCCTCGATGAGCTCGTCGGTCATCCGCAGGCTCGGCAGGAAGCGCAGCACGTTGCCCCAGGTGCCGGCGCTGAGGAAGAGCACGCCGTGCTGCGCGGCGTACGAGACGACGGCGGCGACGGCTCCGGCGTTCGGCACCTTGGTCGTCTCGCCCGTTCCCGCCTCGACGAGCTCGATCGCGAGCATCGCCCCGCGCCCGCGGATCTCGCCGATGACGTCGTACTTCGCGCGCAGCCGCTCGAGGCCGGCCGTGAGCGTCGCCTCGATCCGGCGACCCTCGGCGAGCAGGTCCTCGTGGTCGATCGTCTCGAACACGGCGATCGCCGCCGCGCAGGCGACGGGGTTCCCGCCGAAGGTGCCGCCGAGGCCACCGGGCTGCGAGGCGTCCATGATCTCGGCGCGACCCGTGACGGCCGCGAGCGGGAAGCCCGCGGCGACGCCCTTCGCCGTGAGCACCAGGTCGGGCACCCAGCCGAAGTGCTCGGCCGCGTAGACGCGGCCCGTGCGCGCCATCCCGGACTGGATCTCGTCGGCGATCATGACGACGCCGTTCGCGGTGCACCATTCCTGCAGCGCGGGGAGGAACCCGTCGGCGGGCACCATGAAGCCGCCCTCGCCCTGGATGGGCTCGACGACCAGGCACGCGAGGTCGCTCGCGCCGACGACCTTCTCGAGGTAGCCGATGGTGCGCGCCGCAGCCTCCTCGCCGGAGAGCCCGTCGCGGTACGGGTACGAGCTGGGCGCGTGGTAGACGTCGCCCGCCAGCTGTCCGAAGCCGGTGGCGTAGGGCATGGCCTTGTAGTTCATCGCCATCGTGAGGTTCGTGCGGCCGTGGTAGGCGTGGTCGAGCACGGCGACCGCGCGCCGACCCGTGTGCTTGCGGGCGATCTTCACGCCGTTCTCGACCGCCTCGGCGCCCGAGTTGACGAGCACGCTCTTCTTCGGGAAGTCGCCGGGCGTGTGCCGCGCGAGCAGCTCCGCGACCTGCACGTACTCCTCGTAGGGCGTGATCGTGAACAGGGTGTGCAGCACGTCGCGCGACTGCGCGATCGCGGCCTCGACGACGCGCGGCGGCGTGTGCCCCGCCGTGGTCACGCCGATCCCGGCGCCGAAGTCGAGGAACCGGTTGCCGTCCACGTCCTCCAGGATCGCGCCGTGGGCGCGCTCGATGTAGACGGGCAGGACGCTCGAGACGCCCGCGGACACGACCGCGGCGCGGCGCGCCTGCAGTTCCTGCGAGCGCGGTCCGGGGATCGCGGTGACGATCCGTCGCTCCTGCGGCACGGCGGCCGGGATCGCCGGCTCGGCGGACGGGGCGTCGACGGGGAGCTGGGTGTCAGTCATGATCAGCCAAGCCTATTACCGGTCGGGCTGGGCGGCGTCGCCGGTCCGGTGCAGAATCGACGGCGGGCGCGACCGCCGCGACCATCCCGAGGAGAGGACGGCCATGCTCGGCGAGCACCACTACGCGATCCGGCTGGAATGGCAGGGCGACCGCGGCGAGGGCACCTCGTCGTACCGCGCCTACGGGCGCGAGCACGCGGTGCGCGCCGACGGCAAGCTGCACGAGATCGCCGGGTCGAGCGATCGCGCCTTCCACGGCGATCGCGCCCGGTGGAACCCCGAGGAGCTCGTGCTCGCCGCGCTGAGCCAGTGCCACATGCTCTCCTACCTGCACGTCGCCGTGAACCACGGCGTGGTGGTGGTGGCGTACGAGGACGCCCCGACAGCCGTCCTCCGGGAGGACGGCCGCGGCGGCGGGCGCCTCGTCGGGGCCGTGCTGCGCCCTCGCGTGACGGTCGCCGAGCCGGGCATGCGCGAGGCCGCCGAGGCGATCCACCACGAGGCGTCCGAGAAGTGCTTCATCGCGGCGTCGGTCGATTTCCCGGTCGGCCACGAGCCGGAGACGCTGGTCGCCGAGCGCTGATCGCGCGGCTGGTCAGGGCAGCGCGCGAGCGGCCCCGAGCCCCGTCCCGGGCGGCGCGGGCGCCGGGCACGGGTAGCCGCCGACGAGGCGCGAGCAGGGCGGGAAATAGGCGGGCAGTCGCTCGTCGAGGGGGTCGCCGAACCACCGGTTCCAGATCCGCCAGAAGTTGAGGTTGCCGTAGGCCGAGCATCCGTCGCCGGCGGACGGATCGGCCAGCAGTGCGTCGTTCGGCTGGTACGGCGTGTAGTTGTACAGGTTCGCGGTCGCCTGGTTCCGGATGCGCACGACCGACGCGCCGCAGGCGGTATCGGGGTGGAACCCCACCTCCACGCGGCCGATGTGGAACTGCCGATCCGGCTGGACCGTGTACTGCCGGAACTGCCACGCCGCGCGGTAGACCTGGTTGAAGAAGCCGAAGTAGCGCTGGTCGCAGTCCGCCGTGTCCGGGCACCCGTACCCCGTTGCGCGTTCGTACCCGTACGCGGTCGGGCGCGTGAGCAGGGACTGCTCCTTCTGCAGCAGCACCAGCAGCGTCCGCGGGCTCACGCCGCAGGCCTCGGCGACCCGGGCGATGATCCGGCTCGCCGGGACGTCCTCGCCCGGCGCGACGGCGTCGCAGTGGCGCGGTCCGGCATCGGGGATCGCGGGGAGGTCCTGCGCGTAGTCCGCGAGGCACGGCACGTCCTCGACGGGGCGGCAGTCACGCGACTCGAGGAAGTCCTGGACCTGCCGGGCCGTCATCGCGCCCGAGTCGTAGAACGCGTCGTCGCTGACGATGAACCCAGGGTCGAACTGCGCGGTCGAGGGGATGCGGCGGTCGGCGGTCGTCAGGTCGCGCTCGATGCCGGTCGTGGTCGTGCACGCCGACAGCAGCAGCGCGGCGGATGCCGCGACCGCCGCCACCCACGTGCGTGCCGCCGTCCTCACCGGGCCGACCCTACCGGTCCGCGTCGCCCGGGCGCTGGGAATCGCCGCGGCCGGCTCCGGCGGAGCGAGCCGGGAGCACGGTCCGGATCAGACCCGCTCGCGCGGCACGACGCGGTCGGTGAGCTTCGCGATCGCACCCTGCGGCGGCACCTCGTTGTACGCGTTGGCGAGCTCCTGCCCGCTGAGCGCGTGGATCGCGGCCATGATCTCGTCGGTCGCGGCTCGGCGCGCGCGTCCGGAGGTCGGGGCGCCGTGGTGTGCGAGGTCGATCGGCTCGCCGAAGCGCACGGTCACGGGGCGCACCCGCGGCACGGACGTGCCGACGGGCTGGATCTCCTCGGTGCCGACGAGCCCGACCGGGACCACGACGGCCCCGGTCGTGAGCGCGAGCCACGCCACGCCGGTGCGACCGCGGTAGAGGCGGCCGTCGATCGACCTGGTGCCCTCGGGATAGAGCGCGAACGCGCTGCCCGCCTCGAGGATCCTGCGCCCCTGGTCGAGTGCGGCCTGCGCCTGCGCCCCGGCGCCGCGTTCGACGCTGACCGCTCCGATCGCGGTGAAGAAGGTCCGCGAGATCCACCCCCTCGCCCCGGTGCCCGTGAAGTAGTGCGACTTGGCGAGGAACTGGACCGGCCGAGGTGCTGCGAGCGGGATGACGATGCTGTCGACGAACGACAGGTGGTTCGACGCGAAGATCACCGGACCGGTGCGCGGGACCCGCTCCGCGCCGGTGATGGTCGGGCGGTAGATCATCCGGACCAGCGGACGGAGCACGCCGCGCACGAGGCCGTACACCGGGCCGGGCCGGGACGGCTGGGCGGGGACGGCGTCGGCCTCGATCTCACTCACCCGCACGACGCTACGTCAGCCCGCATGCACGCCCCGGAATATGGGACGTGGCATGACCGGCCCGCGCGAGTGCGCCATCATGGGCGGATGGACACTCCGGGCGGCGAGGTCGTCGAGTTGGACGGCACGGGGGTGCGCGTCGCGGTCGTCGCAGGCGGCCGTCGTCCACGGGGCGTGGCCGGGCTGCTGCGAGCGCACCTCGCCGCGTCGGCGGGCGTCCCTGCCGACGACGTCGAGCTCGACGAGGCCTGCCCGGTGTGCGGGCTGCGCCACGGCAGTCCCTCGGTGCGCTACCCGACCACGCCGTCCGGCGGGACCTGGTACGCGGATGCCGCGACCGCCGGCGGCGTCGTCGTCGCGGCCGTCGGGACGCGCCACCCGGTCGGGGTCGGCGTCGAGGTCGTCACCCCCGAGCCGTCGCCGGTGCTCGACGCGGCCGCGCTGCATCCGGACGAGCGCGCACGGCTGGACGCGCTCGACCCCGGCTCGAGGCCGCTCGTGCGCGCGCAGCTGTGGGCGCGCAAGGCCGCGCTGCTGCGCGCGGTCGGCCACCTCGACGTGCTCGAGCCCGCGCGGATCGCGCTCTCGGTACCCGGCGACGACGACGGCGAGGCTCGCGTGCGGCGCGGCGTCCCCGAGGTCGGTCCCGGTTGGGCGGAGCTGCGGATCCTCGACCTCGACGTGCCGGGCCGGGTCGCCGCATCCGTCGCACTGCTCCCGCGCCGCTGAGACCCGGCCCCTAGAGTGGTCGGGTGCGCACGGTCATCATCCTCGGGTCCACGGGTTCCATCGGCACGCAGGCGCTCGACGTCATCCGGGCCAATCCGCGGCGCTTCGACGTCGTCGGCCTCGCGGTGGGGTCCAACCGCGCGGAGCTCGAGCGGCAGGCCGATGAGTTCGGCGTCGAGCACACGGCCGTGGGGGTCGAGGAGGCGGTGCAGCTCGTGCGCAGCGTCGACGCCGACGTCGTCCTGAACGGCATCACCGGGTCCGTGGGGCTCGGCCCGACCCTCGCGACGCTCGAGCGCGGGACGACCCTCGCGCTGGCGAACAAGGAGTCCCTGATCGTGGGCGGCGACCTGGTGACGCGGCTGGCGGCACCGGGGCAGATCGTGCCCGTCGACTCGGAGCACTCGGCCATCGCGCAGGCGCTGCGCGCGGGCGCGCACGCGGAGGTGCGCCGGCTCGTGCTCACGGCCTCGGGCGGACCGTTCCGCGGCCGCCGCCGTGAGGACCTCGCCGAGGTGACCCCGGCGGAGGCGCTGGCCCACCCGACCTGGGACATGGGCCTCGTCGTCACCACCAACTCGGCGACCCTCGTCAACAAGGGCCTCGAGGTGATCGAGGCGCACCTGCTCTTCGAGGTGGACTACGACCGCATCGACGTCGTCGTGCACCCCCAGTCGATCGTGCACTCGATGGTGGAGTTCGTCGACGGCTCGACCATCGCCCAGGCGTCCCCGCCCGACATGCGCCTGCCGATCTCGCTCGGGCTGGACTGGCCGAACCGGGTCGCGGCCGCGGGCGCGCCGTTGGACTGGACGACCGCGCAGCAGTGGAGCTTCGAACCGCTCGACGGCGAGGCGTTCCCCGCGGTCCGGCTGGCCAAGCAGGTCGGCCGTGCGGGTGGGGAGTACCCCGCCGTCTTCAACGCCGCGAACGAGCAGGCGGTCGCGGCGTTCCACGCGGGCCGGATCGGCTTCACCGGGATCGTCGACACCGTGCGGGCGGTCGTCGACGCGCACGAGGCCGCGTCGGGCACCCTCACGGTCGAGTCCCTCGCCGAGGCCGAGCGGGTCGCGCGGCGCGCCGCCGACGCGCGCATCGCCCGCGCCTGACCCGGCGCGGGCCTCGCGCGCGGCGCGCGCCGGGCGGCACCGACGGACCGTGATCGCGCCGTCGCCGCGTTCCCAGCCCGCGGACAGCCCGTCCCGAGCCAACGCCTCTACGATGACGGGGTGGAATCCGTGCTCGCATTCGTGATCGGCGTCGCCATCATCGTCGTCGGCCTCGCCCTCTCGATCGGCCTGCACGAGATCGGGCACCTCGTGCCCGCGAAGCTCTTCGGCGTCAAGGTGACGCAGTACATGATCGGCTTCGGGCCGACGATCTGGTCCCGACGGAAGGGCGAGACGGAGTACGGCGTCAAGGCGATCCCGCTCGGCGGCTACATCGCGATGATCGGCATGTTCCCGCCCGGGAAGGACGGCGCGACACGCGAGGACAGCACCGGATTCCTCCGCGGCCTCGTCCAGGACGCGCGTGACTCCAGCGCCGAGTCCATCACCCCCGGTGACGAGCACCGCGCCTTCTACCGCCTCCCGGTGTGGAAGCGCATCGTCGTGATGTTCGGCGGGCCGTTCATGAACCTCGTGCTCGCCGTCGTCCTCTTCGGCGTGCTGCTGATGGGATTCGGGGTCACGCAGGCCTCGACGACGATCGGCACCGTCTCCGAGTGCGCCCTGCCGGCCACGAGCGAGCGGCAGACGTGCGAGTCGGGCGACCCCGCGGCGCCCGGCGCCGAAGCGGGCATCCAGCCGGGCGACACGATCATCGCCGTGGACGGCACGCCGATCTCGTCGTGGACGGAGTCGACCGAGATCATCCGCGCACACCCCGGCGAGCAGATCCCCGTCGTCGTCGAGCGCGACGGCGACGAGGTGACGCTGCAGGTCACCCCGCTGCTCAGCGAGCGCTACGCGACCGACCAGCTCGGGCGGGTGGTCACCGGGTCCGACGGCGCCCCGGTCACCATCGAGGTCGGCTTCGTCGGCATCGGGGCCGCCACCGAGACCGTGCGCCAGCCGGTCACCGCCGTCCTGCCGATGGTCGGCGAGAACGTGCAGGCCGTCGGCGGCATCATCCTGAACCTGCCCCAGCGCATGGTCGACGTCGCCAACGCCGCGTTCGGCAGCGAGGAGCGGGACCCCGACGGGCCGATCTCGGTCGTGGGCGTCGGGCGCGTCGCCGGCGAGATCGCGAGCCTCGACGAGGTGCCGATCGCCGCGCGCGCCGCCGGGCTCGTGGGCATCCTCGCCTCGCTGAACGTCGCGCTGTTCGTGTTCAACCTGATCCCGCTGCTGCCGCTGGACGGCGGGCACATCGCGGGTGCCCTGTGGGAGGCCATCCGCCGCGGGTGGGCGAAGGTGCGCCGCCGCCCCGACCCGGGGCCCGTGGACCTCGCCAAGCTCATGCCCCTCACCTTCGCCATGGTCGTGATCCTCGGCGGCATGAGCGCGCTGCTGATCTACGCCGACATCGTCAAGCCGATCAGCGTCCTGTAGCCGCGGGTACTCCCGGGGGAGTACCCGCGCCTGCGCCCGCCGGCGGATCCGACGGCCACCGGGCCGGCGATACGATCGTGGGATGCCCCAGTCGACGTGGGACGCCGGCCGCCACGACGGCGGCCCCGGTCGCTTCCGCCCCTCGCCGGCGTTCGCGCTCGTCGCGCCGGTCGTGGCGAGCGTCCTGGTCCAGGTCCCCGGCACGATCGTCGTCCTGGCGTGGCTCCGCCCGGCACCGCTGCTCGCGCTGGCGCAGCTGGTGCTGGCGCTCGCCGGCCCACTCGCGCTCCTCGCGGCGCGTCGCGCACCCGGCGCGACGGTCGCGGTCGTCACCGCGCTGGCCCTGGCCGACCTGCTCCTCCCGCCGGCCGAGGGCCCGCCGTACGTCGCGCTCGCGTTCGCCATCGTCCTCGCCGTCGCGCGAGGGGCGATCGGCTGGGCCGTCGCCTCGGTCGCCGTCGGCTGGACCGCGGCCATCGTCGTCGGAAGCCTCCTCGGCGCGACGTGGAATCCGCTGCGCGTCGCCGGCACGACCGCGGTGCTGGTCGCCTGCTTCGCGTTCGGCAGCGCGGTGCGCGTGCGTCGGGAGCGACTGGCGGCGTACCGCGCCGAGACCGCCCGTCGGCGGCGCACGGCGGAGGAGCAGGAGCGGATCCGCATCGCGCGGGAGCTGCACGACGTGATCGGGCACGCCCTCTCGCAGATCAACGTCCAGGCGAGCGTCGGCCTCCACCTGATGGATCGCGATCCGGACCGGGCGCGCACGGCGCTCGAGAGCGTGAAGGCGACCTCGAAGACCGCGCTCGAGGAGGTGCGAAGCGTCCTCGGCGTCATCCGCTCCGACGGCGAGGCGCCGCTCGCGCCGCAGGCCGAGCTCGCCGAGCTGCCGCGGCTGGCGGCCGGATTCCGGGCGCCCGGGTTCGACGTCGAGGTGGTCGACCGCCTCGGCGAGGCCCCCGGCCGTGCCGTGCAGTTCGCCGCGTACCGGATCGCGCAGGAGGCCCTGGTCAACGTGGTGCGCCATGCCGGCGCCGGACGCGCGGTCGTCGCGGTCGAGTCCCTCGACGGCGACCTGCTCGTCACGGTCGACGACGACGGCACCGGGATCGACGGCGCCGACGAGGGCAGCGGCATCCTCGGCATGCGCGAGCGTGCCGCGCTGCTCGGCGGCACCGTCGAGTTCGAGCGCTCGCCGCTCGGGGGAGCGCGCGTCACGGCGCGCCTGCCGTGGGGAGCCGCCGCATGATCCGGGTGGCGCTCGCCGACGACCAGGTCCTCGTGAGGGCCGGGTTCCGGGCCCTGCTCGAGGCGGAACCCGACATCGAGGTCGTCGGCGAGGCCTCGACGGGCGAGCAGCTGCTCGAGCTCGTGCGCTCGGCGCCGACCGACGTCGTGCTCATGGACATCCGGATGCCGGGCGGCGACGGCCTGTGGGCCACGGAGCAGATCGCGGCCGATGCCTCGCTGGCGGCGGTGCACGTCGTGGTCGTCACGACGTTCGAGCTCGACGAGTACGTCGCACGGGCGGTGCGCGCGGGCGCCAGCGGGTTCCTCGTCAAGGACACCGAGCCCGAGGACCTCATCCGCGCGGTCCGCGTGGTCGCGGGCGGCGAGGCGCTGCTCTCGCCCGGCGTGACGCGCCGGCTCCTGGAGCGCATGGCGACCGGCCTGCGCGCCGAGCCCGATCGGGAGGCGCTCGCGGCGCTCACGGACCGCGAGCGAGAGGTCCTCCGCCTGGTCGGGCAGGGTCTCACGAACGACGAGATCGCGGCTGCGCTCGTGCTGAGCCCGCTCACGGCGAAGACGCACGTCTCGCGCATCATGTCGAAGCTGCACGCGCGGGATCGCGTCCAGCTCGTCGTGGTCGCGTACGAGTCCGGGCTCGTCGCACCCGGCTGGACGTAGCGCGGGGCTGCTCCCGTCGGAGTAGCGGAGGTCACTCCCCGGGGCCGATGCGCGGGCCCCGGAGGACCGGGAGGCTGTCCTCGACGGCCCCGACCGGGGCCGCACGATCAAGGAGTCCCGCCATGTCCACCTCGCTCGTCGCCGCATCCGTCCTCGCCCACGCCGGAGCGTGGGGGCCCGGATCCGGCTGGGTGTTCCTGCTCGTCCCGATCCTCTGGATCCTCGTCATCGGACTCGTCGTGTTCCTCGTCTCCCGCCGACGTCGCGCCTGGTACGGCGCCGGCGGACCGCCGTGGGCGCGTGCGGGGTCGGCCGAGGCGACCCTCGGCGAGCGATTCGCCAACGGCGACATCGACGAGGCGGAGTACCGCGCCCGCCTCGAGGTGCTGCGGGCGAACCGGCCGACCGGATGAGGACGCCGGCCGGCGGATGAGGGACGGGTCCCGTGGCGAGCACCGCGGGACCCGTCCGTCGCGCGCGGGCGGCTCAGGCGAGCGATCGGGCGAGCGCGGCCGCCTGGTGCCGGTGGCCGATCGTCTCGTAGCCGATGATCACGACCAGGGGCGAGAGCGAGGTGATCACGATCCCGGTCCCCATGCTCGCGCCCGAGGCGACGGCCATCACCGCGGCGATGAGCGGGATGAGGCTGCCGAGGTAGAGCACGATGTGGAACGGGTCGAACTCCCGGAGCAGGGCGGTGTAGATCGCGAACAGGGCGGTCGAGTAGGCGGCGACCGGGACCACGACGGTCAGCACCGCCGTGGTGTCGTCGATGTGCGCGGTGCCCTCGATGACGTAGGCCGCGACGTGCAGGCCCGCCCCCGTGGCGGCCAGGGAGCCGAAGATCGCAAGGTGCCCGTACCCCCATGCGAACCCGCGTTCGCGGTGGCGGGCGAGCACGGCGCCCGAGGGCATCGTGAAGTACACCCACCACAGTCCGAACGCCAGCATCGTGCCGCCGACGGTCACGAGGACGGCCTCGACGTCCCAGCCCTGCTCCTCGACGACGGCGCTGATCGCGAGGATGGTGCCGAGCACGATCTCACCGAGCGTGATGATGACGAGCAGGCCGTACCGCTCGGCGACGTGGTGCGCGTGCCACGGCGTCCGGCCGCCGACGCGCTCGGCGATCACGGGACCGGCCAGCTCGAACAGGACCAGCGCCAGCCAGGCGATGAAGGTCGTCGACAGCGGCGGGTTCGCCACGAGCAACAGGATCCAGCCGACCTGGGCGGTCGAGACCAGCACGACGTAGGCCAGCGCGGCCCGACGGTGCTCGGGGTCGTGGCGTGCCGCGCGGATCCAGAGCGCCACGACCGCGACGCGCATGATCACGTACCCGATCACGACGACGCCGTTCTCGAGTTCGCCGCCCTCGTCGATCGAGTGGAACGCCCGGGGGAGCCCGAGCGCGAGCACGATGACCCCGATCATCACGACCATCGTGGCGACGCGGAAGAACACGTCGTCGTTGTCGTACGCCGAGGCGAGCCAGGTGAAGTTGATCCACGCCCACGCGATCGCGAACGCCGCGAACACGAAGCCCGCGGTCGCCGCACCGAAGTGCCCGAGCTCGAGCAGGTGCGCGGTCTGGCTCCCGGCGGCGCTGAAGGCGGCGACGAAGACGAGGTCGAAGAAGAGCTCGAGGGGCGTCGCCGAGCGGTGCGGCTCGTCGGGGTCGCGGCCGCCCATCGGGCGCAGGCGGTGGTCCAGGCGCGTCGGGCCGGACCCGGACCGCCCCCTCGCATCCGACCTCGTCTCGCTCATCCGCGCCTCCTCGTCGAACGGGCCCGTGCCGTGGTGCCATTGCACCACAGCACGGGCCCGTCCGCCGCGGGTCAGCGCGAGAGCAGCAGGGCCTCGCCCTGTCCGCCGCCGCCGCACAGCGCGACCGCGGCCTTCCCGCCGCCGCGACGCGAGAGCTCGAGCGCCGCGTGCAGCGCCAGACGAGCGCCGGACGCGCCGATCGGGTGGCCGAGCGCGATCGCCCCGCCGTGCACGTTGACCTTCTCCGCGTCGAGCGACAGGTCCTTCATGGACTGCAGCGAGACGGCCGCGAACGCCTCGTTGATCTCGACGAGGTCGAGGTCGCCGGCCTGCCATCCGCCGCGGTCGAGGGCGGCCGCGATGGCGTTGGAGGGCTGGGAGTGCAGCGAGTTGTCGGGGCCGGCGACCTGGCCGGAGGCGCCCACGAGGGCGAGCCACGGCAGGCCCCGCTCCTCGGCCCAGGCGCGGCTGGCGACGACCACCGCGGCGGCGCCGTCGGAGATCGGGGAGGAGTTGCCGGCGGTGATCGCGCCGCCCTCGGCGAAGGCGGGACGGAGCCTCGCGAGCGTCTCCGGCGTGGAGTCGGGTCGCACGCCCTCGTCGGCCGAGACGACGATCGGGTCGCCCTTGCGCTGCGGGATCTCGACCGGCACGATCTCGTCGTCGAAGATCCCGTCGGCCTGAGCCCTGCCGGCGCGGACGTGCGAGGCGGCCGCGATCTCGTCCTGCTCGGGGCGCTCGAGGCCGTACCGGGCGTTGAACCGCTCGGTGGAGGCGCCCATGGACTCGTGGTCGAACGCGTCGGTGAGGCCGTCGTGCGCGGTGACGTCGAGCATCTCGACGCTGCCGTAGAGGTGGCCCTTGCGCGAGCCCGGCAGCACGTGCGGGGCGTTGGTCATGGACTCCTGGCCGCCGGCGACGACCACGTCGGCCTCGCCGAGCCGGATGAGCCGGGCGGCGTCGGCGATGGCGACGAGACCCGACAGGCAGACCTTGTTCAGCGTGATCGCGGGCACCCGCCAGGGGATGCCGGCGGCCACGGCCGACTGCTTCGCGGGGTTCTGGCCGGCCCCGGCCTGGAGCACCTGGCCCATGATGACGGCGTCGACGTCGTCGGGGGAGACCCCGGCCTTCTCGATGGCGCCGCGGATGGCGATCGTGCCGAGCTCGACCGCGCTCAGGCTGCCGAGGTTGCCGGCGATGCGGCCGAAGGGCGTGCGGGCGCCGGCGACGATGACGACGTCGGGAAAGCTCATGAGGGTGGGACTCCTTCGTCTCGGGTGCCGACGTGCCGGATGGGCGGTCGGCTCGGGTTGCGCGTCGTGCGCGATCGACTCTAGTGTACGTTCCTGAGACCTGAACCACCCGTCAGGTTTGACACCGTCGTCACCCAGAGAGGCTCACAGCATGCGAGTTGCACCCAAGTTCCTCGCGCCGGCGCTCGTCGCCGCCGCGGCGCTCACACTGGCCGGTTGCGCACCGACCACCGCCGCCGGGGGAGGCGACGCCGATGCGGCGGACGCCGCTCCGGTCGCGATCGGCATGATCACGTCCGAGACCGGCCCGCTCGCCGCCTACGGCGAGGCGTACGTGGCGGGCTTCGAGGCCGGCCTCGACTACGCCACGGACGGCACCGGGGAGGTCGACGGCCGCGAACTCGAGATCACCTGGGAGGACGACCAGGGCAACCCCGACACCGCGGTCGCCAAGGCCAAGGACCTCATCGGGCAGGGCACCAAGGTGCTCGCCGGCACCGTCGCCTCGGGCATCGCGCTCTCGCTCGCCGAGCAGGCCGAGCAGAACGAGATCCTCTACATCTCCGGACCCGCCGCGGCCGACCCGATCACCGGCGTCAACGACTACACGTTCCGCTCGGGCCGCCAGACCTACCAGGACGTCGCGACCGCCGGCACCTTCATCGGCGACCCCGCCGGCAAGAAGGTCGTGGTCTTCGCCCAGGACACCGCCTTCGGCCAGGGCAACCTCGCCGGCGTCGAGGCCGTGCTCGGCGGCCAGGGCGCCGAGGTGCAGGGCGTGCTCGTCGCCGAGGACGCGACCGAGTTCACGCCGTTCGCCCAGCAGCTGATCGACGCGGACGCCGACCTGGTGTTCGTCGCGTGGGCCGGCGCCTCGTCGGGCGCGATGTGGACCGCGCTGCAGCAGCAGGGCGTGTTCGAGAGCGCCCCCGTGGTCACCGGCCTCGGCGACGTCGCCACGTACCAGGCCTACGGCGACGCCTCCGGCGACATCTCGTTCCTCAACCACTACTTCGGCGGGGCCGCGGGCACCGACATCGAGGACGAGATGATCACGCGCCTCGAGGAGGCCGGAGCCGCCCCCGACCTGTTCTCGGTCGACGGCTTCGTGGCCGCGCAGATGATCGTGCAGGCGGTGCGCGAGGGCGGCGACGACGTCGACGCCATGATCGAGGCGCTCGAGGGCTGGACCTTCGAGTCGGTCAAGGGCGAGGTCACCGTCCGCGCCGACGACCACGCGCTCATCCAGCCGATGTACCAGGTCAAGCTCGTCGAGGGCGCCGACGGCTGGGCTCCCGAGCTCGTCGAGACCGTCGACGCCGAGACGGTCGCCCCGCCGGTCGCGGGCTGACCCGACCCGCTTCCAGCGACCAGCACGGAAAGGACCTCGCGAACATGACCCCGCACCCGGCGCTCGAGCTCGAGCACGTCTCCCTCCGCATCGGCGGCGCGCACATCCTGAAGGACGTGTCGCTGACCGTGCCCGAGGGCGAGATGCTCGGCGTCATCGGCCCGAACGGCGCCGGCAAGACGACGTTGTTCAACGTCGTGTCCGGCGTCCTCCGGCCGACCGACGGGGCCGTGCGCCTCGCGGGCGCCGACGTGACCGCCACCCCCGTGCACCGACGCGCCGCGGCCGGCCTCGGCCGCACGTTCCAGACCTCGAGCCTCTTCCCGGCGCTCGACGTCCTCGAGAACGTGCGGCTGGCCGCCCAGGCGCGCGAGGGACGCGCGGCATCCGTGTTCCGCACTCCGCGGCGCACGGATGCCGCGACCCGGCGCGCCCTCGCCGCGCTCGAGGAGGTCGGCATGGCCCAGCGTGCCGACGCCGTCGCCTCGGGGCTCTCGCACGGCGAGAAGCGGAAGGTCGAGATCGCGATGCTCATCGCGATGGAGCCCCGCGTGATCCTCCTCGACGAGCCCATGGCGGGCGTCGGCTCGGCCGACGTCCCGGCGCTCACCGAGGTGATCCGCGGGCTCCATCGCGGCGGGCGCACCGTGCTCATGGTCGAGCACCACATGGACGTCGTCCTCGGCCTCGCCGACCGGGTCGCCGTCATGCACCACGGCGAACTGCTCGCCGCCGACTCCCCGGAGGCCGTCATGGCGAACCCCACCGTCCAGTCCGCGTACCTCGGGAACGCCGCATGAGCGCCGCCCCCGCCGCCGACCGGAACCCCGTCCCCATCCCATCCCAGGGCGCCGAGCCCATCCTCTCGATCCGCGGACTGCACGGTCGCATCGCCGGCCAGCAGGTCGTCGAGGACGTCTCGTTCGACGTCCCCGCCACCGGCGTGACCGCCCTGCTCGGCCGCAACGGCGTCGGCAAGACCTCGACGATCAAGTCGATCCTCGGGCTCATCGAGCGCACCGGCGAGGTGCGCCTGGCCGGCGAGCGGATCGACCGGCTGCCCACGCATCGCATCGTGCAGCGCGGCGTGGCCTACGTGCCCGAGGATCGCGAGGTCTTCGGCTCCCTCACGGTCGCCGAGAACCTGCGCCTCGCCGAGCGCGACCGCACCCCGCGGCGCGAGCTCGTGGCATCCCTCTTCCCCGACATCGAGGCGCGCCGCGAGCAGCGTGCCGGCACGCTCTCCGGCGGCCAGCAGCAGATGGTCTCGCTGGCCCGGGCGCTCGTGAACGAGAACCGGCTGCTGCTCGTCGACGAGCCCACGAAGGGCCTGGCGCCCCGCATCGTCGACGAGGTGGCCGACGCGCTCGCCGAGGCGGCGCGCACGGCCCCGATCCTCCTCGTGGAGCAGAACCTGCTCGTCGTGCGGCGTCTGGCCGAGCGCGTCGTGGTGCTCTCCTCGGGCCGCGTCGTGTTCACCGGCACCGCCGACGAGCTCCTCGACGACCACGAGCGCGTCCAGCGCTTCCTCGGCGTCCACGACGAGCGGGAGGCCGCCTGATGGACACGATCATCCTGCTGCTGATCACCGGCCTCGGCCTCGGCGCGCTGTACTTCCTCGTCGCCAGCGGCCTCTCGCTGATCTACGGCCTCATGGGCGTGCTGAACTTCGCGCACGGCGCGTTCCTCACCATCGCCGCGTTCCTTGGCTGGGAAGCCGGGCGGCGCATCTCCGACGGGAGCTGGACGGGCCTCGCGATCTCCGCGGTCGTCGGGATCCTCGTCGGGGCGACCGTCGCCGTGCTGACCGAGGTGCTCGTCATCCGCCGGCTCTACGAGCGGCACATCGAGCAGGCCCTCGTCACGGTCGGCATCTCGCTGGCCGCCGTCGCCCTCTTCGAGGGCATCTGGGGCACCGACCCGATCTACACCGATCGGCCGGCCTGGCTCACGCAGACGACCGAGATCCTCGGTGCTCGTATCCCGAACGACCGGTTCCTGCTGATCGCCTGCGCCGCGCTCGTGCTCGCCGGGATCGTGTTGTTCCTGAGGAACACGCGCTACGGGCTCATCATCCGCGCCGGCGTCGAGAACCGGAGCATGGTGACCGCACTCGGGATCGACGTCCGCCGTTCGTTCACGCTGGTCTTCGCCATCGGCGGCGGCGCCGCGGGACTCGGGGGCGTGCTCGCCTCGGTGTACTACGGCTACGTCTCGGCGCACCTCGGCTCCGTGCTGCTGATCTTCGCGTTCATCGTCACCGTGATCGGCGGACTCGGTTCGCTGACCGGCGCCGCGATCGCCTCGGTGCTCGTGGCCGTGCTGCAGCAGTTCGCCAACTTCTACCTCGGCGGCACCGGCGACCTCGTGGTCGTCGTGCTCCTGGCCGCCGTCCTGCTCATCCGCCCGCGTGGGCTCCTCGGGAAGGCCGCCGCATGACCGCGAAGACCACCCGCCTGCTCGTCGGCGGCATCCTGCTCGTCATCGGGCTCGCCGTGCTGCCGCTGCTCGCGATCGACATCCCCGGGGTGCTGCCCGGGCCCACGTACACGGCCGGCACCCTCCAGCTGCTCGCCTTCGCGCTGCTCATCGCCGCGCTCGCGCTCACCTACCGGATGATGTTCGGGCTCGCCGGACTGCTCTCCTTCGGCCACGCGCTGTTCTTCGCCGCCGGTGCCTACGGGCTCGCGATGACGCTCGAGGCCTTCGGGCCCGCCGAGTGGCCGAGCGCGCTCGTCTTCACGGTGTCGATCCTCGCGACGCTCGTGTTCGGCTTCGTGCTCGCCGCGACGGTCGGCGCGCTCGCCCTGCGGGTCACGGGCATCTCCTTCGCGATGGTGACCCTCGCGTTCGCCCAGGCCGGGTCGGTGCTCGTGCGCCGCAACCCGGGGGGTGCGACGGGCGGCGACGAGGGCCTCGCGCTCGAGACCGCGCACGTGCCGCCGGAGCTCGTCGGCGTCGTCGACACGCGCAACCTCTACTGGATGGCGCTCGGGATCCTGGTCGTCGTGTACCTCATCGTGCTCTGGGTCGAGCGCAGCCGTGCCGGGCACGTCGCCGAGGCGGTGCGCGAGAACGAGCTGCGGGTCCGGGTCATCGGGCTCCGGCCGTACGACGTCAAGCTGCTCGTCTTCATCGTGGCCTCGGTGCTCGCCGCCGTCACCGGCATGGGCTACCTGCTGCTGCAGTCCGGTGCCGCGCCCCGCATCGCGACCGCCGACTTCACCCTCACGCTGCTCGTGATCGTGGTGCTCGGCGGGGTGGGTGCGCGCTGGGGCGCCATCGTCGGCGGTATCGTCTACACACTGCTCGACCAGCGGCTCACGGCGCTCGCCGGGTCGGACGCGATCGCCGCCCTCCCCGACGTGCTCCGGATCCCGCTGTCCGAACCGCTGTTCATCCTGGGCACGCTGTTCGTGCTCGTGGTGCTGTTCCTCCCCGGAGGGATCGCGGGTCTGCCCTCGCGACTGGCCACGAGACGCCGTCAGCACCCGGCCGAGCCCGAGGAGGCCGTCGATGCCTGACGGAGCCTGCACGCTGGGCCGCTGGAGCGCCGACCGCGCCCGGACGGCGCCCGACGCGGTCGCGGTCGACGACCGGGGCGTCGCGCTCACCTACGGCGAGCTCGACGGGCGGGCCGCGCGCCTGGCCGCCGCCCTGCGCGACGCGGGGTACGCCGTCGGCGACCGGGTCGCGACGATCACGGGCAACAGCGCCGACCAGGTCGTCCTGTTCTTCGCGTGCGCCAAGGCCGGACTCGTGCTCGTGCCGCTGTCGTGGCGACTCTCGCCGCGCGAGCTCGCGGAGCAGCTCGAGATCGCCGACCCCGTGCTCCTGCTCGTCGAGGACGAGTTCCAGACGCTGGCCCGCGCGACCCTGGGCCGGCTCGCCGCACGCCTCCCGGTCGCGGCGCTCGGCGCCCACGGCGTCGAGCAGCGCGTGCCGCATCCCGGCGCGCGCGCCGAGGCGCCCGCGACCAGGACCGATGTCCGAGACGACGACGCGCTGCTCATCGTGTTCACCTCCGGCACGACCTCCCGCCCGAAGGGCGCGGTGCTCACGCACGCCAACTGCTTCTGGACGAACCTGTCGCTGTCGAAGACCATCCCGATCGCGGAGCACGACGTCGTCCTCGCGGTCATGCCGCAGTTCCACGTCGGCGGCTGGAACATCCAGCCGCTCCTGGCCTGGTGGTCGGGTGCGACGGTCGTGCTCGAGCGGACCTTCGATCCGGGCCGAGTGCTCCGGCTCATCGCCGAGCGCGGGATCACCACGATGATGGGCGTTCCGGCGAACTACCTCTTCCTCGCCCAGCACCCCGACTTCGCGCACACCGACCTCTCCCGGCTCGGGCACGCGGTCGTCGGCGGCGCGCCGATGCCGCCGGCGCTGCTGCGGACGTGGCACGCGCGGGGGGTCGCCCTCACCCAGGGCTACGGGCTCACCGAGGCGTCCCCGAACGTCCTGTGCCTGCCGGATCGCGAGGCCCGCGAACGGGTCGGGTCCGCCGGCGCACCCTATGCGCACGTCGACGTCGCGGTCGCCGACCCGGCGACGGGGGAGCTGCTCGCGGGCCCCGCGGAGGGCGAGCTGCTCGTCTCGGGCCCCGGCGTGTTCCCCGGGTACTTCCGCGACCCGGAGGCCACGGCCGCCGCACTGCGCGACGGCCGGCTGCACACCGGCGACCTGGTCCGCCGCGACGCCGACGGGTACTTCACGATCGTCGACCGGCTCACCGACGTCTACATCTCCGGCGGCGAGGGCGTCTCGCCCGCCGAGGTGGAGGCGGTGCTCATGACCCACCCGGCCGTCGCCGACGTCGCGGTGGTGGGCGTCCCCGACGATCGCTGGGGCGAGGTCGGGTCGGCGTGGGTCGTGCTGCGGCCGGGGGCGATCACTGACGCCGCCGAGCTGGCCGAGTTCGCGCGCGGCTCGCTCGCCGGCTACAAGGTGCCGCGCGACCTGCACTTCATCGACGAGATCCCGCGCACCTCGGCCGCGAAGACCCTTCGCCGGGTCCTCGCCGAGCGCGCGCGACGGCTGCGCGAGGACGAGCCCGGGGCACGGGACGGAGCACGCGCATGAGCGCCGCGCCCCGCACCGCCCGCGGCGAGAAGACCCGCCGGCGGATCCTCGAGGCGGCCGAGCACGTCTTCGCCGACCACGGCTACACGGAGGCGTCGATCTCGCGCATCACGGAGCGGGCGGGCGTCGGCCAGGGCACGTTCTACCTCTACTTCGACTCCAAGCTCGACGTGTTCGACGAGCTGGTCGAAGACCTCAACCAGCGCGTGCGGCATGCGATGAGCGAGGGGGCGCGCGGCGCGCGCACCCGGCTCGAGGCCGAGCGCGAGGGCTTCGCGGCGTTCTTCCGGTTCACCGCGGAGCACCCGGCGCTCTACCGGGTCGTGCGCGAGGCCGAGTTCGTCTCGCCGGGCGCCCTGCGGCTGCACTACACGCGCATCGTCGAGGGGTACATCGACGGCCTGCGCGAGGCGCAGCTCGACGGCGAGATCGGCGACATCGACCCCACCGTGGCCGCCTGGGCGCTCATGGGCATCGGCGAGATGATCGGCATGCGCTGGGTGCTCTGGGGCAACGGCGCCGACGGCGGGCCCGGCGACGACGCCGATCCGACCGCGTCGGGCACCGACGCGGTCCCCGAGCACGTGCTCGACGAGATGATGCGGTTCATCGGCGGCGCCCTCGGACGGGGCGACCGCGACAGCGAACAGGAGGACCAATGACGGGACTGGCCGGACGCCGCGCGATCGTGACGGGCGGCGCGAGCGGGATCGGACTCGCCTGCGCGGAGGCGCTCGCGGAGGCCGGCGCGCACGTGACGATCGCCGACCTCAACGGAGAGGCCGCCGAGGCGGCCGCGGAGCGCGTCGGCGGGGAGGCCTGGCGGGTCGACCTCGGCGACACCGCGGCGCTCGCGGACCTCAGCCTCGAGGCCGACATCCTCGTCAACAACGCCGGGCTCCAGCACGTGCGCCCCATCCAGGACTTCGAGCCCGAACGGTTCTCGCTGCTGCTGCGGATCATGCTCGAGGCGCCGTTCCTGCTGATCCGTGCCGCCCTGCCCGGGATGTACGAGCGCGGGTTCGGTCGCGTCATCAACATCTCCAGCGTGCACGGGCTCCGCGCCTCGCCGTACAAGTCGGCCTACGTCGCGGCCAAGCACGGCCTCGAGGGGCTCTCGAAGGTCACGGCGCTCGAGGGCGGCCCGCACGGGGTCACGTCCAACTGCGTGAACCCGGGCTACGTGCGGACCCCGCTCGTCGAGAAGCAGGTCGCCGACCAGGCCAGGGTCCACGGGATCCCCGAGGACCAGGTCGTCGAGAAGGTCATGCTGACCGAGTCGGCGATCAAGCGCCTCACCGAACCGGCCGAGGTCGCGAGCCTCGTCCGGTGGCTCGCGGGCGACGACGCCCGGATGGTGACGGGCGCGAGCTACACGATGGACGGCGGATGGAGCGCGCGATGACCGGTCCGGCCCCGTTCACCGCGCCCGTGCGCGGCGGCGATCTCGCCGGCGGCCAGTGGCACGCCGACGCCGGCGGCACGCCCGTGCTCGCCATCCACGGCATCACCGCGAGCCACCGTGCATGGCACCACGTCGCCGACGCGCTGCCCGCGCGCCGGATCGTGGCTCCCGACCTGCGCGGCCGGGGACGCTCGGCCGACCTGCCCGGCCCGTGGTCGCTGCGCGACCACGCCGACGACCAGGCCCGCGTGCTCGACGCGCTGGGGATCGACCGCGCGCTCGTGGTCGGGCACTCGATGGGCGCCTTCGTGACCGTGCGGTTCGCGGCGGCGCATCCGGACCGGGTCGCGGGCGTCGTGCTCGTCGACGGCGGACTGCCCATCCCGCATCCGGAGGGCCTCGCGCCCGACGAGGTGGCCGCGGCCGTCCTCGGTCCGGCGATCGCCCGACTGGCCATGCGGTTCCCCGACCAGGCCGCCTACGACGACTTCTGGAAGTCCCATCCCGCGATCGGGCCCGCGTGGGACGATCGCATCGCGGACTACGTCGCCTACGACCTCGTCGGGAGCGCGCCCGAGCTGCGCAGCTCGTCGGTCGCCGACGCGGTGGCGCAGAACGTGCTCGAGCTCGACGGCGGCGACGGCTACGCGACGGAGCTCGAGGCCCTTCCGGCGCCCGTCGACTTCATCCGCGCCGGGCGCGGGCTGCTCGACCAGCCCGAGGCGCTGTACCCTGCCGATCGGGTGGCGGCGACCGCAGAACGGATGCCGGCGCTCCGCGTCACCGACGTCGCGGGGCTCAACCACTACACCATCGTCATGACGGATACGGGCGCGGCGCAGGTCGCCGCGATCGTGGCGCCTCGGCTCGCCGAGGCGGACGCCGCGGCATCCGTCGGGACGCGTTGACGAGGAGGTCACACGATGACACTGGACAAGACCGTCGGATCGGCTGCGGACGCGGTCGCCGACATCCCGGACGGCGCGTCGCTCGCCGTCGGCGGGTTCGGGCTCTGCGGCATCCCCATGGTGCTGATCCAGGCCCTCCTGGAGCGCCGCGTCGGCGACCTGTCGGTCGTCTCGAACAACTGCGGCGTCGACGACTGGGGCCTCGGGGTCCTCCTCGGCGCCGGCCTGATCCGCAAGATGACCTCGTCGTACGTCGGCGAGAACAAGGAGTTCGAGCGGCAGTACCTCTCGGGCGAGCTCGAGCTCGAGCTCACTCCGCAGGGCACGCTCGCCGAGAAGCTCCGCGCCGGCGGCGCCGGCATCGCCGGGTTCTTCACGCAGACCGGCGTCGGCACGCAGGTCGCCGAGGGCGGCCTGCCGCAGAAGTACGCCGCCGACGGTTCCATCGCGATCGCCTCGAAGCCCAAGCCCGTGCAGACGTTCACCATGCGCGGCGAGGAGCACGACTTCGTGCTCGAGGAGGCCATCACCACCGACTTCGCACTCGTGCACGCTCTGAAGGGCGACCGTCACGGCAACCTCGTCTTCGACAAGTCGGCCCGCAACTTCTCGCCGCTGTGCGCGATGGCCGGCCGCATCTGCATCGCCGAGGTCGAGGAGCTCGTCGAGCCCGGAGAGATCGACGCCGACGCCGTGCACCTGCCCGGCATCTTCGTCGACCGCGTCGTCGAGGTCGGCACCGACGTCGAGAAGCGGATCGAACGCCGCACCGTGCGAGAGGGGAACTGAGATGGCGCTCACCAGGCTCGAGATGGCCGCCCGCGCGGCGAAGGAGCTCGCCGACGGGTCCTACGTGAACCTCGGCATCGGCCTGCCGACCCTCGTCCCGAACTACGTGCCCGACGGCGTCACCGTCGTGCTGCAGTCCGAGAACGGCATCCTCGGCGTCGGGCCGTACCCGACCGAGGACCAGGTCGACCCCGACCTCATCAACGCCGGCAAGGAGACGGTCACGGTCCTGCCCGGGGCCGCGTACTTCGACTCGGCCACGAGCTTCGGCATGATCCGCGGCGGCAAGGTCGACGCGGCCATCCTCGGCGCCATGCAGGTGTCGGCGGACGGGGACCTCGCCAACTGGATGATCCCGGGGAAGATGGTCAAGGGCCCCGGCGGCGCGATGGACCTCGTGCACGGCGCCCGCAAGCGGATCGTGCTCATGGAGCACGTCGCCAAGGACGGCTCGGCGAAGATCGTCGACTCCTGCTCGCTGCCCCTGACCGGCAAGGGCGTCGTCGACCGGATCATCACCGACCTCGCCGTCATCGACGTGACGCCCGACGGGCTGAAGCTCGTCGAGCTCGCGCCCGGGGTCACGGTCGAGGAGGTCGTCGCCAAGACCGAGCCCGCGCTCGACACCTCGGGCGTCGCCGCGATGGCCTCCTAGCCGCCGCGCTCGCCGCATCCGACCCGTTCCACCCGCATCGCCCGATCCACCCGCAAGGCCCGAAGGAGCGCCACATGGACCACATCCTCCCCGGCATCGTCGTGCACGAGCTCGCGACGCCGCGCTACACCGCGCAGGTGCTCGAGCGTCCCGCCGCGGACGCCGACGCACCCCGCACGACCGTGCTGTTCGTGCACGGCAACGTGTCGTCGTCGCTGTTCTGGCAGCCGACGATGCGGTCGCTCCCGGCCGACGTGCGCGCGCTCGCCGTCGACCTGCGCGGCTTCGGCGGCAGCGAGGCGCGTCCGGTCGACGCGACGCGCGGGCTCGGCGACTACGCCGAGGACATCGCGGCCGTCGTCGAGGCGCTCGGGCTCGACGAGGTGCACCTCGTCGGCTGGAGCATGGGCGGCGGGGTCGTGATGCAGGCGCTCATCGAGCACGAGCTGCCCGTGGCATCCGTCACGCTCGTGAACCCCGTGTCGCCGTACGGCTTCGGGGCGACGGATGCCGCGGGCCGCCTGCTCAACCCGGATGCGGCGGGCGCCGGCGGCGGGGGAGCGAACCCCGACTTCATCGCCCGGCTCCAGGGCGGCGACCGCAGCGCCGACGCCCCCGCCTCGCCCCGGTCGGTGTACCTCGGTACCTACGTGACGCCCGGCTTCGCCTCGGAGCACGACGACCTGTGGGTGGAGTCGATGCTCACCACGGCGATCGGCGAGGACCACTACCCGGGCGACGCGACCACGACCGAGCACTGGCCGGGGTTCGCCCCGGGAACGCGCGGCGTGCTCAACACGATGGCGCCGACGCACTTCGACGCGAGCGGCATCGTCGACCTCGACGACAAGCCCCGCATCCTCTGGGTGCGCGGCGCGAACGACGTGATCGTCTCGGACGCGTCGCTGTTCGACCTGAACAACCTCGGCGCGATGGGCGTGATCCCCGGCTGGCCCGGCGTGGAGACCGCGCCGGCGCAGCCGATGATCGCGCAGACCCGCGCGGTGCTCGATCGCTACGCCGAGCGCGGCGGCGACTACCGCGAGGCCGTGTTCGAGGCGAGCGGCCACTCCCCGCACCTCGAGGAGCCCGAGCGGTTCGTCGCCGAGCTCGTCGCGCAGATCACGGGGGAGGGCGCCGCGGAGGGCTGACCGCCGACCTCGTGACCGAGACGTGATGCGGGGGTGCGCCGCCGGCGCACCCCCGCATCCGCGCGATCAGGTGGTGTGCGCGCCGAGGTTGACCGGCGCGACGAGGTGGGGCTCGGCGCCCGGGCCGGCCACCTGCACGATGACCGAGTAGGCGTTCGGTGTGCCGGCGATCTCCTCCGGACCGAGCTCCGGACCCGTCTCGAGGGGGATCTGCACCCAGTCCGGACCCCCCGGGTGGTCCACTCGCCCCTCGAGCGCGTCGAGGTCGTCGCCGATCGCGAACCCGTCACCCGCGATCACCGCGACCTCGCCGACGGCCGCCGAGGCGACGGTGACGCGGACGTTCATGTCGTGGACGTCCGGCCCGTCGTCGTCGAGCCAGGTGCGCTCCGCGTCGTCGGAGAATTGGCCCATGTGGTCGTCGATGACGCGGAAGCCGTCCCACGTGTAGGTGGTCACCCGGCCGGCCTCGCAGCACACTCCGGGGTCCTCTTCGACCCGGGCGTCGCTGCCGAACACGGACGAGAGGGTCTCGACGATCTCGGCGGTCTCGTCGTCGAACGAGAGCGTGGTCACGGCCGTTCCGCCGCCGTCGACGAGATCGAGGCCCTGCGGGCGGATGACCACGGCGGCGACGGACTCGAGCGGATCCGCGCTCGACGTCGGAGCCGCAGGCGCGGCCGCCGGCTCGACGGAGGGCTGCGGCTCCGGCTCGGCGTCCGTCGCGCACCCGGACAGCGCGATGCCGAGTCCGGCGGCGAGGATCAGGACTGGCAGCGCGGTGCGGCGAAGGTGTCGGGTCAACGGGACTCCTGTTCGTAGGGCGGTGGGGAACCGTCGTCCTCAGCATCGCGCAGGAGGGACCGACGATGGGGGATTCGTTGATCACGGAACCATCTCGCTCCTGCCATGCTGGAGTCCCCGAACCCCGTCGCCCTTCCACCAGGAGTCCCGTTGCCCCGCATCCTCACCTCGCGCTCGCGATCACTCGTCCCCTCGATCCTCGTCGTCGTCGCGCTCACCGGCTGCTCGCCGGCAGGAAGCGCATCGGTCCCGTCCTCATCTCCGGCCCCGTCGACCGTCTCGGAGCCGACGCCGACGAACGCGGAGGCCGACGCCGACCCCGATGGCGCACCCGGCGCGCTCGTATCGATCGTGGTGCGTCCGGAGACGCTCGAACTGCGCGACGATCGGGGCGCGAGTCGAGAGTACGACTACCTCGGCGATCCGGACGAGGTGGTGCTCGCACTCGCGGAAGCGTTCGACGCCGAACCGGTCCTCGAGGAATGGGCCGCCAACAGTCACTTCCCGCCGACCACGGCCCACCGGTGGGAGGGTCTCGTGCTCTGGGAGCACCGGCACGTGGACAGGTGGGAGGAGATCGAGCACTCGATCTTCCGTCCACGATTCTCGATCCGCTTCACGGGCCCGAGCGCCCTCGGAGTCGAACTCGTGACGGCGAACGGCCGGCATCCGGGCGATCCGTGGGACGAACTCCTCGCGGCCCCCGGGCTCCGGACGAATCCGTCGAGGTGCTCGGGTCCGTACCTGGACTTCATCGAGGTGACCCGCGTCGACGCGGACGGGAGCGACGACGTCGTCCCGGTCGTGGTCGACTTCTGGCCGACGGACGACCAGGCGCTCATCGCATCGGTCGGGGCCCCGATCCCGGCCTGGGAGGATTGCTAGCGAGGCCGTCGTGAGGCGTGGGGACGCCACGATCGATCCGTGACCGTGTCATGACGTGCGCGTCCTCGACGCGGTGCGGGTCCGCTGCCATGCTGGACGCGACGGTCCCACCGCCCTACGAGGAGGAACGCCGATGATCCGAACTCGAGGTCTCGCGCCCGCCGCGATCGCCCTCCTCGCGCTGCTGCCGCTGGCCGCGGGCCTCGTCGCGTGCGGTGCTGCCCCGCCCGCACCAGCGCCGGCCGACCCGGTCGCCCCGATCCCTGCGACCCCGGCGTCGGCGTCCTCGCCGTCGCAGGACGCGGTCGATCCGCTGACGGCGGTGACCTCGGTGGTCGCCGCGGCCGAGACGCTGCGCCTCGTCGCGGAGGGTGGATCCGTGATCGAGGAGTTCTCGTACCTCGAGGACCCGGAGCCGGTGATCGCCACCTTGACGACCCTGTTCGACGCCGAACCCAACGCGGTCGACGTCGAGAGCACGCTGCACTGGCCGCCGGCGACCAGGTACTCCTGGGACGACGTCGAGGTCACCGTGGCGTACTGGAACCACGAGCCGAGAACCCTTGCCTCGCCGCGATTCCGGATCGAGTTCACGTCGCCCACCTCGGGCGATCTGCTCCTGACCACCCCGTCGGGGTTCCGGGTGGGCCAGTCGATCGCCGAGGTCGAGTCGGAGCTCGATCCTGCGAACTGGACCTGCGGAGGCCACGGCGTCGACACGGTCGTGGTCTCCCGGTACTCCGAAGACGCCGGCGGGATGGTCGATGAGACGTTCGGCGTCGAGCTGGTCGATCCGCACACCTACCTCCCGGAAGGGAGCCGGGTCGGCGATGCCGTGGTCGTCGCGATCGACGCGCCCGAGTGGGTCGCGGGAGGTTGCCCGTAGCGCCGGTCCGCGAACCGCTGCGGCACGCCGCCACCACGAACCGGGGCGATCACCGGAGAGTGGTGCGACGTCGCCGCGCCACCCCCTCCCGTCGCGGTCGGTTCCCCCGCAGGATGGGATGGAGGTCGAGTGAATGGGAGGACGGCATGCAGGTGGCGGGAGTGGGCGCGGGCGTGCCGGTCGCGGACCCCCGTGATCCGCGCAAGCCCTCCTCGCCGTTCCAGATCACGCGTCGGGCGTGGAAGTACCTCGGCCGCCGGGTGTTCCGCGAGTTCATCGACGACGAGTGCCTCGACACCGCGGCGGCGCTGACCTTCTGGGGCACGCTGTCGGTGTTCCCGGGGCTGCTCGCGGTCACGTCGCTGCTCGCGCTGGTCGGGCAGGGCGGCGCGATCCGCGAGATCCTCGGCCTCGCCGAACAGGTCGCGCCCGGTCCGGTGCTCGAGGTGGTCGAGGAACCGCTGCGAGCCTTCGCGGGGTCACGAGCGGCGACCATCGGCTTCCTCACCGGCCTCGTCATCGCGTTGTGGTCGGCGTCGGGCTACATCGCCGCCTTCACGCGGGCCATGAACCGGATCCTCGAGATCGAGGAGGGCAGGCCGTTCTGGAAGCTCCGCCCGTTCCAGATCCTCATCACGGTCGGCGCCATCCTGCTCGTCACGATCGTCGCGGTGATCCTCGTCGTCTCGGGTCCGGTCGCGGATGCCGTCGGCGAGGCGCTCGGCGTGGGCGAGACGCTGCGTGCCCTGTGGGACGTCGCGAAGTGGCCCCTCCTTGCGGCGGTCGTCGTCATGGTGGTCGCGCTGCTGTACTACGCGACCCCCAACGCCCGGCAGCCGAAGTTCCGCTGGATCAGCATGGGCGCGCTCATCGCCATCGTGCTCATGCTGATCGCGTCCGGCGCGTTCGCGCTGTACGTCGCGAACTTCTCGAGCTACGACCGCACGTACGGCTCGCTCGCGGGCATCGTGGTGTTCCTGCTCTGGCTCTGGATCACGAACGCCGCACTGCTGCTCGGTGCCGAATTCAACGCCGAGCTCGAGCGCACGCGACAGCTCTTGGCGGGAATCGAAGCCGAGGGACGGCTCAGGATGCCGCCGCGCGGCACGCGCAACCTCGAGAAGGCCGCCGAGCGGCACCGCCGCAACCTCGAGCTCGGCCGTCGCATCCGGCGGGCGCACGACGACCCCACGGGCGCCCCCGCCGGACCTCACGGCGAGGATCGCGCCTGAGCACCCGGCCCGCGCGGAGCCATCCGTTCGATGGAGGCCGCGCCCGTCCGCCCCGCCGTAGACTCGAAGGCGTGCCTGCAGTGAATATCGGAATGCCCAAGGTCCCCGAAGTCCTCGCGCCCCGACGCAAGTCCCGGCAGATCAAGGTGGGCAAGGTGCTCGTGGGCGGCGACGCTCCGGTGAGCGTGCAGTCGATGACGACCACGCCCACCCCGAACATCAACGCGACGCTCCAGCAGATCGCCGAGCTCACCGCGTCCGGGTGCGACATCGTGCGCGTCGCGGTGCCGAGCCGCGACGACGCCGAGGCGCTGCCGATCATCGCGAAGAAGAGCCAGATCCCGGTGATCGCCGACATCCACTTCCAGCCGAACTACGTCTATGCCGCGATCGACGCGGGGTGCGCCGCGGTGCGAGTGAACCCCGGCAACATCCGCAAGTTCGACGACCAGGTCGCCGAGATCGCGCGCCGGGCGAAGGCGGCGGATGTCTCCATCCGCATCGGCGTGAACGCCGGCTCGCTCGACCCGCGCCTGCTGCAGAAGTACGGCAAGGCGACGCCCGAGGCTCTCGTCGAGTCGGCCGTCTGGGAGGCGAGCCTGTTCGAGGAGCACGACTTCCACGACTTCAAGATCTCGGTCAAGCACAACGACCCGATCGTGATGGTCAAGGCGTACCGGATGCTCGCCGAGCGCGGCGACTGGCCGCTGCACCTCGGCGTGACCGAGGCCGGTCCCGCGTTCCAGGGCACCATCAAGTCGGCCACCGCGTTCGGGATCCTGCTCGGCGAGGGCATCGGCGACACCATCCGCGTCTCGCTGTCGGCCCCGCCCGTCGAGGAGGTCAAGGTGGGCCTCCAGATCCTGCAGTCGCTCAATCTGCGCGAGCGCAAGCTCGAGATCGTCTCGTGCCCGTCGTGCGGGCGCGCCCAGGTGGATGTCTACAAGCTCGCGAACGACGTCACCGACGGCCTCGAGGGCATGAGCGTGCCGCTCCGCGTCGCCGTCATGGGCTGCGTCGTCAACGGCCCCGGCGAGGCCCGCGAAGCCGACCTCGGCGTCGCCTCCGGCAATGGCAAGGGCCAGATCTTCGTCAAGGGCGAGGTGATCAAGACGGTGCCCGAGGCCGAGATCGTCGAGACGCTGATCGCTGAGGCGAACCGCATCGCCGGCGAGATGGGCGCGGACGCACCGGTCGGCTCGCCCGAGGTCATCACGTCCTGATCGGACCACGACTCCCCCTGCCGGGCACCGCGATCGCGGAGTAGCGTGTCGGGCGCGCCCCGAGGGCGGGGCGGGGAGGGGCGACGATGAGCGGCGACGGATACGAGTACCCGGACGAAGCGGGCTACCCGGACGGTACCGGGACCCTGCATGAGGGCACCGACCGGGTCGACGGGTCGGAGGCGACCGCTGACGCGGCGGACGCCGCAGAAGAGGACCTCGAGTCGTTCGCGATGGGCGACGAGCGCGACGCCGACGGCGACTGAGCAGCCCGGGCGAGCAGCGGCTTCGAGGCGCGCCACCCGCGCTGCATAGAATCGTCGGGTGCCCACACGCCTGACGAACTTCTTCCTCCGCACGCTCCGCGAAGACCCCGCCGACGCCGAGGTCACGAGCCACAAGCTGCTCGTGCGCGCCGGCTACATCCGGCGCCAGGCGCCGGGCGTGTTCGCGTGGCTCCCGCTCGGCCTCCGGGTCCGGGCGAAGATCGAGCGCGTCATCCGCGAGGAGATGGAGGCCGCCGGCGCCCACGAGGTGCACTTCCCGGCGCTGCTGCCGCGCGAGCCGTACGAGCAGACCGGCCGCTGGACCGAGTACGGCGACGCGCTGTTCCGCCTGAAGGACCGCAAGGACGCCGACTACCTGCTCGCGCCCACGCACGAGGAGGTCTTCACGCTCCTCGTGAAGGACCTCTACTCCTCGTACAAGGAACTGCCGCTCACGATCTACCAGATCCAGGACAAGTACCGCGACGAGGCGCGCCCGCGTGCGGGCCTGCTCCGCGGTCGCGAGTTCACGATGAAGGACGCGTACTCGTTCGACGTCTCCGATGCCGGCCTCGACGCGAGCTACCAGGCGCAGCGCGATGCGTACGAGCGGATCTTCACGCGCCTCGGCCTCGAGTACGTGATCGTGAAGGCGGACGCCGGGGCGATGGGCGGCTCGAAGAGCGAGGAGTTCCTGCACCCGACCCCCGTCGGCGAGGACACCTTCGTGCGCTCCGCCGGCGGCTACGCGGCGAACGTCGAGGCCTTCACGACCGTGGCTCCCGAGCCGATCCCCTTCGACGGGCTTCCGGCCGCGGAGGTGCTCGACTCGCCGAACACGCCCACGATCGCGACACTCGTCGACCTCGCGAACCTCGAGTACCCGCGGCCCGACGGCCGCGACTGGACGGCGGCCGACACGCTGAAGAACGTCGTGCTCGCGCTGACCCATCCCGACCGCTCGCGCGAGCTCGTCGTCGTGGGCGTGCCCGGCGACCGGGAGGTGGACGCGAAGCGCGTCGAGGTCGCCTTCGCCCCGGCGGAGGTCGAGCCCGCGACCGAGGAGGACTTCGCGGCCAACCCCGGCCTCGTGAAGGGCTACATCGGGCCGTGGTCGGCCGACGGAGCGGTCCTCGGCGAGGAGTCCAGCACCGGCATCCGGTACCTCGTCGACCCGCGCGTCGTCGACGGCACCGAATGGATCACCGGCGCCAACGTCGACGAGAAGCACGTCTTCGGCCTGGTCGCCGGGCGCGACTTCGTCGCGGACGGCACGATCGAGGTCGCGAACGTGCGCGACGGCGACCCCGCGCCCGACGGCTCCGGTCCCGTCGAGATCGCCCGGGGCATGGAGATCGGACACGTGTTCCAGCTCGGGCGCAAGTACGCCGAGGCTCTCGGCCTGAAGGTGCTCGACGAGAACGGCAAGCTCGCGACCGTCACGATGGGCTCCTACGGCATCGGCGTGACCCGGATCCTCGCGATCATCGCGGAGCTGAACAACGACGACAAGGGCCTCGTGTGGCCGGCCTCGGTGGCGCCGTTCGACGTGCACGTCCTGGCGACGGGGAAGGACGCCGCCGCCTTCGAGGCGGCCGAGCGCATCGTCGCCGACCTCGACACGGTGGGACTCGACGTGCTCTTCGACGACCGGCCGAAGCTCTCGCCGGGCGTGAAGTTCGCCGACGCCGAGCTCATCGGCGTGCCGAAGATCGTCATCGCGGGTCGTGGCGTCGCCGACGGGGTGGTCGAGGTCTGGGACCGCGCGTCCGGCGACCGCGTGAGCGTGCCGATCGGCGAGGTGCGCGCCGCACTCGGGCGCTGACCGCCGGAAGCGGGACGGGCCTCCGCGGGATGATCCCGCGGAGGCCCGTCCCGTGTCGTCGGGAGATCGGTCACATGCGCGTGTACCGCGCGCGGCCGAAGCAGTAGATGCCGTAGATGACCAGCCCGGCTCCGACGAGCCAGAGGATGACCTCGCCGAAGGGCAGCTCGGCAAGGCTCTTGAGCGCATCGTCGAGGCCCCCGGTCTTCTCGGCGTCGTGCGTGATCGAGCCGACGAGGAACAGCACGCCGACCACGCCGACCGCGATGCCCTTGGCGATGTAGCCGACCGTGCCCAGCGTGAGGATGCCCTTGCGTGCGACGCCCGCCGGAAGCGAGAGGTGCTTGGCGAAGCGCTGCGTGGCGCCGCGGTAGACGAAGGCGACGCCGACGCCGAGGATGACGAGCCCGATGAGGACCAGGACGAACACGCCGCCGGGCGTCGCGAGCAGCTGGGCGGTCATCGACTGCGAGGACTGCTCGGAATCGGACCGGCCGCCGAGCGCGAAGACGAGCGACGTGAATCCGATCGAGACGTAGGCGACCGCCGTGCCGACGTACTTCACGCGCCGGCCCCACTTCTTCTTCGTGTCGGGATCGCGTTCGACGATGGCCTCGGTGACCTGCCACAGCGCCAGCGCGAACAGCCCGATCGCGATGATCCAGAGCAGCACGACGCCGAAGGGCAGGCTCGCGAGCTGCTGCATCGCCCCGCTCTGGTCGGCCTCGCCGCCCGCGCCGGTCGCCACGCCGATCGCGATCGCGCCGATCACGATGTGCACCACGCCGAGGACCACGTAGCCGATGCGGGCGAGTACTCGGAAGACGCGGGAGTCCTGTGCCGCGTTCGCCGCGGCCTTGCCGGTGTCGGTCGTCATCCGGTCAGCGTAGCGACGGGGGCGGCCGCGACGGGAGGGGCCATGGTCCGGTTGCGCCGGACTGCGCCGGGATGATAGCGCGTATCCCGACGCCGAGTCGCGGATTCACCATGTCGCCGCGCAACGTTCATCCGGTCGACGGCGACGGCGACGGCGACGGCGACGGCGACGGCGACGGTGGCGGGTGCGTCGGGGGCACCCGCCAACGCCGTGCCTCATGGTCGCGCGCGCCCCGGTCCGCCGACGAGTGCCACGCCGACTCCCGCGATGACGGCGAATGCGGCATCCGGCAGCCAGGTTCCGAGGGCGGCGACGTGCCAGACGAAGAACAGGGGCAGCGCCCAGAGACCCGTCCGAACGATGCGCGAGCCGATGCCGCCGACGACCGCGGCGATGCCGACCGCGGCGCCCAGGGTGCCGAACGAGGCGATGAGCACGCTCGCTGCGGCGGGGAACGCGTCGTCGCCCGGGAACAGCGTCGAGACCGCGAAGACGGCGGACAGGGCGAACAGTGCGATGAGGATCGCCTGGCCGGTCCGCGTGCGGACGCGAACCGCGCGCGCGTTCCCCGCGGTCCTGTCGGCGATCGACGGTTCGGGCTGCGTCCCAGCGGGGTCGTGGGCGTCGAGCGATGCGGACATGGAGTTCCTCCCTATGGTTCGGTCGCGGCGCCGTGCCGCTGGGCGTTGCCAGCCAATCGCGGTCGTCGCTCCTGCGCCATGCGGCGGACCGCACGCCGGCCTGTGGTCGGCCGCATGATCCGGCGCGCCCTGCCGGTGGCATACTTCGGGGCATGACGCGGATCTCGCCGACCCTCGGGGCCGTCGCGCTGGGCACGATCGCCGCGATCGGACTGGCCGTCGTCCTCGTGGTGGTGCCGCTCCCCATGGCGGATGCGGGACCGACCCTCCTGATCCCGGCGGTGTTCGTCCTTGCCGGACTGCTGGGGCCGATCTGGGGCGGGGCGGCGTTCACCTGCACGGCGGTCGCGCTCATCGGCGTGCTCCACCTCGTCGCCTTCGCCGCGTCGGCCGTCGCCCTCGCCGGGATGCCGCCGACCGCGCTCTGGCATGCGGTGTCGCAGGCGCTGTTCGTCGCCGGATTCGGCATGTTCGTCCCGCTCGCGGCCGGCTATCCCGCAGGCCCCGCCCCGAGGTGGTCGTACCTTCCGCTCGCCGCCGCCCTCGCCGTACCGGTGCTCGGGACGCTCTCCGGCCCGACCCCGGCGGTGCTCGACGGCGAGGTCGTGGTGGGACCGATCGTCTCGCTCCTGCCCGGGTGGATCGCGGAGGCGAGCGGCATCGTCTTCCTGCTCCCCGCGGCGGCCGTGCTCGTGGGCCTCGTGCGGATGGCCAGGGGTGGACCTGCGCTCCGCCGCCGGCTGGCGTGGCCGATCGCCGCGCTCGCCGCCCTCGCACTGGCCGTCGCGATCGGCGCCGCCGTCGCGGACTCGGCGGCGGGCCTCGCGACCGCGCTCTTCCTCGTCTCGTCGCCGCTCGTGCCGGCCGGGCTGATCGCCGGGAGTCGGGCGGCCGAGACGGGCGCGGAGGCGGCGGCGGACGCCCGGACGCTCCGGCGCGAACTGCGCGCCATCGCCGCACGGCTCGATGCCGCGACGCGGGCGCTGCCCGGCGATCGCAGCGGGAGCGGTGCGGACGTCGCTGCGGCCTCCCGCGCGCCCGGGGTGCGTCCGGCGCACCTGCCGCAGGACGGTTCCGATGACATCCGGACGCGCCTGTCGCGTCTCACCGAGCGCGAGGCAGCCGTGCTCGCGCTCGTCGCCGGGGGGCGGAGCAACCGCGCGGTGGCGCGCGAGCTCCACGTCTCGCTGTCGGCGGTCGAGAAGCACATGAACGCGATCTTCCAGAAGCTCGAGCTGCCGGCGGACCTCGACACCCACCGCCGGGTCGCCGCGTCCGCCGCGTACCTGTCGATCGGCCCCCACGGCGCCGACGAGGCTGCGCCGCCGGCCGTCGGACGCGATCGACGTCGATCGGACCCCTGACCGGTCGCCGCCGCGCCGCGGGACGGATATCGTCGCGACCGGACGGATAGCGAACGGATAGCGGTCCGTCCCAACCTCGGATCACCGGATGGGGGAGCGCACCGCGGTCTCCCGGGCCGGGGGCGACGATCCCTCGGCGCCGGCGGACGATATCGAGAGGTGGAGAGCACGATGTTCACAGCACGCACAGGTCGCGGGGCCGCGGGCCCGCGCATCGCCGGAGTCGCCGCCGCCGCGCTCCTGCTGCTCACCGGGTGCGCGACGCCGGGTCAGGGCGGGAGCGTCTCCGCGAACGAATCCGAGGCGACTGCCGAGACGAGTTCGGAGCCCGCCGCCGAGGCCTCGTGGGATGACCCGATCTGGGAGGCCTACGGGGAGGAGGGGGAGAACCTCCAGGAGATCGACGGCGTCGCCGAGGACTTCCCCGCGCAGTTCCCCCTCCCGGACGGTGAGCTGGTGGTATCGATGGTGGCACCCGGACTCTGGGACATGATCTTCGAGACCGACGAACCCGAGCAGGCCGATCAGCTGGCCGATCGGATCGCCGAGATGGTTCCGCAGGTCTCGAACGGTCCGCTGCGCAGCGGCGAGGAGGGTGAGCACTGGGGCTTCGTCGGCGACGATTTCGTCGTCGCGCTCGAGATGCGGCCCGGGCCCAACCCACCGGCGATGGTGGGCATCACCGTCCTCGAGCGGTGACCCGGGCCTGTTGACGCGCCCGTCGCCCCGTCCCACACTGCCACCATGACCGTGTGCGTGCTCGGTCCCCTCGACACCGGTGGGCCGGCGCTCAGCCCGAGGGAGCGGATCATCCTGTCCGCCCTGGTCGTCCGGCGCGCGCGGCCGGTGTCGCCGGACGAACTGGCCGACGCGTGCTGGGGCGAGCGGCTCCCGAAGACGTGGACGCAGCAGGTCCAGAACGCGATCGCGAGGATCCGCTCGCGACTCGGCCGGGACGCCGTGCTCACGGTCGGCGGCGGCTACCGGCTGGGCGTCCCGGACGGCGCGGTCGACGCCGTGCGGTTCGAGCGGGAGGTCTCGCGAGCACGGCGCCACGGACTCGAGGGCGCGCACGATCGCGCGGCCGCGGCGTACCGACGCGCGCTCGACCTGTGGCGCGGCGATCCCTACCCCGATGTGCCGGACTGGCCGCCTGCGCGTGCCGAGGCGATGCGCCTCGCCGAGATCCACGCGGACGCGCAGGAGGAACTGCTCGACGCGCGACTCCGCCTCGGCGAGGACGCGGCGGTGATCCCCGACGCCGAGCGGATGGTGCGCGAGGCGCCGTTGCGCGAACACCGCTGGGCGGTGCTCGCGCTCGCCAACTACCGGGCCGGCCGTCAGGCCGAGGCGATCGGGGTCCTCCGGTCCGCGCGCGTCCGGATCGTCGAGGAGCTGGGACTCGACCTCGGAGACGAGCTGCGGGGCCTCGAGGTCGACATCCTCCGGCACGACCCGGCGCTGGAGCCGGACGGGGCACCCGAGTCCGACCGGCTCGCCGGCGCGGACGAGGCGTGCCCGTACCGCGGTCTCGCCGCATACGACGTCGACGACGCTGCGGTGTTCTTCGGCCGGGACGGCGACATCGGGGCGATCCTCGCGCGCGTGCGCCCCCGGGCGATCGTGACGATCGTCGGACCGAGCGGGTCCGGCAAGTCCTCGGTGCTGCGCGCCGGCGTCGTGCCGCGCCTGCGCGAGCTCGGGCGTCGCGTGGTCGTGATCACGCCCGACGAGGCCGGTCTCGTCGAGCTCCGCGAGACGGTCACGGGTGCGCCCGCCACGCTCGCCGTGGACCAGGCGGAGGAGCTGCTCGAGCTGCCCGACGAGGAGCTTCGCGGGCTCGGGGCGCTCATCCGCTCGTGGCTCGATGCCGGGGGCGGCATGGTCCTCACCCTCCGTTCGGACTTCCTCGACCGGGCCAGCGCGGTGCCGGTGATCGGCACGGCGCTCGGGCAGGATGTCTACGCCCTCGCCCCGATGGACGAGGAGGGGCTCCGGCTCGCCTGCACGGGGCCCGCCGAGGCCGCGGGCCTCTCGCTCGAGACCGGGCTGGTCGAGGTGATCCTCCGGGATGCGGGGCAGCGCGCCGCGATCCTCCCCGCACTGTCCCACGCACTCGCTGCGACGTGGGGCCGGCGGGACGGTGCCACCCTCACCCTCGAGGGGTACGAGGCCGTCGGCGGGATCGCCGGCGCGATCGCCCGATCGGCCGAGCGGGTCTACGGCGCCCTCGGCACCGAGGGGCGAGAGGTCTGCCGCTCCCTCATGATGCGGCTCGTCGAGCGCACCCCCGAGGGCGCGACCGTCCGTCGCCGCGTGCCGCTGGAGACCCTCGCCGACGGTGCCACGCGTCGGTCCGTCGTCGAGTCCCTCGTCGCGTCGCGGCTGGTCACCATCGACCGGGATTCCGCGATCATCGCCCACGAGGCCGTCGGGCGGGCCTGGCCGCGGCTGGATGCGTGGCTCGACGAGGATGCCGGGGACGCCCGCATGCTGCGGCGGACGGAAGCCGCCGCGGCCGCGTGGATCGCGGCCGGGCGACCGGAGGACGAGCTCATGCGCGGCGCAAGGCTGCAGGCGGCCCTCGAATGGCGGGATCGCGCCGCCCCGGCGCTCACGGGCACGGAGTCCGACTTCCTCGCCGCGTCCGCAGCCGCTCATCGCGACGAGATCCGCGAGCTCGAGGCGCGCGCGGAACGGGAGCGCGGCGTCAACCGACGGCTGCGCGTCGCGTTGGCGGTGGCGGCGCTCCTCGCGGTGATCGCCGTCGTCGCCTCCGGCCTCGCGGTCGTCCGCAGCGCGGACGCCGAGGCCGCAGCCGAGCAGGCGCGCATCGAAGCACTCACCACGGCGGCATCCAGCACGGAGACCGACCGGGAGACGGCGGTGCTGCTGGCCGCCGAGATCCAGCGGCGCTGGCCCGACGACCCGCGGGCGAGGATCGCGCTCGAAGGGGCCCTCGGCCGCGCGGGCGGGTTGGTGCGGACGGTGCGCTTCCCCGACGCCGTGAGCGTCGCGGCGGGCGTCATTCCGGGGACCCGCACCGCACTGGTCACCGTCGACCCCGCCACGGACGCGGGCGAGGACGGCTCGGACCCGGCCACGATGGTCCTCGACCTGACCACCGGCGAGGTCGTACGCGACGTCGACGTGGAGCTCCCGTCCCTCGGCGGCGCGGCGGCTCGCAGCGCGAGCCGATCGGCCGCGCCGTACCGCCAGGTCGTGGTGAGCGAGGACGGGTCGACCGCGTTGATCCACACGCGGCGCCGGCTGCCCGCCGACCCCGGGACGTGCTGCGCGAGCGACCTGGTCGCGGTGGCCCTCCGCTCGGACGGGATCGCGCTCGACGCGATGAGGCTCGAGGCGGACCTCGTCGACCGCCCGGTGCTCGCCTCCGACGGCCGTGACGCGTTCCTGCTCCTCCGCGGCGCCGGTGAACCGGTGCGGATGGACCTGACCACCGGCCTCGTCACCCGGCCTCCCGCCGCGGTCGACGCCCCGGCCGGCGGCGTCGGCGTGCAGCGGATCGCGCTCGTCGACGGCCGCCTGTACGGCGGCGCGGGCGACCGGCTCCGCGTCTACGACGCCGAGTCCCTCGCGCGCACCGGCGTCATCGACCTGCCGGTCGCCGGGAAGGCGTCCATGACCTCGCTCCTGCTCGCAGCCGACGGGGTCGGTGGACTGATCGTGATGTCCTCGGACCGGGCGGCGCGCGTCGGCATCCCGTCCGGCGACGTGCACTGGGTGCGCACGGACCTGCGCTGCTCCGCCGTGATCGCCGGGCCGGAATCGGGACTGCTCTGCGCCCGGATCGACGGGATCTGGTCGTACGACCCGGACACCGGGCAGCCCACGCGCCGGATCCTCGAGCCGCTCCCGTCGTGGACGTCGACGATGGACTGGATCACGGGCACCGCCGAGATCCTCACGGTGACCCGAGATCCCGCCATGCTCCGTCGCTGGCGGCCGAGCGGCGAGTACGCGGCGCGGGACCTCGACGGGATGCGCGACGCGGCGTGCGCGGTCGCGTCCCGCCAGCTGACCCGTGCGGAATGGATCGACTACTTCGGCGACGAGCCGTACCGGTCCACCTGCCCCGGCGCGCCGTGAGCCGTGCGGATGCCGTGCCGTGCCGCGGCATCCGCTCCACCGGTGCTCAGGAGAGCGCGACCGCCTTCGCCGCCCGCTCGCCCGACTCGACGGCGCCGTTGAGGAATCCGTAGTACTCGACGCTCGTGTGCTCTCCGGCGAAGTGCACGTTGCCCTCCGGCGCGGCCGCGGCGCCGAAGAGCCCGGTGTACTGGCCCGGCTTCTGGCAGGTGTAGGCGCCCTTCGCCCAGGGGTTCGCGAGCCAGAAGTCGCGATACGAGCGCCCGGTGTAGGCCGCGGTCGCGCCGGGGAAGATCGGCTCGAGCTGCGCGAGGTAGGCCTCGACCTGCGACGCCGGCGCCGGGCCGAACGCGGCGCCCTCCCACGCCTTCACCTGGTCGCCGGCCGGGAAGAAGTTGAAGATGCCGGCGGGGAGGGGCTGGGCGGCGGTGTCATCCCAGCCGCACTGGAAGCCCTCCTTGTCCGTGTACACGGCGCCGCCGTAGCCCTCCGAGACCCAGGGTCGGCTCGAGAGCTCGACGTGCAGCTTCGCGTTCGCGCCGAGGCCGACCTCGTCGATCGTGCGGAGCTTCAGGGCCGAGAAGCCGGACCCGTCGAGGTCGCAGTCCCTGAGCGTCGAGAAGGGCAGCGCCAGGATCACCCGGTCGGCGACCACGTCGGCGGTCGTGATGCCGTTTCGGAAGCTGAGCCGGACGGTGCCGTCGGCGAGACGCGTGACGGCGACCAGTTCGCGGTCGTACTGCAGGGTGCCCGCGGGGAGCTGGGCGATCATCCGGGTGACGATCTGGTCGTTGCCGCCGCGCACGCTGTACTTCTCGTCGGCGCCGTTGACGGGCGCGAGGCTGTTCTGCCCGTTCCAGCCGAGCAGGTAGACGAGGTTCAGCGCCGACTGCTCGTGCGGCTCGAGGCCGTACTCGGCCATCACGTTGGACTGCATGAGCCCGCCGAAGCGGCCGGCCGTGCCGCCGGGGATCACCCGGTCGATCCACTCGTCGACGGTCATCGCGTCGAGCGCGATGCCCTCAGGGGTGTTGGCGTCGTAGGTCTGGCAGTACGGTGCCGACGCGAGCGCCGACTTGAACGCCTGGTAGACCTCGCCCCAGTCGTCGTTCGCGTCGTCGTAGGCGTAGTCGGTGCCGTCGATCCAGTACTTGTCCTCCCAGCCCTGGTAGCTGCCGCCGGCGACGACGTCGAGGCTCAGGCCGAGGTTGGAGGCGAGGTTGCGGATGGCGTTGTGGTCGGTGTTGACGAGGGAGCCGCCGTGCTCGACGACGAAGCCGTTCGAGAAGTGGCCGCGGAGCGACCAGCACCGGCCGCCGGCGCGCGTGCTCGCCTCGTACACCGTGGACCGGATGCCCTTGACCCGCCACAGCCAGTGCGCGGCGCGGACGCCCGCGAGTCCCGCGCCGACGATCGCCACGCGGGGCGACGGGGGCTTGGCCGCCGGCGCCGCGTGCGCCGACGCGGCCATCGCGAGCGCCGCGCCCGCGCCGAGCCCCGCGCCGGTGCGCAGCAGCGCGCGCCGGGAGATCCCGCGTTCGTCGCCGGCGCCGAGCACGTCCTCGACCGGGACGCCGGTGCGCTCCGATTCCGCGTGTGCGCGGAGGATGCGTCCGATCCGTGCGCTGGTGGGAGTGGTGCCCATGCGTCCTGCCATGATGAGAGCCTCGCGATCCGTGTCGAAGGGGTGGGGTTGCCTCAGTCCTCGCGGTGCAGGTGGTCCCGGTGCTTGTCGGCCTGGTGCTCCGCCACGGCGACGTCGATCGGGCCCGTGACCGACCGCTCGTCGACCCAGCACTCGATGCCCGAGACGTCCGCCAGCCGGTCGCGCGTGAACACGGGATCGCGTCCCTGCCGGCGCTGCTCGGTGTAGTCGCGGAGCAGCCGGAAGGCGATGCCGGACAGCAGGGCGATCGCGATGAGGTTCACGAGCGCCATGAGGCCCATGATGCCGTCGGCGGTGTTCCAGACGAGGTCGGATGCCGCCACCGACCCGACGAAGATGGCGACGACGACGAGTGACCGGTAGGTCGTGAGCAGCCACGGCTTGGGCGAGATGAACTCGATGTTCGACTCGCCGTAGTAGTAGTTGCCGAGGATCGAACTGAACGCGAGCAGGAACACGACGATCGTGAGCAGGATGCTCGCCCACGGCCCGAGGTTCGCCACCATGGCGTCCTGCGTGAGCCCGATGCCGCGCTCGGCGTTCGCGAGGTCGGGGTTCGACACGAGGATGATGAACGCGGTGATCGTGCAGACCAGGAAGGTGTCGAAGTAGACGCCGAGGGTCTGCACGAGGCCCTGCTTGACCGGGTGGGTGACGGCGGCGCTCGCGCCGGCGTTCGGCGCCGAGCCGAGGCCGGCCTCGTTCGAGAACATTCCGCGCTTGACGCCCGTGAGGATGATCGTGCCGAGCGTCGCGCCGACGACCTCGTTGAACCCGAACGCCTCGGTGAAGATCGAGGCGAACACCTCGGGCAGCCGGGTGATGTTCATCGCCACGATGACGAGCCCGACGAGCAGGTAGATGAGCGCCATGAGCGGCACGACCGCCTGCGTGACGTGCGCGATGCGGCGGACGCCGCCGAAGACGACGAGACCGGTGAGCACGGCCAGCGTCGCGCCCGCGACCCACGCGATCCATGCCGCGCCGCCCTCCGGCGCGACCGCGCCCGTCAGCGAGGCGCTGATCGTGTTGGCCTGCAGCGACGAGAACGCGAACGGGAAGCAGACGATGAGGATCACCGCGAAGAGGATGCCGGCCCAGCGCGCCTTCAGGCCGCGCTCGATGTAGTACGCGGGTCCGCCGCGGAAGCCATCCTTATCGCGCACCTTGAAGAGCTGGCCGAGGCTGGACTCGACGAACGCGGAGGCGCCGCCGATGAAGGCCATGAGCCACATCCAGAAGATCGCGCCGGGCCCGCCGATCGCGATCGCGGTGCCGACGCCGGCGATGTTGCCCACGCCGACGCGCGAGGCCGCGGAGATCGTGAACGCCTGGAACGCGGACACCGACTGCGGCTCGCCCGACTCGTCGCGGGGTGTCTTGTCGGTGAGGGTCCGGAACATCTCGGGGATGAGGCGGAACTGCACGACGCCGGATCGCACCGTGAAGTAGAGGCCGAGCAGCACCACGACGGGCAGCACGATCCAGGTCCAGAGCGTGTCGCCCGCGGCGAGCACGAGGTCGTTGAGCGCGTCCATCGCCCCAGCATGCCAGTCCGGGCGAGGAACCCTCAGGATCGCCACGTCGGCGGCGTGGATCGGCGTCCTCGCCATCCGGTACGCTTGAGTGTTCCGCCCACGAGGGGAGGCGGACTGAGAGCTGAATATGGGAGGCCGTAATGGACATCGACCTCAGCGTGCTCCGCATGATGGAGCGCGAGAAGGAGATCCCGTTCGACGAACTGGTGCAGATCATCGAGCAGGCGATCCTGATGGCCTACCTCAAGCACACGAACCCCGGCCAGCACGGCCACGCGAACCCGCGAGGCGCCCGGGCGCACCTCGACCGCAAGACCGGCCACGTCTCGATCTACGTGCCCGAGCTCGACGAGGAGGGCAACGTCGTCGGCGAGGCCGAGGACTCCCCGAGCGACTTCGGCCGGATCGCCGCGTTCGCGGCCAAGCAGGTCATCAACCAGCGCCTGCGCGACATCGCCGACGACGCCGTCCTGGGCGAGTTCCGGGGGCGAGAGGGCGACATCGTCGCGGGCGTCATCCAGCAGGGCCCCAACCCGAAGATGGTGCACATCGACCTCGGCACGGTCGAGGCGATCCTGCCGCCGGAGGAGCAGGTGCCTGGCGAGGAGTACCCGCACGGCGCCCGCATCCGCGTGTACGTCACCAGCGTGTCCAAGGGCACGAAGGGCCCGTCCATCACGGTGTCGCGCACGCATCCCGCGCTCGTGCGCAAGCTCTTCGCGCTCGAGGTGCCCGAGATCGCGTCGGGTGTCGTCGAGATCGTCTCGCTCGCCCGTGAGGCCGGCCACCGGACCAAGATCGCGGTGCGCGCGAACCAGCCCGGCGTGAACGCGAAGGGCGCCTGCATCGGCGAGCTCGGGCAGCGCGTGCGCGCGGTCACCTCGGAGCTCGGCAGCGAGAAGATCGACATCGTCGACTGGAACGACGACCTGGCGACCTTCGTCGCGTCGGCGCTGTCGCCGGCGAAGGTCACGAGCGCCTACGTGATCGACGAGGGCACCCGCGCGGTCCGGGCCCTGGTCCCCGACTACCAGCTCTCGCTGGCGATCGGCAAGGAGGGCCAGAACGCCCGCCTGGCCGCGAAGCTCACGGGCGCGAAGATCGACATCCAGCCGGATTCGATCCTCGACCAGGCGTGAGCGCGGCGCCGGTCGCGGCCGCGGTCGGGAGGCGCCCAGCTCGGAGGTGTAGGATGGATCCGGTCAGAACGTGCATCGGATGCCGTTCGCGCGCCTCTCGATCCTCGCTTCTGAGGATCGTCGCCCAACATCCGCGAGTCCTCGCCGATCCGTCGGCGGTGCTCCCAGGGCGTGGCGCGTGGCTGCATCCGACGCTCGAGTGCTTCCGACTCGCCCAGCGACGGCGCGCCTTCGGGCGCGCGCTTCGCGTGAGCGGCGAGCTGGACACCTCCGATGTAGAGAACAGGCTGAACGGCTAATGGACAACTCATGAGCGGCTCGAAATGAGACCCGTCCGCCATTGATGGTCCGCCCCTGTCCGGGGTCGGACCCGGAACAGGAGAGAAGTGGCTGCCAAACCACGCGTACACGAGATCGCCAGCGAGCTCGGCGTCGACAGCAAGGTCGCGCTCGAGAAGCTGAAGGAGATGGGCGAATACGTCAAGGGCCCGTCGTCCTCGATCGAACCCCCCGTCGCCCGCCGACTGCGCGCCGCCCTCGAGGCGAGCGGCGGTGCGGGCAAGGGCGCCGCGGCGCCCAAGCCCGGTGCGGCCAAGCCCGCCGCCAAGCCCGGCGCGGCCAAGCCCGCACCGAAGCCGGGCCCCAAGCCCGCGCCCGCGCCCGCCGGCGACGCCCCGAAGAGCGTCGCCGAGCGTCAGGCCGAGGCGGAGCAGAAGGCGGCCGCGGCTGCGGCCGAGAAGGCCGCCGCCAAGGAGGCCGCGCCCGAGAAGGCCGCCCCGGCGGCGTCCTCGGCGCCGAAGCCCGGCGGGCCCAAGCCCGGCGCGCCCAAGCCCGGCGGCGACGTCGCGCGTCCCGGCGGCCCCAAGCCCGCTCAGGGCGGCGGCCGGTCCGGCGCCCCGCGTCCCGGTGGCCCGCGCCCCGGCGCCCCGCGCCCGGGCAACAACCCGTACTCGAGCTCGCAGGGCATGGGCCAGCGCCCGTCCCAGCCGCGCCCGGGCAACAACCCCTTCTCGAGCTCGCAGGGCATGGGCCAGCGCCCGACCCCCGGCAACATCCCGCGGCCCCAGCCCCCGCGTCCCGGCTCGCCGCGCCCCGGCTCCCCGCGTCCGGCCGGCGCCGGTCGTCCGGGCGGTCCCGGTCGTCCCGGCGGCGGCGGCGGTCGTCCCGGCGGCGGCGGCGGTGGCGGCTTCGGCGGCCCCCGTCCCGGTGGCGGCTTCGGCGGTCCCCGTCCGGGCGGTGGCGGCGGTCGCGGTCGCGGCCCCGGCGGCGGCACCGCCGGCGCCTTCGGTCGCGGTGGCGGCAAGAGCAAGGCCCGCAAGTCGAAGCGGACGAAGCGGCAGGAATTCGAGATGCGGGAGGCGCCGTCGATCGGCGGCGTGTCCGTCCCGCGCGGCGACGGCAACACCGTCATCCGGCTGCGCCGTGGCGCCTCGATCTCCGACTTCGCCGACAAGATCGACGCGAACCCCGGTTCGCTCGTCACCGTGCTGTTCCACCTCGGTGAGATGGCGACCGCGACCGAGTCGCTCGACGAGGCCACCTTCGAGGTGCTCGGCGCCGAGCTCGGCTACAAGATCCAGGTCGTCTCGCCCGAGGACGAGGACAAGGAGCTCCTCGAGGGCTTCGACATCGACCTCGACGCCGAGGAGGCGGAGGAGTCCGACGAGGACCTCATGCCGCGTCCGCCCGTCGTGACCGTCATGGGCCACGTCGACCACGGTAAGACGCGACTGCTCGACGCCGTCCGCAACGCGAACGTCGTCGCGGGCGAGGCCGGCGGCATCACGCAGCACATCGGTGCGTACCAGGTGCACACCGAGCACGAGGGCATCGACCGCGCGATCACCTTCATCGACACCCCGGGTCACGAGGCGTTCACCGCCATGCGTGCCCGCGGTGCCCAGGTGACCGACATCGCGATCCTCGTGGTCGCGGCCGACGACGGCATCATGCCGCAGACGGTCGAGGCGCTGAACCACGCCCAGTCGGCGAACGTGCCGATCGTGGTCGCCGTGAACAAGATCGACAAGCCCGACGCCAACCCGGCCAAGGTGCGCCAGCAGCTCACCGAGTTCGGCCTCGTCGCCGAGGAGTACGGCGGCGACGTCATGTTCGTCGACGTCTCGGCACGCGAGAACATCGGCATCCAGGACCTGCTCGACGCGGTCCTGCTGACCGCCGACGCCGGGCTCGACCTGCGCGCGAACCCCGACAAGGACGCCCGCGGCGTGGCCATCGAGGCCAAGCTCGACAAGGGCCGTGGCGCCGTGGCGACCGTGCTCATCCAGTCGGGCACGCTGAAGGTCGGCGACGCGATCGTCGCGGGCACGGCCTACGGCCGCGTCCGGGCGATGAGCGACGAGAACGGCGAGCCCGTGACCGCCGCGACCCCGTCGCGTCCGGTCCAGGTCCAGGGCCTCTCGAGCGTCCCGCGCGCCGGCGACACCTTCCTCGTCACCGAGGAGGACCGCACGGCCCGGCAGATCGCCGAGAAGCGCGAAGCCGCCGAGCGCAACGCGCAGCTGGCCAAGGCCCGCAAGCGCATCTCGCTCGAGGACTTCACGCGTGCGCTGGAGGAGGGCAAGGTCGAGGCGCTCAACCTCATCATCAAGGGCGACGTGTCGGGTGCCGTGGAGGCGCTCGAGGAGTCGCTGATGAAGATCGAGGTCGACGACTCGGTCCAGCTGCGCATCCTGCACCGCGGCGTCGGCGCGGTCACCGAGAGCGACATCGACCTCGCCACGATCGACAACGCGATCGTGATCGGGTTCAACGTCCGCCCCGACGTGAAGGCGCGCGAGCGTGCCGCACGCGAGGGCGTGGACGTGCGCTTCTACAACGTGATCTACAACGCGATCGACGACATCGAGAACTCGCTCAAGGGCATGCTCAAGCCCGAGTACGAGGAGGTGCAGTCGGGCGTGGCCGAGATCCGCGAGGTGTTCCGTTCGTCCAAGTTCGGCAACATCGCCGGTGTCATCGTGCGATCGGGCACGATCACGCGCAACGCCAAGGCGCGCGTCATCCGCGACGGCGTCGTGGTCGGCGACAACCTGTCGATCGAGTCGCTCCGTCGGTTCAAGGACGATGTCACCGAGGTCCGCACGGACTTCGAGGCGGGCATCGGCCTCGGCAAGTACAACGACATCCAGGTCGGCGACGAGATCGAGACCACCGAGATGCGAGAGAAGCCGCGGGTCTGATCCCACGGCGCGGGGCCCCGCTCGTCGTCAGATGAGCGGGGCCCCGAGTCCCTCCACCAGCACGGAAAGGCAGGCCGACATGGCAGATCCGCAGCGGGCCAGGAAGCTGGCCGACCGCATCAAGGAGATCGTGGCGCGCCGTCTCGACAAGGGACTGCGCGACCCGCGGCTCGGGTTCGTGACGATCACCGACGTCCGCGTGACGGGCGACCTCCAGCACGCCAGCATCTTCTACACCGTCTACGGCACCGACGAGGAGCGCCGCGACTCCGCGGCCGCGCTCAAGGCCGCGACGGGGATGCTGCGCAGCGAGGTCGGTCGGAACATCACCGCACGGCTCACCCCGACGCTCGAGTTCATCGCCGACGCGGTGCCCGAGAACGCTCAGCACATCGAGGAACTGCTCCGCGAGGCGCGCGAGCGCGACGCGGAGACCACGGAGGCGGCCGCGTCGGCGCAGTACGCCGGCGAGGCCGACCCGTACGTGAAGCCGCGCATCGACGACGAGGACGACGAGGACGAGGCGCTCGCGCGCTGAGCGCCGCCAGACGATCCGGATGCCCCGGGGCTCGCGCCCCGGGGCATCCGTCGTCCCACCCATCCGCGCGACGGGCCGTGCGGCCCTGTCCGCGCGTCCGGGCCCGGGGGTACACTGCGGGCGTCGGCGCCGGGTCGGCGTCGACGGCGGGTTGTGACTCCGGCCCGTGGGAGGAGGGGTCATGTCGAGCGCCGCACCGCCGGTCATCCTCGTGGTCGCGCGCGATCCGGGCGCGCGCGGGTCGGTCGTCTCCGAGCTCGAGCGACGGTACGCGCACGACTACCGCATCGCGCAGGCCGAGGACGATCACGAGGCGGCCGAGCGCATCGACGCGATCGCCGAGGAGGGCGGCCTGCTCGCCCTGATCCTCGCCGATCGGGCCGGCGACGTCGACGGCCGGACCGTCTTCTCCCGCGCGCGCCGGCGATTCCCCGACGTGCGCCGCGGCAGGCTGATCGAGTGGGGGCAGTGGGGCGACGTCGCCGTCCGCGACGAGATCCTCTCGCTCATGGGCGCAGGCGAGCTGGAGTACTACGTCATCCGCCCGTGGCATACCCCCGACGAGTACTTCCACCGGACCATCACCGAGTTCCTGCTCGAGTGGGAGCGATCGATCGGCCTGCGGCCGCGGGAGGTGGCGGTCATCGGCCGGGGGAGCCTGCCGCGGACCCACGAGCTCCGCAGCCTCCTCGCGCGAGGCGGCGTGCCGCACGAGTGGCTCGATCCGTCCTCGGAGGCAGCCCGCGAGCGACTCCTGGCCGCCGGCATCGACGAGGTCCCCGAGGACCCGGTCGTGGTGCTCATCGACGGGCGCGTCATCCGCAACCCCGGCAACACCGAGCTGGCCGCAGCCTACGGCCTGACCACCACGCTGGGTTCGGCGCCGTCGGCCGACGTCGTCGTCGTCGGTGCGGGCCCCGGGGGCCTCGCCGCGGCCGTGTACGCGGCCTCCGAGGGCCTCGACGTCCTGGTCGTCGAGCGCGAGTCGATCGGCGGGCAGGCCGGCTCGAGCTCGCTGATCCGCAACTACCTCGGTTTCGCGCGCGGCATCTCCGGCTCCGAGCTCGCGCAGCGCGCGTACCAGCAGGCCTGGGTGTTCGGCGCGCGCTTCGCCCACGCGCGCGAGGCGGTCGCGATCGAACGCGTCGGCGACGGGTTCACGGTCCGGGTCGCCCCCGAGGACTGCATCCGCTGCGGGGCGATCGTGCTCGCCACCGGGGTCTCCTACCGTCGGCTCGGCGTTCCGGGACTCGAGCAGCTCGAGGGGGCCGGGGTCTTCTACGGCGCCTCGGCGATCGAGGCGCAGGGTGTCGCCGGCCGTCGCGCGTTCATCATCGGCGGCGGCAACTCGGCGGGCCAGGCCGCGCTGCACCTTGCCCGCTACGCCTCGGCGGTCGTGCTGCTCGTCCGCGGGAGCGGGCTGGCCGACAGCATGTCCCAGTACCTCATCGACCAGCTCCACGCGCAGGGCGTCGAGGTCCGCACCCGCACCGAGGTCGTGGGCGGCGGCGGCGACGGCGTGCTCGAGCGGATCCGCCTGCGCGATCGCGACTCGGGTGACGAGTACGACGAGGAGTGCGCGGGACTCTTCGTGCTGATCGGCGCGGCGCCGCGCACCGGCTGGCTGCCGCCGGAGATCCTCCGCGACCGATGGGGCTACGTGCTGACGGGACCGGACATGATCGCCGAGGGCCGCGCGGCCTGGCCGCTCGAGCGGGAACCGTTCCCGCACGAGACGAGCGTGCCCGGCGTGTTCGCCGTCGGCGACGCGCGTCGCGGTGCCATCAAGCGCGTCGCGTCCGCGGTCGGGGAGGGCTCCGTGGTCGTCTCCTCCGTGCATCGCCACCTCGCCGACGCCGGGGCGGCACCGCCCGCGGCTCCGGGCGAGCCCGGGGCGCCGGGGGTGCCCGCACCGACGGCATCGGCCGTCGCGCCCGGTCCGCCCGCGGAGCCCGCCGAGGGCGACGGGAGGATCACGCCGACGTGAGCCGGATCGCGCCCGGAACGGGACCGGCGGCGCCGCCGCCGGCTGCCGGGCGCATCGCCTGGTCCGCGGCGCTGCTGGCACTGCCGCTCGCCGGGCTCGCCCTGCTGATCGCCCGGCCCGGCCTCGACCTGGCGTGGGAGCACCAGCCGACCCACTTCTGGCTCGTGCTCGCCGCGGGGGCGATCAACGCGGCGCTCGCGTGGGCGGTGGCCGCCGCCGCCCGGCTCCGACGCGACCCGAGGCTCGTGCTGGTGTCGCTGTCGTTCCTCGCCGCGGCGGGATTCCTGGCGCTGCACGCACTCGCCACGCCGGGCGTGCTGCTCGCGGGGAGCAACACCGGGTTCGCGCTGGCGACGCCCGTGGGTCTCACCGTGGCCGCGATCTTCGCCGCCTGGTCGAGCGCGGACCTCGACGGCGCCCACGGAGCGCGCGTGCTCCGGATGATCCCGTGGCTCGTCGCCGGACTGATCCTCGTGATGATCGGGTGGGGCGTCGTCTCGCTGCTCGAGGTCGGCCCGCTGGCGGCGCCGCCGCCGGAGCGGACGACGCTCCCGTTCGTCGTGCTCGCCGTGATCGGCCTGGCCTGCTACGCGTTCGCGGTCGTGCGCTACCTCCGCCTGCCGCGGCATCCCGCCTCGCCGCTGCCGCTCGCGTTCGCCGCGGCGTTCACGCTCCTCGCCGAAGCGGAGATCGCGGTCGTCTTCGGCCGCAACTGGCACCTGTCGTGGTGGGAGTGGCACGTGCTCATGCTCGCGGCGTTCGTCCTGATCGTGGTCGCGGCGCAGCGCTCCTGGCGCGAGGAGCGCTGGGCCGGGCTCTACACGCGCGAGACCGCGTCGGGGCGCCGCGACGTCTCGGTGCTCTTCGCCGACCTCGCCGGGTTCACGAGCTTCTCGGAGCAGCACGACCCCGCCGAGGTCTCGACCATGCTCAACGCGTACTTCACCGAGGTGATCCCGCCGCTCGTCGAGCAGTTCGGCGGCCGGGTCGATCGGCTCATCGGGGATGCGGTCATGGTGGTCTTCGAGGACGCCGGACCCGGGGTCGGCCATGCGCGTCGGGCGGTGGGCGCCGCGCTCGCGCTGCAGCAGGCGGCGGCGGCCGAGCAGTCGCGGCACGAGGACTGGCCGCGCTTCCGGGTGGGGGTGAACTCGGGTCGCGTGAACGTCGGCATCCTCGGCACCGGCGGCGGGCGCACCTACACGGTCATCGGCGACGCGGTGAACGTGGCGTCGCGGCTCGAGGGTCTCGCCCCCGTCGGCGGCGTCGCGATCGGCGCCGAGACGGCCTCCATGCTCGGCGACGCGGCGATCACGCGTCCGCTCGGCGAGCTCGCGGTGAAGGGGCGGACGGCTCCGGTGGAGGCGTTCCAGGTGCTCGGGCTCGCCGACCGCTGAGCGGCCGGCGGCTCAGCCCTCCGGCAGGGCGAACCCCTCGGTCGTGCGGACGGCGAGCCCGTCGGCGAGGAGCCCCGCGAGCGCGCGTCCGAGCCGCGCGTCCGGGACCGCCTGCGCGAGGTCCGACTCCGGCAGTGGTCGATGCGCCGCACGCAGTTCGCGCATGACGAGCCCCCGCGCCTCGCGGTCGCTGCCCTCGAACCGGGCCTGGCGCGTACGACGCGGACCGTCGTACGCGGGATGCCCGGCTGCGCGCCACGCGCAGCGCCCGGCGATCGGGCAGTCCGCGCAGCGTGGCGCCCGTGCGGTGCACACGGTGGCGCCGAGCTCCATCGCACCGGCGTTGAAGGCGCGCGCCGCGTCGCGATCCTCGGGCAGGAGCGCGGTCATCGCCGCCAGGTCGCGGCGCGTCGACGGCGGACCGGCCTCGGCGTCGCCGTCGACCGCGCGCGCGATCACGCGGCGCGTGTTCGTGTCGACCACCGGATGCCGCTCCCCGAACGCGAACGCGGCGACGGCCCGCGCGGTGTACTGGCCCACGCCCTGCAGGGCGAGCAGCGCATCGAGGTCGCGGGGCACCTCGCCGCCGTGCCGCTCGACGATCTCGGTCGCCGCGCGGTGCAGCCACAGCGCGCGTCGCGGGTAGCCGAGGCGGTCCCACGCCCGGACGGCCTCGGCGGGCGGCGCGGCGGCGAGGGCGGCGGGCGTCGGCCACCGTCGCATCCACTCCTCCCATCGCGGCTGCACGCGTGCGACCTGCGTCTGCTGCAGCATGAACTCGCTCACGAGCACCGCCCACGGCGACACGTCGGCCGCCCGCCACGGCAGTGGGCGCGCGGCGCCGGCGAACCAGCCCACGACGGCCGGGGCGATGCCCGGGTCGGGCGCGGGCGGAGCGACGGTCGGCGGGCTGGGCGGCACCGCTCCAGCGTAGGCCCGTCGGCGTCGACCGGGGACGCCCGTGGTCGTACGCTCGGAGCATGCGCCTGGTCACGACGCCCCGAGTGGCGTTCCTCCGCGAGGTCGCGGACGAGTTCCTGTCCCGCACCGGTCGCGGCCGCGTCATCGTCGCGATCGACGGCCCCCTGCGCAGCGGCAAGACGCAGCTCGGCGACGACCTCGCCGACGTCCTCCGCGAGCGTGGACTCGCCGTGTTCCGGGCGAGCGTCGAGGACTTCCACCGATCCCGCGAGGCGCAGGCCGAGTACGGGCCCGACACCCCGGAACGCTACTGGCGATACGGCATCGACGAGTCGCTGCTCGAGCGCACGCTCGTGGCGCCGTTCCGGATGGCGGGCTCCACCGCCTTCGTCACCCGCGGGTTCGACCTGGCGCGCGACGCCTGGGTCGAGCCGAAGTGGCGGACGGGCCCGGCCGACGCGATCCTCGTGCTCGACGGCCGGTTCCTCCTCCGGGAGCGCCTGCGCGAGCGGTGGGACGTCGAACTCGCCGTCGACGGCGATCCGGTCGATCCGGCCGACCGCCTGGCCTATGCGTCGAGCGACCCGCGGGCGGTCGCGTCGATCGTCGTCGACCTCGCCGATCCCGCGCATCCGCGCCGAGCCCCGGATGGCTCGGGGGGCGACGACGACGGCCCGGCGGAGGAGGCGTGGGCCGACGCGGCCGCCGAGCGGCCCGACGCCGACTGAACCGCGCGGACGGTCACTCCGCGTCGGTGGTCGTGCCCACCGCGGCTCCGGACGCCGACGGGCCCAGGGCCGACCGCGTCCGACGCACCCGGCGCGCAGCGTTTCGCCCGAGCAGGCCGATCGCGGCGACGACGACCGCGACGACCAGCGGCGGCACGAACACCTCGGGCCGCGTCGTCGCGGACCGGAAGACCTCGACGGCGTAGTCGAGCATCTCCTGCGGGTGGCGCGCGAGCACGCGGCTTCCGGCGGCGCTGGAGACCGCGGTGATGAGCGCGGGGCCGATCCAGAGCACGGCCAGGGCGGCGAGCGCCGCGGCGACGCGACCGATCGTCCCGATCCCGCCCCAGGCGATCGCGGCGCCGACGAGGACCGCGGGCAGCCATCGGAGCACGAGCAGCGCCGGCTCGGCGTCCACGCCGAGCGCGGGATCGGGCAGGAGGAGCCCGCCGAGCCATGAGGGTGCGAGCACCGCGGCGACCGCGAGCCCGATCACGGCGCCCGCCCGCGGCGTCGCGGCGACGAGCAGCATCACGCCCACGCCCACGAGGAGCGCGAGCGCCGCGGTCGCGACGAGCGCCACCAGGTAGAGGGCGGACTCGGCCCGGGCCGCGAGCCCGTCGCGGACGACCGTGGCGGTCTGCGCGATGGCCGCGACCTGCACGACGAGCAGGCCCAGGAGGGTCCAGACGACGCCTGAGGGGCGCCGGTGGTTCCGCGTCGCGCGGGCCGCGATGCCCGCCGCGGCACCGCCCGCCACGAGCAGGGCGGCGAGCTGCGAGAGGAAGTACTGGTTGAACGGCAGGAGCACGAGCGGGTACTCGTCGGGCGGCGTGTCGGTGGCCCACAGGTTCTGCAGGGGGAGTCGCATGCCCTCGAGGAGCCACGGCAGCAGGCCGACCACGCCGGCCGCGGCGCCGATCAGCAGGCACAGCCACCAGCGCAGGGGACGGGCGGCGACGGGTCCGTCGTCGTGATCGACGTCGGATCCGGGGCCCGGGTCGGGGCGCGTCGCGTCGGGCCCGGTGGTGTCGGTGGTGGCGGTGTCGTCGGGTTCCACGTCGGCTCGCTTCGGTCGGTCGTTCCGGGTCGGGTGCAGGGGCACCCTACCGACCCGCCGGCCGGGCGGGGTCAGTCCGCGCCGATCTCCGCGAGCACCGCCACGACGCGCTCCGCCGGCAGCGGGGTGCCGGACGCCTCGACCTCGTGCACGAGTGCGGTGAGCGCCGCGTTCACGGGGGCGTCGATCCCGGCCGCCCGCGCCTCGCGGACGACCGCGCCGTTCAGGAAGTCGACCTCGGTCGGCTGCCCGCGACGGAGGCTCTGCTGGGTCGAGCCCAGGTTGGGGACGCCGCCCATGCGCACGCGCATCGACCACGGCAGCGCCTGGCCGAGGGAGAGCGGCAGGCGCGCGAACGCACGCAGCCGGCGGTCGCCGAGGCCCTGGAGCGACCCGAAGCGGACCCCGCGGGCGACGCCCACGCGGACGCACTCGCGCATCGACGCCGCCACGACGCGCCGCAGCGCCCGGTCGTCGACGACCTCCTGCACCGTGCGCCCCACGATCGCGGGGACCGCGTTCAGCATGTTGACGACGAGCTTCGTCCACTGCGCGCCGCGGAAGTTGGCCACGGCGACCATCGGCACCGCGTCGCCGAGCCGCGCGGCGACGCGTCGGACCTCCTCGTCGGCGGGGCCGTCGCCGCGGCCGAGGTAGCTGGCCGCGGTGGTCGTGACCCGCACGGCGCCGGGCTCGGTGTAGTTCGCGGCGATGATCGAGAGCATCCCCATGCACGACGACCGCGGCAGCAGGCGCTCGGCGGTCGCGACGCCGTCGAGGCCGTTCTGCACGACCACCACGGGGGCGCCGTCGACGATCGCACCGTTGGCGGTGATCGCGGCCGCGGCATCCTGCGCCTTCGTGCACACGAGCACCAGGTCGGGGCGCACGCTCAGGCGCTCGCCCGCCGCGGGGTGCACGTGGGCCTCGCCGTAGCCGCCGGAGAGCCGGATGCCGCCCTCGCGGATCGCCTCGAGGCCCGCGCCGCGGGCCGTCACCTCCACGTCGTGCCCTGCCCGCGCGAGCAGCGCGGCGAACGTGCCGCCGAGCGCGCCCGCGCCGATGATCCCGATCCTCACCGCACCAGCGTAGGCGTGCCGCCGGGTCGCCGAGGCGGTCCGCGCGCGCTGTTAGCCTGTACGGCGTGAACAGCGGCATCCTCCTCGTCGACAAGCCGCAGGGGATGACCAGCCACGACGTCGTCGCCCGCGTGCGGCGCCTCGCCGGCACCCGCAAGGTCGGCCATGCGGGCACCCTCGACCCGATGGCGACGGGCCTGCTCCTGATCGGCGTCGAGAGCTCGACGCGGCTGCTGCACCATCTCGTCGGCCTCGACAAGGTCTACCTGGCGACCATCCGGCTCGGATGGGGCACCACGACCGACGACGCGGAGGGCGACGCGCTGCCCGCAGCCCCGGCCGCGGCGGTGGCCGCACTCGACCGCGACGCGATCGCCGCGCGGATGTCGGAGCTGACCGGCACCATCGAGCAGGTGCCGAGCGCGGTCAGCGCCGTCAAGGTCGACGGCAAGCGCGCCTACCAGCGCGTGCGCGAGGGCGAGTCCGTCGAGCTCGCCGCGCGCACGGTGACGGTCTCGGCGTTCGAGCTGCTGGACGAGCGGGCCGGCGACGGATGGCTCGACCTCGACGTGCGCGTCGCGTGCTCGTCGGGCACCTACGTGCGCGCGCTCGCGCGCGACCTCGGCGCCGCGCTCGGCCTCGGCGGGCACCTCACCGCCCTCCGCCGCACGAGGATCGGCGCGTTCGACGTGGCCGAGGCCGGCGAGCTCGAGGGCCTCGACGCGGCGGCGGCCCGGATCGCTCCCGCGGAGGCGGCCCGGCGGGTCCTCCCCGAGGTCCGCGTCGACGCCGACGAGGTCCGCGACCTGCGCCACGGCAAGCGCATCGCCGCGTCCGGCGCCGCCGCCGCGTTCCCGGCCGGTGCGCCCGCCGCGGCGGTCGGCCCGGGCGACGTGCTCGTGGCCGTCGTCGAGCGGCGTGGTCCGCAGCTGAAGGTCGTCACCGGATTCCCCGCCGAGGAGGACGCATGATCGAGTGGTTCGCCTACGTGCAGGTCGCGGTCGCCGTGCTGGCGGGACTGCTGTGCGTGGTGCTCGGGCTGGCCGGCCGGGTGCCGAACGACCTCGTGCTCGGGGCGCTGGCCCTCGTGGAGCTGCTCCTGATCGCGCAGGTCGTCGTCGCGATCGTCGCGCCCGCCGTCGGCAACCCGCCGACCGGCAGCCTGCTGGAGTTCTGGGTCTACCTCGTCAGCGCCGTCCTGCTGCCGCCCGCCGCCGCGCTCTGGGCGCTCGTCGATCGCGGGCGATGGGCCACCGCCGTCTGCGGCGTCGCGGCCCTCGCGGTCGCCGTGATGGTCTACCGCATGCTGCAGATCTGGACGGTCCAGCTCGCGTGAGGAACGGTCTGGGAGAATCGGACGACATGAACGAGACATCCACCGCCGCCGAGGTGCGTCGACCCGGTCGGCTGAGCGGCGTCGGACGGGTCCTCGTCGCCGTCTACGCGATCCTCGCGCTGGCGGCGACCGGTCGCTCGTTCGTGCAGATCGTGCAGCGCTTCGACGAGGCCCCGCTCGCGTACACGCTGTCGGCGCTCTCGGCGCTCGTCTACATCGTCGCGACGGTGGCCCTCGTGCGCCGCGGCCGCGTCTGGTATCGCATCGCGTGGGCGACCATCCTGTTCGAGTTCGCCGGCGTCATCGTGGTGGGGCTCATCAGCGTCACGTCGCCCGAGCTGTTCCCGCGGGACACCGTCTGGTCGCACTTCGGGCAGGGCTACCTGTTCATCCCGCTCGTGCTCCCGCCGCTCGGCATGTGGTGGCTGGCACGCCACCCGGTCGACGACCGCGGAGCGTCCGCGTGAGGACGTTCGCGGGGATCGAGGCGGTCCCCGCGCACTTCGGCCCGTCGGCGGTGACGATCGGGAAGTTCGACGGCGTCCACCAGGGTCATCGGGCGGTGATCGGCGCGCTCCGCGGCATCGCGGACGAGCGGGGGCTGCAGGCCGTGGCGATCACGTTCGACCGCCATCCGGCGGCGTACCACGCGCCCGACCGCACGCCGCCCGAGCTCGTGAGCACGCGCCAGAAGCTCGAACTGCTCGCCACGACCGGGCTGGACGCCACCGTGCTGCTGCACTACGACGGCGCCCTCGCCGCGCACACGGCCGACGCGTTCGTCGAGCGCTTCCTCGTCCGGGCGCTCGACGCGAGGGTCCTGCTGGTCGGCGGCGACTTCCGCTACGGCGCGGGGAACGAGGGCGACGTGGCGCTGCTGCAGCGCCAGGGCGGGCGACTCGGGTTCGAGGTCGTCGTGATCGACGACGTCGTGCCCGAGGGCGGTCGTCGCGTGTCGTCGACCTGGATCCGCGAGCTGCTCGACGCCGGCGACGTCGAGCACGCCGGGGAACTGCTCGGCCACCTGCCGACCGTGCGCGGACTCGTCGTCCACGGGTTCAAGCGCGGCCGCGAGCTCGGGTACCCGACGGCGAACCTCGCCCCGGACGCCGAGGGCTTCGTCCCGGGCGACGGCGTCTACGCCGGCTGGCTGACCGATGCGGGCACGACCTACCCGGCCGCGATCTCGGTCGGGGTCAACCCCACGTTCGACGGCGTCGAGCGTCGCACGGTCGAGGCGTACGTCCTGGACCGCGACCTCGACCTGTACGACCACGTCGTCAGCGTGGAGTTCGCGCACCGCATCCGCGGCATGGAGAAGTTCGACGGGATCGAGGCGCTCGTCGAGCAGATGGGGCGCGACGTGCTGCGCGCGAGGCAGCTCGTCGGCTGAGCGACGTGCCCCGCCAGAGGAGCGGGTCAGCCGCCCGTGCGCCGCTCGCCGTCGCGCGGCTCGTGCGGCGCGACGGTGCCGATGCCGGTGAGGAAGCGCAGCAGTCCCTCGGCGGTGTCGACGAGCGGGTTGCCGTGGCCGATCTCCCAACCCGCGTCGGTCGCACGCAGCGAGTGCCCGGAGATGACGGCGCGGATCTCCGTCGGCGCGCCGGCGGCGCGGCGCAGCGCCACCGCGCCCGACGCTCGCGCGGGCACCGGCACTGCGGTTCCCGCGGCGGCGCCGACGAGGAGGGCCGCGACGATCGCGTCGTCGAGTTCGAGGATGGTGGTCGGCCGGTCGCGCGCGGTGATCTCCCGCGCGCGGTCGACGAGCGCGCGCGCCGCCTGCTCCGGGCCCGCGAGCGGTTCGAGCTCCTCGAGCCGCCTCGCCTCGCCGCCACGGACGAACCGCTCCGCCGCGTCGATCGCGCGGCGTGTGCGGGAGCGGTCGAACCCGCCGACGAGTTCCGCGATCACGTCGGCGACGTGCCATCCCGCCCGGTCGGTGGCGCCGGCCCAGAGCGCTTCGCCACCGGTCCCGACCGTCCGGGCGATCGCGCGGAGCACCGCGGCCGTATCGTCGCGTCGATCGGCCGTGACACCGGACTCGTCCACGTCGGGGCGGCGGCTCAGGGGCAGGTAGCGCGAGAGGTCGGCCACCTGCCCAGCCTAGACGTGCCCCGCCCGGCTCAGCCCGCGACCGCCACCGGCGGCGCCGGCGCAACGGGGACCGTCCCGGTCGCCGCCTCGCCGGTCGGGGAGTCGACCTCGGATCCGGACGCCTCGTCGGCGCGTCCCGCGGGCAGGAGCAGGGCGATGACGCCGGCACCGGCGAGTGCGATGCCGCCCACGACCACCGCGGGGATCGCCGCGTCGACGTAGCCGGTGGGCGTGAGCTCGCCGCCGGCACCCGTGAACACGGCCGTGAGGACGGCGACGCCGAGGGCGCCGCCGATCTCGCGCAGCGTCGAGTTCGTGCCCGAGGCCTTGGCGTGGTCGCGCTCGGGCATGCGCGCGAGCACGGCGGTGGCCATGGGCGCGAACACCAGCCCCATGCCGATGCCGGCCAGCGCGAACGGCGGCACGAGCGTCGCGTAGGCGACCTCCGCCCTCATCGCGGAGGCGATCCAGAACATCGCCGTCGCCTGCGAGGCGAGGCCCGTGACCATGAGCGCCCGGGTCCCGACCCGCGGGGCGAGCAGGCCCGCGATCGGGGCGACCACCATGGGTGCGAGGGTCCACGGCATGGTCATGAGCCCCGCCTCGAGGGCGCTGCGGCCCTGCACGACCTGGAGGAACTGCACGAGCAGGAAGATGGCGCCGAACACCCCGAAGCTGAACGTGAGCCCGACGGCGTTGGCGACGCTGAAGCTGCGGTCGCGGAACAGCGAGAGCGGCAGCACGGGCGCGGTCGCGCGCGCCTCCCAGAGGAGGAACGCGACGATCATGGCGGCGCCCGCGACGAGCGGCACGAGCACCTCGGCGCTCGTCCAGCCCGCCTCGTTGCCGCGCACGATGCCGAACACCAGGCCGAGCACGCCGAGTCCCGCGAGTCCGACGCCGAGGAGGTCGATCGGGCGCCGCTCGCCGCGCGGGTCCTCGAGGGCGAGGCGGGCGAGCACGAGCGCGATCACGCCGACGGGCACGTTGATCCAGAAGATCGCCTGCCAGTTCCATCCCTCGATCACGGCGCCGCCCACGAGCGGGCCGAGCGCGACGCCGAGTCCGGCGACGCCGCCCCAGATGCCGATGGCCTGCGGACGCAGTCGGGACGGCACCGCGCCGGCCAGCAGCGTGAGCGAGAGCGGCATGATCGCCGCGGCGCCGAGCCCCTGCACGGCCCGGGCGCCGATGACCATCCACGGCTCGGTGCTGAGGGCCGTCAGGATGCTGGCCGCGGTGAAGACCGCGATGCCCGCCAGGAACACGGTGCGTCGGCCGACCCGGTCGCCGAGGGCGGCCGCGGGGAGGATGAACGTCGCGAAGGCGAGCGTGAAGGCGTTCAGGAACCACTGGAGCTCCTCGATGTCGGCCGCGAGGTCGCGTGCCATGACGGGGAGCGCGTTCGTGATGACGAGGTTGTCGAGCGAGGCCATGAACATCGGCAGCGACGTCGCGACGACGATCAGCCACACGGGGGCCCGGCGAGGTGAGGACATGAGGTGCTCGTTCCGATCGAAATGGAGTAATCGAATGATTACAACAGACAGTAGTAATCGACTGATAACATGTCAACCATGAACCCGAAGACCGAGCGCATCCCCGCCGCGGCGAGACGCGAGCAGATCCTCGCGGCCGCCACGACCGTGTTCGGCGAGCACGGATACGCCGCCACGACGACCGACCGCGTCGCGCGGGCTTCGGGAATCAGCCAGCCCTACGTCGTGCGGCTGTTCGGTACGAAGGAGCAGCTGTTCGTCGAGACGCTCCGGCACACCCTCGCCCGGCTGCTGGCGACCTTCCGCGGGGCGATCGCGGGGGAGGGCGGCCCAGGTGCCGTCGGCGGTGCCGGCGACCCGGGCGGTGACGCGACGAGTGCCGAGGGGCGGCTGGGCGAGGCGTATCTCGCGCTGGTCGAGGATCGCGGCGTGCTGCTGACGCTGCTGCACGGCTTCATGATGGGATCCGACCCAGTGGTCGGGCCGGTCGCGCGCGACGGCTTCCTCCAGGTGTTCCGGCTGCTCCGCGACGAGGCGGGGTTCGAGCCCGAGCAGATCCACCGCTTCCTCGCCGACGGCATGCTCATCAACACGCTGCTCGCCTCCGGCATCGGCGTGGCGGCCAAGCGCGACCGCGATGCGGCCGACCTCATGGACTGCACGTTCGGCTCGCACGTCGCCGACGTGCTCGAGCGCGCCTCCGCCTGAGCGCCGGGAGCGGCCGCGCGCCGTCGCCTGCTCGGTCCGCCCGTCCGGCCCGCCCGCGCGTTCCCTCCCGCGGGGACCTTCTCCGTGCCCGCGCTCGCGCTCGTGCCCGTGCCCGTGCCCGCGCACGGGTGCGGCCGCGGGCGCGAGCTGCTCATATGAGCAGAATTGCACGCGAGTGTTGCCGATGCGGCATCCGCTGCCTACGCTGGGTACGGCGGAAGGAGGCGAATGGACGAGACCGATGAGCTCCTCTCGATCCGCGCGGCCGAGCTCTACTACGAGGAGAACAAGACGCAGGACGAGATCGGCCAGGCCCTGCGGCTGACGCGCTGGAAGGTCGGGCGGCTGCTCGCCCAGGCCAAGCAGCAGGGATTCATCCGGATCGAGATCCTGCACCCGCGCGCGAGGCGACTGCCCATCGAGCGGCGCCTCCGCGAGGAGCGCGGACTCGAGGACGCGATCGTCGTCTCCTCTGCCGGCGTCACCTCGGCCGAGGAACTGCAGGCGCGCACCGCGCAGGCCGCCGCCGACTACCTCACCGCCCTGCGACCCGTGCCCCGCACGCTCGGCGTCAGTTGGGGTCGCACCCTGTTCGAGATCTCCCAGCACCTCCGCAACGGCTGGGCCACGGGCGTGAACGTCGTCCAGATCAACGGCGGCGTGAGCCTCAATCGCCGCGCCGGCACGGCCGCGGCCACCGCCGTCGCCATCGCCCAGAAGGGCGGCGGCAGCGCCACGCTGCTGCCGAGCCCCGCCATCCTCGAGCACCTCGCGACCAAGGAGGCCATCGAGGCCGACCGCGTCGTCGCGGGCGTGATCGAGTTCGCCCGCTCCGCCGACGCGTACCTCTTCAGCGCCGGGCCGGCCGACCACACCTCGGTGCACATCGAGAGCGGCTACCTCACCGAGCACGACGTCGACCTCCTGGTCCAGAAGGGCGCCGTCGGCGACGTCGTCGGGCGCTACATCGACTCCGAAGGCAACATCGTCGACCCGACGCTCGACGCGCGCACCGTCGGCCTCACGCTCGACGAGGTCCGCGCGGGGCGCCTGCGCATCGCGGTCATCTCCGGGCGGAGCAAGCACCCCGTCGCCGACGCGGTCGTGCGCTCCGGCATGTGCTCGGTCCTCGTCACCGACGAGGCCACCGCACTCCACCTCCTCGACGGCTGATCCGGCCGAACCCACGAAAGACAGGTCAACCACCATGTCCGGCACCTCCCTCGTCACCGCACGCGAACGCGCGGTCGCCGTCCTCGGCGGCGAGCCCGACGACGCGACGCTCCGCAGGTACCTCCACGGCATCCCCGGCGTCGACGCGGTCGGGCTCGAGCAGCGCGCCGCCGGCCTCGGCACGCGCTCCATCAAGACGTCGTCCAAGAAGTGGGCGCTCGACCGCATCATCTCGCTGGTCGACCTCACCACGCTCGAGGGGGCCGACACCCCGGGCAAGGTCCGCTCGCTGGTCGCGAAGGCGATGAACCCCGACCCGGCGGATGCCACGACGCCGCGGGTCGCGGCCGTCTGCGTCTACGGCGACCTCGTCCCGGTCGCGATCGACGCCCTCGGCGCCGCGCACGGCGACCCGGACGACGGGCTCGTGTCGGTCGCGGCGGTCGCCACCGCGTTCCCGTCGGGGCGTTCATCGCTCGACATCAAGCTCGCCGACACGGCCGAGGCCGTCGCGGGCGGCGCGGACGAGATCGACATGGTCATCGACCGCGGGGCGTTCCTCGCCGGTCGCTACGGGCAGGTGTTCGACCAGATCGCCGCCGTGAAGGAGGCCTGCCGCCGCCCAGACGGCACGAGCGCCTCGCTCAAGGTCATCCTCGAGACCGGTGAGCTGGTCACCTACGACAACGTCCGCCGTGCCTCCTGGCTGTCCATCCTCGCCGGCGGCGACTTCATCAAGACCTCGACCGGCAAGGTGCAGCCGGCGGCGACGCTGCCCGTGACGCTGCTCATGCTCGAGGTCGTGCGCGACTGGCACCTGCTGACCGGCCAGCGCATCGGGGTGAAGCCCGCGGGCGGCATCCGCGCGTCCAAGGACGCGATCAAGTACCTCGTCACGGTCGCCGAGACCGTGGGCGAGGAGTGGCTGCAGCCGCACCTGTTCCGCTTCGGCGCGTCGAGCCTGCTGAACGACGTGCTGCTGCAGCGCCAGAAGATGACGACCGGGCACTACTCCGGCGCCGACTACGTCACGATCGACTGAGACGAGAGCACCGCATCATGAGCTTCCTCGAATACGCACCCGCACCCGAGTCGCGGGCGATCCTCTCGCTGCGCGACCAGTACGGCCTCTTCATCGACGGCGAGTTCGTCGACGGCCGCGGCACCCCCTTCCAGTCCGTCTCGCCCGCGAGCGAGGAGCGGATCGCCACGATCGCGAACGCGAACGAGGCCGACGTCGACGACGCGGTCGCCGCCGCACGGCGCGCGCACGACCGCGTCTGGTCGCGCATGTCGGGCCGGGACCGGGGCAAGTACCTGTTCCGCATCGCGCGCCTCATCCAGGAGCGCGCCCGCGAGCTCGCGGTCGCCGAGTCGCTCGACAACGGCAAGCCGATCAAGGAGTCGCGCGATGTCGACGTGCCGCTCGTGGCGGCCTGGTTCTTCTACTACGCCGGCTGGGCCGACAAGCTCGACTACGCCGGCCTCGGTGCGAACCCGCGTGCGCTCGGCGTCGCCGCGCAGGTCATCCCGTGGAACTTCCCGCTCCTCATGCTCGCGTGGAAGATCGCGCCCGCGCTCGCCGCGGGCAACACGGTCGTGCTGAAGCCCGCCGAGACCACCCCGCTCACGGCGCTGCTGTTCGCCGAGATCGTGCAGCAGGCCGACCTGCCGCCCGGCGTCGTGAACATCATCACGGGCGCGGGCGACACGGGCGCCGCGCTGGTGGGCCACGAGGGCGTCGACAAGGTCGCGTTCACGGGCTCGACCGCCGTCGGCCGCGCGATCGCGAAGCAGGTCGCGGGCACCCACAAGAAGGTCACGCTCGAGCTCGGCGGCAAGGCCGCGAACATCGTCTTCGACGACGCGCCCATCGACCAGGCGATCGAGGGCATCGTCAACGGCATCTTCTTCAACCAGGGCCATGTGTGCTGCGCGGGCAGCCGCCTGCTGGTGCAGGAGTCGATCCACGACGAGGTCGTCGACCGCCTGAAGGCGCGCCTGTCGACCCTGCGCCTCGGCGACCCGCTCGACAAGAACACCGACATCGGCGCCATCAACTCGCGCGAGCAGCTCGAGCGCATCCGCGAGCTCTCCGACGCGGGCGTCGCCGAGGGCGCCGAGCGCTGGAGCGCCCCGTGCGAGATCCCCGAGAACGGGTTCTGGTACGCGCCGACGATCTTCACGAACGTGCAGACGTCGAACCGCATCGCGCGCGAGGAGATCTTCGGGCCGGTCCTCTCCGTCCTGACCTTCCGCACTCCCCAGGAGGCGATCGCGAAGGCCAACAACACGCCCTACGGCCTCTCCGCGGGCATCTGGACCGACAAGGGCAGCCGCATCCTCGCGGTCGCCGACCAGCTCCGCGCGGGCGTGGTCTGGGCGAACACGTTCAACCGGTTCGACCCGTCGAGCCCGTTCGGCGGCTACAAGGAGTCCGGCTACGGTCGCGAGGGCGGCCGCCACGGCCTCGGCGCCTACCTGGCGCCGACGTCGGCCGCCGGCACGAGCCGGACCCCGACCCGCGCCGTCGAGGCGCGCTCCGCGGCCGCATCCGAGGAGAAGCCCGCCAAGCGCACCCGCCGAACGCCCAAGCCCGCGAAGAAGGGAGCCGCGAAGTGAGCCGCCTCGCCGTGCCCAAGACCTACAAGCTGTTCATCGGCGGCGCGTTCCCGCGCAGCGAGTCCGGCCGCACCTACGAGGTGACGACGGCCGACGGCGGGTTCCTCGCCAACGCCGCGAAGGCCTCGCGCAAGGACGCGCGCGACGCGATCGTCGCCGCGCGCGGCGCGGTCTCCGGTTGGTCGGGCGCCACCGCGTACAACCGGGGGCAGGTGCTGTACCGCATCGCCGAGCTCCTCGAGGGCCGCCGGGCGCAGTTCGTCGCCGAGATCGAGGACGCCGAGGGGGCGACGCGCGCGCAGGCGGGCGCCCAGGTCGACGAGGCCATCGACCGCTGGGTCTGGTACGCCGGCTGGGCCGACAAGTTCGCGCAGGTCGCCGGCAACGCCAACCCGGTCGCCGGACCGTACTTCAACATCTCCGTGCCCGAGTCCACCGGCGTCGTCGCCATCGTCGCGCCGCAGGACTCCTCCCTCGTCGGCCTGGTGTCGGCCATCGCTCCCGCGCTCGTCGCGGGCAACGCGGTCGTCGTGGTCGCGAGCGAGCGGTTCCCGCTCTCGGCGATCAGCCTCGCCGAGGTGCTCGCCACGAGCGACGTGCCCAAGGGCGTCGTGAACGTGCTCACGGGATCCCCGGCCGAGATCGCGCCGTGGCTCGCGAGCCACTCGGACGTGAACGCGCTCGACCTCGTCGGCGCCGGCGAGCTCGAGTGGGTCGACCTCGAGATCGCGGCCGCCGAGACGCTCAAGCGCGTGCTGCGACCCGAGTCGGGCCCGGATGCGGCGGCGCCCACGCTCGACCGGATCGCCGCGTTCACCGAGACCAAGACGGTCTGGCACACCAAGAGCCTCCGCTAGCCCGTCCTCCGTCGCGACGTCGCCGTGATCCCCGGCACGGCGACGTCCGGGCGATTCACAGCGGCCGCACCGCTTCGCGCGAGCGCCCGGAACTATCGTCGTGAGACGAGCACCGCGAGCCGCGTGCGCGGCCCGGGGAAGGGGAGGGTGCCGTGCGGGTCCTGGTGACGGGGGCGACCGGGTACATCGGAGGACGGCTCGTGCCGCGACTCGTCGCGGCAGGCCACGACGTCCGGGTCATCGTGCGGCGGCCGGAGCGGCTGCGCGACGTGCCGTGGGCGGCGGACGTGGAGGTCGTCGCGGGCGACCTCACCGACCGCGAGGCCGTGACCCGCGCCGTGCAGGGGGTCGACGTCGTCTACTACCTCGTCCACTCGATGGGCGGGCGCGGCGACTTCGAGGACATCGAGCTCGCCATCGCCCGGAACGTGGCCGACGCGGCGGCGGCCGGCGGCGTCGGGCGCATCGTCTACCTGGGCGGCCTGCATCCGGGAGAGGGTCCGCTGTCGCGGCACCTCCGGTCGCGTGTGCGGGTGGGGGAGATCCTGCTGGGTTCCGGCGTCCCGACGGTCGTGCTGCAGGCGGGCGTCATCATCGGGTCGGGCTCCACCTCGTTCGAGATGATCCGCCACCTCACCGACGTGCTGCCGTACATGCCCGCGCCCCGCTGGGTGCGCAACTTCATCCAGCCGATCGCGGTGCGCGACGTGCTGCACTACCTGATCGAGGCCGGCGACGTCCCGGCGGAGGTGAACCGGGCGTTCGACATCGGCGGGCCCGACGTCCTCAGGTACGGGCAGCTCATGAACGGATACGCGGTCGAGGCGGGCCTGCGGCAGCGGCCGATCGCCGCGCTGCCGGTGCTGACGCCGTGGCTCGCGGGACAGTGGGTCAACCTCGTGACGCCCATCCCGCGCCGGCTCGCCGTGCCGATCATCGAGTCGCTCCAGTTCGACTGCGTCGCACGCGAGCACGACATCGACGAGGTCATCCCGCCGCCGAAGGGCGGGCTCACGCCGTACCGTCGCGCCGTGCGCCTCGCCCTCGAGCGCGAGCGGATGGGCGAGGTCGAGACGAGCTGGCGCAATGCCGAGGTGGCCGGTGCGCCGAGCGATCCGCTGCCGAGCGATCCCGATTGGTCGGGCCACAGGGTCTACACGGATCGCCGTGAACGGGACTCGGCGGCGCCGGCCGAGTACCTCTGGTCGGTCATCGAGGGTGTCGGCGGCGAGAACGGCTGGTACTCCTTCCCGCTCGCGTGGGCCATCCGAGGCTGGATCGACAAGCTCTTCGGCGGCGTCGGGCTCCGCCGGGGCCGGCGCGACCCGGAGACGCTGCACCCGGGCGACGCCGTCGACTTCTGGCGCGTCGAGCGCATCGACCGACCGAGGTTCCTGCGGCTCCGCGCGGAGATGAGGGTCCCGGGGCGGGCATGGCTGGAGATGTCGTGCGAGCCGGACGGCTCCGGCTCGCACTACCTCCAGCGTGCGGTGTTCTTCCCGAAGGGCCTGGCGGGCCGCCTGTACTGGTGGTCGATCGTGCCCATCCACGGGATCGTCTTCGCCGGGATGGCGAACCGGATCACCGCGGAGGCGGAGGCGGAGGCCGCCGCGGCGCAGGCCGAGGCCGAGTCGGCGGAGGTGGCGCCGGACGGGTCGGTCCGGGGCGCTCCCGCGCGGATCCGCACCATCCGATAACGAAACGGTAACGACCTTTGCTAGGGTGACCTGCACGGTCCGCGCAACGAGGCACGGATCGTGGAAAGGCCCGATCCGTGCGTCACACCCGAGACGCGGTC
>NZ_JBEPKA010000006.1:0-174663 GCF_040496015.1 Agromyces litoreus
GCGCCCCCGGGGGGGGGGGGGGGGGGGGGGGCCCCCGGGGGCCCCCCCACGGATCCGCCGCGCTCAGGGGGAACACCCACCGGACGCGGGTATCATCGGAACATCCGACCGTCCACGAGGAGCGATATGAGCGACACGATCACCGAAGCAACCCACGGCGTGAAGCTGAGCGAGCCGGCCGCCGACAAGGTGCGCAGCCTCCTCGGGCAGGAGGGTCGCGACGACCTTCGCCTGCGCGTCGCCGTCCAGCCCGGCGGATGCTCCGGCCTGATCTACCAGCTCTACTTCGACGAGCGCCTGCTCGACGGCGACGCCGTCGTCGACTTCAGCGGGGTCGAGGTCGTCGTCGACAAGATGAGCGTCCCGTACCTCGACGGCTCCACGATCGACTTCGAGGACACGATCCAGAAGCAGGGCTTCACCATCGACAACCCCAACGCGCAGGGCAGTTGCGCGTGCGGCGACTCGTTCCACTGATCGCCCCCGAGCACACCACACGAGGGAGACCGCTTCGGCGGTCTCCCTCGTCGCGTTTCCGCCCGCCGACGGGGCGTTTCGCAGCACATCCGCCTGAACGCGCGCTGATGGTGCACGAGCCGGGGGTCGAGTCGGAGTAGGCTAGGGCTGATCAATGCGCCTCGCTGAGAGGCGCCTTCGAATCTCCCGAAAGGTCACCGGTGCGTCACAATCGCCGTCTCCGATGGGCTGCTGTTCCGATCGCAGCGACGCTCAGTCTCGTCCTCGCCGGATGCACGCAGGCTCAGCTGAACGGATTCCTTCCCGGCTTCGTCGAGGGCGAGCCGCCCACGACCAACCACGCCGAGCGAGTCTCGGGCCTGTGGGTGACGTCGTGGATCGTCCTCCTGGTCGTCGGCGTGGTGACGTGGGGCCTGACCATCTGGGCCGTGATCGCGTACCGTCGCCGCAAGGGCCAGACCGGCCTGCCGGTCCAGCTGCGCTACAACATGCCGATCGAGGTGTTCTACACCGTCATCCCGCTGATCCTGGTGCTCGGCTTCTTCGCCTTCACCGCGCGTGACCAGCAGGCGATCGAGGCGCGGTTCCCCGAGGACCAGATCGACGTGAAGATCGAGGCGATCGCCAAGCAGTGGGCGTGGGACTTCAACTACGTCAACGAGGACGTGTACTCCGCCGGAATCCAGGCGCAGCTCGACGACGAGGGCCCCGCGGGTTCGGTCAAGCAGGAGGAGCTGCCGACGCTGGTGCTCCCGGTCGGCGCGAACGTCGAGATCGCGCTCGAGGCGCGCGACGTCATCCACTCGTTCTGGGTCGTCGACTTCCTCTACAAGAAGGACATGATCCCGGGCAAGACGAACTACATGTCGTTCGTGCCGGAGCGCGAGGGCACCTACGCCGGCAAGTGCGCCGAGCTGTGCGGCGAGTACCACTCGCTCATGCTCTTCAACGTCGAGGTCGTCTCGCAGGACGAGTACGACTCCTACATCGACTCGCTGCGCGCAGACGGCAACGACGGTCAGCTCTCCAAGGAGTACGACCGGAACACCAACCTGCCCGGCACGGGCGCGCCCGAACTGGAAGAGGAGCACGAAGGCGAATGAGCACCACCACCGCACCGGCTCGCCCCACCGCGTCGCAGCCGTTCGGCGCCGCCTCGGTCGAGCGCAAGGGCAACGTCCTCGTCAAGTGGATCACCTCCACCGACCACAAGGTCATCGGGTACCTGTACCTGATCACCTCCTTCGTCTACTTCTGCATCGCGGGCGTGATGGCCCTCATCATCCGTGCGCAGCTGTTCGAGCCCGGCCTCGAGGTCATCCAGACCCGTGAGCAGTACAACCAGCTGTTCACGATGCACGGCACGATCATGCTGCTGATGTTCGCGACGCCGCTGTTCGCCGGCTTCGCCAACGTCCTCATGCCGCTGCAGATCGGCGCGCCCGACGTGGCGTTCCCGCGCCTGAACGCGTTCGCCTACTGGGCGTTCAACTTCGGTTCGCTCATGGCGGTGGCCGGCTTCTTCACCCCGCAGGGCGCCGCGTCGTTCGGCTGGTTCGCCTATCAGCCACTCGCCTCCACGACGTTCTCGCCGGGCATCGGCGGCAACCTCTGGATGCTGGGCCTGGGGCTCTCGGGCTTCGGCACCATCCTCGGCGCGGTGAACTTCATCACGACCATCGTCACGATGCGCGCCCCGGGCATGACCATGTTCCGCATGCCGATCTTCACGTGGAACACCCTCGTGACCTCGATCCTCGTGCTCATGGCGTTCCCGGTCCTCGCCGCCGCCATCCTCGCGGCCGCCGCCGACCGCGTCTTCAACGCGCACATCTACGACGCCGCGAACGGCGGAGTGATCCTGTGGCAGCACCTGTTCTGGTTCTTCGGCCATCCCGAGGTCTACATCATCGCGCTGCCGTTCTTCGGCATCGTGTCGGAGATCTTCCCGGTGTTCAGCCGCAAGCCGATCTTCGGGTACAAGACCCTGGTCTACGCGACCATCGCGATCGCGGCCCTCTCGGTCACGGTGTGGGCGCACCACATGTACGTCACCGGTTCGGTGCTGCTGCCGTGGTTCGCGCTCATGACGATGCTCATCGCGGTTCCGACGGGCGTGAAGATCTTCAACTGGATCGGCACGATGTGGCGGGGCTCCATCACGTTCGAGACCCCGTTGATCTGGTCGCTCGGCTTCCTCATCACGTTCGTGTTCGGCGGCCTCACGGGTGTCATCCTCGCCTCCCCGCCACTGGACTTCCACGTCTCCGACACCTACTTCGTCGTCGCGCACTTCCACTACGTCGTCTTCGGGACGGTCGTCTTCGCGATGTTCGCCGGCTTCTACTTCTGGTGGCCGAAGTGGACCGGCAAGATGCTGAACGAGACGCTGGGCAAGTGGCACTTCTGGCTGCTGTTCATCGGCTTCCACACGACGTTCCTCATCCAGCACTGGCTGGGCGTCGTGGCCATGCCGCGCCGGTACTACTCGTACCTGCCGGAGGACAACATCACGTGGATGAACCAGCTCTCCACCATCGGCGCGTTCATCCTCGCGATCTCGCTGATCCCGTTCTTCCTGAACGTGTACCTCACGGCGCGACGCGCCCCGAAGGTGACCGTGAACGACCCGTGGGGGTACGGAGGTTCGCTGGAGTGGGCGACGAGTTGCCCGCCGCCGCGACACAACTTCACGTCGATCCCGCGTATCCGCTCGGAGCGCCCGGCGTTCGACCTGAACCACCCGGAGGCCGGGATCCCGGTCGGCATCGGGCCGGCGAAGGACGCTCCGCACGCCCCCGTCATCGACGCCGAGACCAAGGAAGTCAAGTAGATGCGCGTAAATGTCGTCCTGTTCTGGGTCCTCGCCGGGTTCTTCGCCCTGTCGGGTGCCGTGTACATCGTCTGGACGATGATCGACAGCCCCGTCAACCAGCCGGAGTGGGTCGGCCTGGTCGCCATCCTGCTCAGCGGCGTGCTGAGCGCGTTCATCGCGTTCTACCTGGGTCGCGTTCACAACGAGCAGGGCGGTGAGCTGCCCGAGGACCGCCTCGACGCGAACATCGACGACGGCGATGCGGAACTCGGCTTCTTCAGCCCGTGGAGCTGGTGGCCGATCCTGCTCGCCGCTTCGGCGGCGCTCGTCTTCCTCGGACTCGCCGTCGGCGTGTGGATCTCCTTCCTCGCCCTCGGCCCGGCCCTGATCAGCCTCGTCGGCTGGGTCTACGAGTACTATCGCGGCAACTTCGCCCGCTGAGCCCGACAGCTCAACGAAGGCCCTCGACGCCACCGGCGCGGGGGCCTTCGTCGTGCTCAGGGTCGGGAGGCGCTGACGACGCGCCAGCGGCCCGCGCGCACGACGTCGTCGAGCTCGAGTCCCCGGGAACGGAGCGCCGCGTAGAGGTCGGCCGGCGGGTGCGCGTACCCGCGGTACTCGCGATTCCGCAGCCGCATGAGCAGGTTGCCCAACGCGACCTCGACCCGGACGACCCAGGTTCGCGGAGGATGGCTGAAGACCACGGTGCGCCGCGCGTGGGTGGCGGCCGCCGAGAGCAGTTCGGCCGCGTGCGGGTAGCAGCACACGACCCGGTGGAGGATGACGTGGTCCGCGGCCGGGAGGTGTTCGCCGCCGGCGGCGAGGTCGATCCCGACGTACCGATGCGCCCGGTCCGCGGCGCCGAGCTCGTCGAGCAGCCGCTTCGCCGTCGCTTCGTAGGCGCCCGAGAGCTCGAGGTTCGTGGTCGAGGCCGCGCCGCGCCGGAGCAACTCGAGCTGGATCTCGCCGATGCCGCCACCGACCTCGAGGATGCTCGCGTCGGCGACCCCGGCTGCCGTGATCCGGTCCACGATGCGCTGCTCGGGGGCGGTCAGTCCCTTCCGCCGGTACCTGCGCGCGAGGCTTCGTGCGAAGCGCGCGTCGAAGACGGCGGCATAGCGTGCCTGGCCGGTACCGCAGCAGTCGTCCATGACCTCAGTATGCTCCGGTCGGCCGCGACCCCGACATGACGTCGGTCACGTGGACGGGCGTCGAGGTGCAGCGCGCTCAGGCGGAGTGCGCGAATCCGATCACGTCCACGTCGACCGTCACGACGCGCTCATCGCCGGTCGTCGGCTCCGGCGCTGCAGTGGACGTCGCCGCGTGATGGGCTGTCGGGCCCATTCCGCGCAATGCGTCGCGCATGGCGCCGTCGGCCACCAGACGGTGGGTCACGTGAGCGGAGTCGACGACGTCGAGACCGGCGGGCCGGAGCTGGTCGGCGACGGCAGCAGCCTTTTCGGCGGGGATGTCGAGGAGCGTGCCCTCCTCGCGGAGCTCGGCGAGATGCGAGGCACGAGGGACGACCACGACCAGGCGCCCGCCGGGTCGGAGCACGCGTGCGAACTCGGTCGGGTTCCGGGGCGCGAAGATGTCCAGGATCACGTCGGCGCTGCCGGTTCGCAGCGGCAACGGGCGCCAGATGTCGAGGACGACGCCCGTACTGCCCGGCGCGGCCCGCAGCGCCATCCTGACGGCGTCGGGGGAGCGGTCGGCGAGGAGCAGCCCGGCCGGGGGACCGGAATCGCTCAACCGCGCCGAGTAGTACCCGGTTCCACAGCCGAGGTCGGCGATGCGGCGCGTCCCTTCGGCGTCGCCGACGGCCGCCGCAGCGGCCATCGCCGCAACCGCGTCGGCGATGGGCGAGAACGCCCCGCGGTCGAGCAGCGCCGCGCGTGCGGTGAGCATCTCGCGATCGTCGCCGATGGTTCGAGGAGCACGCGGTGGCAGCAGCGTGAGGTAGCCGTGCTTGGCACGATCGAAGCGATGGCCGGACGCGCAACCGTAGACGCGATCCGCGACCGACTCGAGGTCGAGGAGACAGTTCGGGCACCGCAGCCACGTCGAGTCGATCGACATGGCGCGGTGCCCGAACCCAGGTGCTGTGCGGATCAGTGGTGCTGCGAGTGCGCGGCCTCGAGCTCGCCCTTCGTGACCGGCGCGATGCGGTCCTCGAAGAACCAGCGCGACATGCCGGCACGCAGTCGCTGGCCGACGGTGATCTTGCCGCGCTCGTTCGGACGCAGCATCAGCGGCTCGTACGACTCGTAGCTCACGAGCTTCCAGCGGTCGTACTCATCGAGGGGCTGGTGCACCTCGATGAACTCGCCGCCGGGGAGCTTCACGATGCGTCCCGACTCGTAGCCGTGCAGCACGATCTCGCGGTCCTTCTTCTGCAGCGCGATGCACACGCGCTTCGCGACGAAGTAGGCGACGATCGGCCCGAGGATGAGCAGGGCCTGGAGCGAGTGGATCACGCCCTCCATCGTCAGCTTGAAGTGCGTCGCGATGAGGTCGGAGCTGGCCGCCGCCCAGAGCACCGCGTAGAACGTGACGCCGGCGGCGCCGATCGCGGTGCGGGTGGGCGCGTTCCGCGGACGGTCGGCGATGTGGTGCTCGCGCTTGTCGCCCGTGACCCACGCCTCGATGAAGGGGTAGATGAGCACGGTGGCGATGAACAGCCCGAGTCCGACCAGCGGCACCAGGATGTTGAACGACCAGGTGCGATCGAACAGCACGAACTCCCAACCCGGCGGGATGAGGCGCAGCGCGCCGTCCGCGAAGCCGATGTACCAGTCGGGCTGCGTACCCGCCGACACGGGGGAGGGGTCGTAGGGGCCGTAGTTCCAGATCGGGTTGATCGTGAACAGGGACGCGATCAGCGCGAGGACGCCGAACACCAGGAAGAAGAATCCACCGGCCTTCGCCGCGTAGATCGGGAGGATCGGCGGGCCGACGGCGTTCATCTGCGTCTTGCCCGGTGCGGCGTACTGCGTGTGCTTGTGCACGACGACGAACATCAGGTGCAGCGCGATGAGCGCGAGCAGGATGACCGGCAGGAGCAGGATGTGGAGCGTGTAGAGGCGCCCGACGATCGTGGTGCCCGGGAACTCCCCGCCGAAGAGGAGGAAGGAGGTCCACGTGCCGATGAGCGGGATGCCCTTGATCATGCCGTCGATGATGCGGAGACCGTTGCCCGAGAGCAGGTCGTCCGGCAGCGAGTAGCCGGTGAAGCCCTCGCCCATCGCCAGGATGAACATCACGAAGCCGATGACCCAGTTGAGCTCGCGCGGCTTGCGGAACGCACCCGTGAAGAAGATGCGGAGCATGTGCAGGCCGATGGCGGCGACGAACATGAGCGCCGCCCAGTGGTGCATCTGGCGCACGAACAGGCCGCCGCGGATGTCGAAGGAGATGTCGAGCGTCGAGGCCATGGCCACCGACATCTCGACGCCCTTGAGCGGCACGTAGGAGCCCTCGTACTCGACCTCGGCCATGGAGGCCTGGAAGAAGAACGTCAGGAACGTACCCGTGATGAGGATGACGAGGAAGCTGAACAGCGCGACCTCGCCGAGGAGGAACGACCAGTGGTCGGGAAAGGCCTTGCGGCCCAGCTCCTTGACGAACGTCGAGATGCTGGTGCGCTCATCGACGTAGTTCGACGCGGCCGCCGTGAAGGTGCGGCGCTGCGGTGCGCGGGTGGTTGCGGTGCTCAATGACGCTCCCAGAAGCTCGGGCCCACGGGTTCGGAGAAGTCGCTCTGCGCGACGAGGTAGCCCTCGTCGTCGACCGTGATGGGCAGCTGCGGCAGGGGCCGGGCGGCCGGGCCGAAGATGACCTCGCAGTGGTTGGCCACGTCGAACTGCGACTGGTGGCACGGGCAGAGCAGGTGGTGCGTGTGCTGCTCGTAGAGGGCGACCGGGCAGCCGACGTGGGTGCAGATCTTGGAGTAGGCGACGATGCCGTCGTACGACCAGGACGCGCGTTCGGGGAGTTCGTTGAGCTCCTCGGGGTTCAGGCGCATGAGCAGGACTGCCGCCTTCGCCTTCTCCTCGAGTCGGCCGTGGTGCAGCTCGGCGAGGCCCTCGGGGATGACGTGGAATGCGCTGCCGATCGTGACGTCAGCCGCCTTGATGGGCACGCCCGACGGGTCGAGGGTCAGGCGGGCGCCTTCCTTCCACATCGTGTGGCTGAGCAGCTCGACCGGGTTCTCGTCCTGCGGGGCGAGGCCTCGGAAGAGCACGACGGCGGGAAGCGGGAAGACGAGCAGCGCACCGATGAGGCTGTTGCGGATCGCCGCCCGGCGGGTGAAGCCGGACTCGCGATCGGCGTCCTGGAACACCTGCACGGCGCCCTCGCGGGCCACCTCGTTGCCGCCGATCTTGTGGCGCTCGTCGACGAGCTCGATGTCGGTCATCACGGCCTTCGCCCAGTGGACGGCGCCGAATCCGATGCCGAGCAGGGCGAGCGCGGCGCCGAGACCGATGAACAGGTTGTTCAGGCGGACGTCGCCGACGTTGTTCGACTCCATCGGGAAGAGCATGTAGGCCGCGATGGCCCAGACGCTGCCGAGGATCGACAGGTAGAAGAGCGTGTAGACCGTCCGCTGCGCCCGCTTCTCCTTCTTCGGGTCCTCATCGGTGACCCGGGGGCGGTGCGGCGGGAAGCCGGGGTTCTCGAACACGTCCGTCTGGACGAGGGCGGTGCCCGTCTTGACGGCGGGGACGGTCTCGGCGTGCGACGAGTCGGCAGCGGCGAGTTCCGTGCCGCTGTGGTCGTCCTGTGCCATGGTTCTCCTTCTTCGCTTCTTCGGGGCGGCCTAGTTGGACTTCGCCGTGATCCACACGGTGAGGGCGACGACGGCGCCGAGACCGAAGATCCAGATGAACAGACCCTCCGCGACCGGGCCGAGCGAGCCGAGCTCGAATCCGCCGGGCGAACGGTTGTCCTGCACGTACTGCAGGTAGGTGATGATGTCGCGCTTGTCTTCCGGCGTGATGTTCAGGTCGTTGAAGACCGGCATGTTCTGCGGGCCGGTGACCATGGCCTCGTAGATGTGCACGCCCGAGACATCCGTCAGCGGGGGAGCGAACTTGCCCTCGGTGAGGGCGCCGCCGGCGCCCGCGACGTTGTGGCACATCGCGCAGTTGACGCGGAAGAGCTCGGCGCCGTTGGCGGCGTCGCCGCCGCCGTTGACGAGGCTGTCGGCGGGGATGTCGGGGCCGGGCCCGAGCGAGGCGACGTAGTAGGCGAGCTGCTTGACCTGCTCGTCGGTGAACTGCACCGGCTTCTGCTCGGCCTGCGGACCCTGCATCTGCATGGGCATGCGGCCGGTGCCGACCTGGAAGTCGACCGAGGCGGCACCGACGCCGATGAGGCTCGGACCCTCCGACGTGCCCTGCGCGTCGAGGCCGTGGCAGGTGGCGCAGTTCGCCTGGAAGAGCTTCTTGCCCTCCTCGATCGTCGTCTGCGACGTCGGCGAGGCCTCAGCCTGGGCGGTCGTGGTGCTGAGGGCGGCGTAGGCACCGCCGGTGAACACGAGGCCGAGCGCGAGCAGCGCGGCGGTGGCGAGCGGGTGCCGGCGGCCGGTGCGTCGCTTCGAGCGGTTCATTGATCTCTTCCTGTTCACGGACATTGCGGGGTCTGGCGCTCCTGACACGGGCTACTTGAGGACGTAGATGACGAGGAAGAGTCCGATCCAGACCACGTCGACGAAGTGCCAGTAGTACGACACCACGATCGCGCTGGTGGCCTCCTTGTGGCCGAAGTTCTTGACCGCGAAGACGCGGCCGAGCACGAGGAGGAAGGCGAGGAGTCCGCCGGTCACGTGCAGTGCGTGGAAGCCGGTGGTGAGGTAGAACGCGGACCCGTAGGCGTTGGAGTCGAGCGCGATGCCCTCGGAGACGAGCTGGGCGTACTCGAGCGACTGGCCGGCGACGAAGATCGCGCCCATGACGTAGGTCACGAAGAACCACTCGACCATGCCCCAGTCGCGCAGCTTCCAGCTCGTGCGGTGCGGCTGCATGCGCTCGGCCGCGAACACGCCGAACTGGCACGTGAACGAGGACGCGACGAGGATCAGCGTGTTGACGAGTGCGAACGGGACGTTGAGTCGGCCCGCCTCGAAGTCCCACAGCTCGGGGGACGTCGATCGCAGCGTGAAGTAGATCGCGAAGAGGCCCGCGAAGAACATGACCTCGCTGCCAAGCCACACGATCGTGCCGACCGCGACGGTGTTCGGCCGCTTGATCGCGGGCGCGCTCGTCTGAAACGTCATTGAGGTGCTCGTCACAGACACCATTATGGCTGATCCTCGGACGTGTTTTCGGACGGGGCGGGTCCGGATCCCACGATTGTCGCCGACGAGGCCGACGTCCGGCTGGTCGCAACCCGTGAAAACGCCCGGAAACGACGCGGATAGGATCATTCCCATGCCCACCACGCGCACCTGGCCGGATGTCCTGAACGCCCTCCTCGAGGGCGAAGACCTCAGCGTGTCGGATGCCGCCTGGTGCATGGAGCAGGTCATGACCGGCGTCGCGACCGACGCGCAGCTGGCCGCCTTCCTGGTGGCGCTCCGGGTGAAGGGCGAGACCGTCGACGAGATCGTCGGGTTCCGCGACGCCATCCTCGAGCACGCGGTGGAGCTCACGGTCGACCCGATGGCGCTCGACATCGTCGGCACGGGCGGCGACCGCTTCGGCACCGTGAACGTCTCGACGATGGCCTCGATCGTCTGCGCGGCGGCGGGCGTCCCCGTGGTGAAGCACGGCAACCGCGCCGCGAGCTCGGCGTCCGGCTCGTCCGACGTCCTCGGCGCGCTGGGCGTCGACCTGACGATGTCGGCTCCCCGCGTCGCCGAGGTGCTCGACGAGGCCGGCATCACGTTCGCCTTCGCCGCGGCGTTCCATCCGGGGTTCAAGCACGCCGGCCCGGTCCGCTCCCAGCTCGGCGTCCCGACGGTCTTCAACTTCCTCGGCCCACTGTGCAACCCCGCCCGACCCGAGGCCTCGGCGGTCGGCGTGGCGCAGCTCGACCGCGTGCCGCTCATCGTCGGCGTCTTCCAGACGCGCGGTGCGACCGCGCTGGTGTTCCGAGGGGACGACGGGCTCGACGAACTGACGACCACTGGCCACAGCCACATCTGGGAGGTGTCCCGCGGCACGGTCAAGGAGCACGACCTCGACCCGCGCGAGCTGGGGATCCCACGCGCGAGCATCGACCAGCTCCAGGGCGGGGACGCGCAGCACAACGCGGCCATCGTCCACGAGGTGCTCGGCGGGGCTCGCGGGCCGGTGCGCGACATCGTCGTGCTCAATGCCGCGGCGGGCCTCGTCGCGTTCGAGCTGGCGAACGATCCGTCGCAGTTCCAGCGGACGATCCTGGAGCGGTTCCACGAGAAGATGGCCGTCGCCGAGGGCGCGATCGACAGCGGCGCCGCGGCGCGCAAGCTCGACGAGTGGGTGACCGCGACGCGGCGCTGACCCACGGGGGAGCGGCTCCGTCCGATCGGCGGGGAGCCGCCCCGCACGACGACGGGGCCCCGCCGAAGCGGGACCCCGTCGGTCAGGAGGCGATCACTGCACGTCGTCGTCCACCCAGTCGAAGGTCTTCGTGACGGCCTTCTTCCAGAGACGGAGCTGACGCTCGCGCTCGTCGGCGTCCATCTGCGGCTCCCAGCGACGGTCCTCCTGCCAGTTGGCGCGGAGGTCGTCGAGACCCGACCAGAACCCGGTGGCCAGGCCGGCCGCGTACGCGGCGCCGAGCGCGGTCGTCTCGGCGACGACCGGCCGGACGACCGGCACGCCCAGGATGTCGGCCTGGAACTGCATGAGCGTGTTGTTCGCGATCATGCCGCCGTCGACCTTGAGCTCGGTCAGGTCGACGCCCGAGTCGGCGTTCACCGCATCCAGGACCTCGCGGGTCTGGAACGCGGTCGCCTCGAGTGCCGCCCGCGCGATGTGCCCCTTGTTCACGTAGCGGGTCAGGCCCACGAGCGCGCCGCGCGCATCCGGACGCCAGTACGGGGCGAAGAGCCCCGAGAAGGCGGGCACGAAGTACGCGCCGCCGTTGTCCTCGACGGACTTCGCCAGCTCCTCGACCTCCGGTGCGCTCGAGATGATGCCGAGGTTGTCGCGCAGCCACTGCACGAGCGACCCCGTCACCGCGATCGCGCCCTCGAGGGCGTAGTGCGCGGGCTCGTCGCCCAGCTTGTACCCGAGCGTCGTGAGCAGCCCGTTCTTCGAGTGGACGATCTCGGTGTCCGTGTTGAAGATCAGGAAGTTGCCCGTGCCGTACGTGTTCTTCGACTCGCCCTGGTCGAACGCCGCCTGGCCGAAGGTCGCGGCCTGCTGGTCGCCGAGGATGCCGGCAACCGGCACCTCGCGGAGCAGGCTCGAGGACTCGACGTTGCCGTAGACCTCCGAGGAGGACTTGATCTCCGGCATCATCGAGCGCGGTACGCCGAACGTCTCGAGGATGTCGTCGCGCCAGGAGAGCGACTCGAGGTCCATGAACATCGTGCGGCTCGCGTTGGTGACATCCGTCGCGTGCACGCCGCCGTCGACGCCGCCGGTGAGGTTCCAGAGCACCCAGCAGTCGGTCGTGCCGAACAACAGGTCGCCGGCCTCCGCCTTCTCGCGCGCGCCGTCGACGTTCTCGAGGATCCACACGATCTTGGTGCCCGAGAAGTACGTCGCGAGCGGCAGGCCCACGTCCTGCTTGAAGCGCTCGACCCCGCCGTCGGCCGCGAGGCGGTCGACGATCGGCTGGGTGCGCGTGTCCTGCCAGACGATCGCGTTGTACACGGGCTCGCCCGTGTTCTTGTCCCACACGACCGCGGTCTCGCGCTGGTTGGTGATGCCCACCGCGGCGACGTCGTGACGGGTGAGGTCGGCCTTGCCGAGGGCCTGGCCGATCACCTCGCGCGTGTTCTTCCAGATCTCCATGGGGTCGTGCTCGACCCAGCCCGCCTTGGGGAAGATCTGCTCGTGCTCGAGCTGCCCGGTCGAGACGATCGAGCCCGAGTGATCGAAGATGATCGCTCGCGTGCTCGTCGTTCCCTGGTCGATCGCCAGGATGTAGTCAGCCATGTCCGATGCGTCCTCTCTGTCGCAATGGTCGGATCCGCCCGTCCGCCGGCGAGTGGCCTCGTCGGGACGTCCGGGCGTGAACGGGGACCGGTCAGGCGACCGGCCCCCGGCGAGGTCAGGTCAGGACGGGGAGGGCGATCAGGGCCACCCACCCGGCCAGCACGCCGCCGATGATCGGGCCGACGACGGGCACCCAGGAGTAGCTCCAGTCGCTGCCGCCCTTGCCCGCGATCGGCAGGATCGCGTGCGCGATGCGCGGGCCCAGGTCGCGGGCCGGGTTGATCGCGTAGCCGGTCGGGCCACCGAGGGAGGCGCCGATGCCGATGACCAGCAGCGCCACGGGCAGCGCGCCGAGCGCGGCCAGGCCCGAGGCGTCGCCGTTGCGGCCGAAGCCGATGACGACGAACACCAGCACGAACGTGCCGATGATCTCGGTCACGAGGTTCCACGCGTAGCTGCGGATCGCAGGACCGGTCGAGAACACCGCGAGCTTGGTCGCCGGCTCGGGCTCCTCGTCGAAGTGCTGCTTGTACGCGAGCCACGCGACCACCGCGCCGAGGATGGCGCCGATCAACTGCGCGCCGATATAGGTGAGCACCGTGAGCGCATTCACGGGAGCGGTCGTCCCGAGTCCGGCGTTGCCGAACTCGGTCGCGCCGTTGGCGACCAGTCCGAGCGTGACGGCGGGGTTGATGTGCGCGCCCGAGGCGTAGCCCACGATGACGCCGGCGAAGACCGCGAGGCCCCAGCCGATGTTCACCATCAGGAATCCGCCGTTGAAGCCCTTGTTCTTGACCAGGGCCACGTTGGCCACGACTCCGCACCCGAGGAGCACCAGCATCGCGGTGCCGACGAGTTCGGAGAGGAACAGCACTCCGAGATTGTCCACGTTGACCTTCCCATCCTTTTCGCCACTGCCCGAGGGCCGCGCCCAAGGGCGGATCTGCGGCCCACCCTACTCGCGCGGTGGAGACGCACGGAAGGGCACACGGCAAAAGGCGGAGAGCCCTTTCATCATCGCCACGGCCCGGAGTAGCGTGGCCGCGGAGTGCCGTGTCGATGTCGACGCCGACTTGCCCGACGCGCGCGGCCAAGGGGAAGGGACCAGTTCGTGAAGAAGATCATCAACGATCCCAAGCACGTCGTGGACGAGTCCGTCGCGGGGTTCGGCCTCGCGCACGCCGACCTGGTGAAGGTCGAGACCGATCCGATCCACGTCGCGCGAGCCGACGCGCCGGTGTCCGGCAAGGTCGGACTCGTCTCGGGAGGTGGCAGCGGCCACGAGCCGCTGCATGCGGGCTACGTGGGCCACGGCATGCTCGACGCCGCGGTGCCCGGTGCGGTCTTCACCTCGCCGACGCCGGACCCGATCCTGGCGGCCACGAAGGCCGTGGACGGCGGCAAGGGGGTGCTGCACATCGTCAAGAACTACACGGGCGACGTCCTGAACTTCGAGACGGCGGCCGACCTCGCCGCGGCGGACGGCATCGAGGTGCGCGCGGTGGTCACCAACGACGACGTCGCGGTGAAGGACTCGCTCTACACGGCCGGACGCCGCGGCGTCGGCGGCACCGTGCTCGTCGAGAAGATCGCGGGTGCGGCGGCGGAGCGGGGCGACTCGCTCGACCAGGTCGCCGAGATCGCCGAACGCGTCAACGCGAACGCGCGCTCGATGGGGATGGCCCTGACGCCCTGCACCGTCCCGCATGCCGGCGAGCCGAGCTTCACGCTCGCCGACGACGAGATCGAGATCGGCATCGGGATCCACGGCGAGCCCGGGCGCGAGCGCATCAAGATGGAGCCGGCCGACGCGATCGTCGACCGCCTGATCACGCCGATCATCGAGGACCTGCCCTACTCCGGCGGGGACCGCGTCCTGCTCTTCGTGAACGGCATGGGCGGCACGCCGCAGATCGAGCTCTACATCGCGTACCGGCGGGCGGCCGAGGTGCTGGCCGAGCAGGGCATCACGGTCGAGCGGTCGCTCGTGGGCAACTACATCACCTCGCTCGAGATGCAGGGCTTCTCGATCACGCTCCTGAAGCTCGACGACGAGATGGTCGAGCTCTGGGACGCGCCGGTGCACACCGCAGCGCTGCGGTGGGGCCGGTAGGGCGGCCGCGGTGGGTCTGGACATCACCTGGGCGGTGGACTGGGTCAGGCGGGGAGCGGAGACGCTGTCCGAGCACCGGGTCGAGCTGATCACGCTGGACCGGGAGATCGGCGACGGCGACCACGGCGAGAACATGGACCGCGGATTCCAGGCGGTCCTGCCGAAGCTGGACGACCTCCCGGCCGGATCCACGCCGGCCGACGTGCTGAAGACCGTCGCGACGACGCTCATCTCCACGGTCGGCGGCGCGGCGGGTCCGCTCTACGGGACGGCGTTCCTCAAGGGGTCGATGGCGATCGGAGGCGAGTCGTCGATCGATGCGGCCGGCGTCGCCACCATGCTCGAGGCCGCGCGCGACGGCATCGTCGCGCGCGGCAAGGCCGAGTCGGGCGACAAGACCATGGTCGACGCCTGGACGCCCGCAGTCGACGCCGCTCGCACCGCTGCGGACGGCGGCGCGAGCGCCGCTGAGACGCTGCGCGCTGCGGCCGATGCCGCGGCCGAGGGCGCGGTGGCGACCGAGCCCCTCGTGGCCCGGAAGGGCCGGGCCAGCTACCTCGGCGAACGCTCGGCGGGGCACCGCGACCCTGGTGCGCAGTCCACCGCGTACCTGCTCGAGGCGGCGGCAGCTGCGGCGACGAACGGGACCAGTGCCTGACATGGGGTCGGACCCTCGGGTCGGCATCGTCGTCGTCTCGCATTCGGAACTCATCGCTCGGGGCGTCGTCGAACTGGCCGGCCAGATGGCCGAGCACGTTCGCATCGAACCGGCGGGCGGAACCGACGACGGACGGATCGGAACGAGCTTCGACCGGGTGACGGCCGCCGTCACCGCGGCCGACGCCGGGTCGGGGGCCGTGGTGCTGTGCGACCTGGGCTCGGCGATCCTGACCACGGAGACGGCGCTGGACTTCCTCGACGACGACCAGCGCGCACGCGTGCTGATCGCGGACGCGCCGCTCGTGGAGGGTGCGGTGGCGGCATCCGTCGCCGCCGAGTCCGGGGACGACCTCGACCACGTGCTCCGGGCGGCGGAGTCGGCCGGCGGGGGAGGGGCGGGCGCTTCGGAGCCCGCCCCTCGCGCCGCCGGGCCGACCGCGTCCACCATCAGCCGGACCGTCACGCTCGTGAACGCCGACGGACTCCACGCGCGGCCCGCCGCGGAGTTCGTCAAGCTCGCGAGCACGTTCCCGCAGCGCGTCGAGGTGAACGGGATCGATGCGAAGAGCCTGCTCGCGATCATGGCGCTCGGCCTGGTCAAGGGGGACCGGATCGAGATCACGTCCGACGATCCCGACGGCGATCGCGCGGTCGAGGCTCTGGCGTCGCTCGCCGAATCCGGCTTCGGCGAGCACTGAGACGGCACGGCGATCCGCGAGCGCCGAGGGATGCTCGCGTTCGAGCGCTCCCGAGGAGTACCATCGGCGCCATGGCACGCGAAGAAGCGGGCCCCGACGCTCGAAACGCCTTCACGCGATTCTTCGATCGTGTGGACCGGGTGATGACGCCGGCGTTCGAGTCGCCGAGGATGGCCCCAGAAGAACCCGACGACCGCAGTCATTCGGGGGAGAAGCCGTGTCCGCTCTGCGGGCACCCGATGTTCGAGCACACGATCGACGAGTCGACGCCGAACGTGCTCCTCGAATGCCCGACGGAGGACCGTCTTCCCGAGCCTGCCGCGAGCGGGCCGTTGAACGAGTTCGGGATGCCGGCGAGTGAGGCGCGCAGGGAGAAGCTGAGGCGCCACGAGGACGCCTGAGGCGCACCGCGGTCGGCGCGGGCGTCGTCATCCCGCGCGGAGACGAGTTCGTCGCGCAGCAGGTCGGTGCGTATTCATCGTGAAGTCGCTTCACGATGTCGGAGCGGCGTGGTGGCGCGCCGCAGCGGCGCCGTCCGTCGCCGAGGTCCGGCCGCCGATCGTGCGGCCGCAGCCACGATGAGCGCTGCGTCGCCGGCTCGTCGGTTTGACCAGGCGCGGGCGATCGGCCACCCGCGAGGGGAGTCCGCGATCGTCGCTCCCACGACTGAACGGACATAATGTACATTATCGGCGACACTCTCGGATGCGGGATCCGACGCGATGTCACCGGGATCAGCCGGGCGACTCCGCCACGCCCGGGCCGTGCGTGGCCGCCCCGTAGGCGCGTTCCTCGGCCTGTGCGATGGACCAGGCGGCGTTCACGAGTCCGACGTGGCTGAACGCCTGCGGGAAGTTGCCGAGCAGCTCGCCGGTGCTCGGATCGACCTCCTCCGCGAGCAGGCCGACGTCGTTCACGAAGGCGATCGCGCGCTCGAACACCTCCCGGGCCTCGTCGAGGCGATCGCCCTCGGCCAGCACCCTGGCGAGCCAGAACGTGCACAGTAGGAAACTGCCCTCGTGCCCGTCGAGGCGATCGACCGAGCGACCGCTGTCGTAGCGGCGCACGAGACCGTGGTCGTCGACGAGCCCCGCCCGGACGGCGTCCACGGTCGAGCGCACGCGCGCGTCGTCCGCCGGGAGGAAGCCGACGAGCGGGAGCATGAGCGCCGAGGCGTCGAGGTCGTCGGAGCCGAACGACTGCGTGAACGCCCCGAGCCGCTCGTTCCAGCCGTCGGTCAGGATCGCCGCCCTGATCTCCTCGGCGGTGCGGCGCCATCCGTCGACCCGGTCGGTCGCCTCCAGCGACTCGGCCATCGCGATCGCCCGCTCGAGGGCCACCCAGCACATCAGCTTGGAGAACAGGTAGTGGCGCGGTTCACCCCGGATCTCCCAGATGCCGTGGTCCGGGCGCTGCCACCGGTCGGCCGCCGTCTCGGCGAGGTCGACGAGGAATCGCCGCAACTCGGGATCGAACGGCGCGAGCGTGCGCTCGAGCAGCCTGGCCGCATCGAGCAGTTCGCCGTACACGTCGAGCTGCGCCTGATCCCAGGCTCCGTTCCCGATCCGCACCGGGGCGCTCCCCCGCCATCCGGACCAGTGCGGCAGGTCGCGTTCGGTGAGCTCGCGCTCGCCCTCGACGCCGAAGACGATCTGCAGGTGGCTCGACGGCAGCGCGGCTCCCCCGGCCATCGTCACGTACTCGAAGAACTGGTTCGCCTCGTCGGGGCAGGCGGCCACCCACAGCGCGCGAAGCGTGAAACTCGCGTCGCGCACCCAGGCGTACCGGTAGTCCCAGTTGCGCTCCCCGCCGACGACCTCGGGCAACGAGGTCGTCGCGGCGGCGATGATCGCCCCGGTCGGCTGATAGCTCAGGGCCTGCAGCACCCGGCCCGAGTGGTGCACGAGCTCCATCCACGGTCCCCGGTAATGCTGGTGCAGCCTCGACCAGGCGCGCCAGCCCTCCGCGGTCGCCTCCAGCGCCGCCTCGATCTCGTCCTCCTCGAGCACTCGCGGTTCGGGCTCGGCCGTGGTGGTGAACCGAACGGCCATCGCCTCCGACTGCCCGGCCTCGAGTCGGAACCGCGCGCGGACGAGACCGTCGCCGTCATCGAGCCCGACCCTCGTCGAGAGCGTCATCACGGCGTCGCCGCCGCGCGCCCGCGCGCCGCCGACCACGCGCTCCACGTGCGGGACCACCGTCCCGTACCCCGGACGCGGTCGGAACTCCATCTCGAGCTCGACGGCACCGGACACGCATCGCGCGATGCGGATCAGGCTGTGCGGAGCCGCCTCTCCGAGTGCGTGCGGATCGCGCGACGGGCCGACGTCCAGAGCCTCGACGATCTCGAAGGTCCCGCCCTCGGTGCCATACGTGCTGCGGAGCACCATCGTCTCCGCGACGTACTCGCGCTCCACCGACATCGGCTCGGCCGAACGGATCCACCAGTGCCCGGCGTCGTCGTCGAGCAGCGTGGCGAACACCGACGGACTGTCGAAGCGGGGCGCGCAGAACCAGGCGACGCAGCCGTCGTTCGTGACGATGGCGGCGGAACGCCGGTCCGAGAGCAGCGCATGGCCGCCGATGGGCAGGTCGCTCATGCTCGCACCGCTCCCCTCGTGCGGCGCCGGGGCTTCCCGGCGCCGTGCACCAGTCTGCCCCCGGTCAGCCGACGGCGCGCCGGACGAGCGCCACGATCCGCTCCTCTGCCGATGCGGTGAGCTCCGTGATCGCGAACGACGTGGGCCATATCTCCCCATCGTCCAGGGCTGCGACGTCGTTGAACCCGAACGTGGAGTACCGCGCGTTGAACTTCGCGGCCGGCTGGAAGAAGCAGAGCACCTTCCCATCCTTCGCGTACGCCGGCATCCCGTACCAGGTCTTGGGTTCGAGCTCCGGAGCAGCCTCGGTGATCAGCGCGTGCAGCCGCTCGGCCATCTCGCGCTCGGTGCCCTCCATCTCGGCGACCTTCTCCAGGAGGTCGGCGGTGCCGTCCTTCTTCCTGCCGCGTCGGACCTCCTTGGCCCGATCCTTCATCGCAGCGCGCTCCTCGGCCGTGAAGCCCTCGCCGTCCTCCTCGCGCGTGCGGGCCGTCTTCTCAGCCATCGCCGATCCCTTCATCTCGTCTCGTTCCGGTCTCCGTGGCGGTATCCGCGACCGAGACCGCGGTACGCGTCGCCCTGGGCGTTCTGGACGACGGGGCCAGGTCGCGGGAGTACACCACTCCCCCGGCCTCGTACGCCGAGTGCAGGCACATGGTTGATCCTCTCTATACGGGGAGGGGGTATCACGCGCCGACGTAGTCGGCGAGATGCTCCCCGGTCAGCGTCGGGCGGTGTGCGACGAGGTCCGCGGGCGTGCCCTCGAAGACGATCCGCCCGCCATCGTGACCGGCCCCCGGTCCGAGGTCGATGATCCAGTCCGCGTGCGCCATGACCGCCTGGTGGTGCTCGATGACGATCACCGTCCTCCCCGAGTCGACCAGGCGGTCGAGGAGCCGCAGCAGGTTGTCGACGTCGGCGAGGTGCAGGCCCGTGGTGGGCTCGTCGAGCACGTAGACCTCGCCCGTCTCCCCCATCGCGATGGCGAGCTTGACCCGCTGCCGCTCGCCGCCCGACAGCGTCGACAGCGGCTGCCCGAGGCTGAGGTAGCCGAGCCCGACGTCCTCGAGCCGGCCGAGGATCTTCGCCGCGGCCGGGATCTTCGCCTCCCCCGTCGAGAAGAACTCGCGCGCCTTCGCGACGGGCAGGTCGAGCACCTCGGTGATGTCCAGCCCGCCGAGCGTGTACTGCAGCACCCCGGATTGGAATCGCTTCCCGCCGCAGTCCTCGCACGGCGTCTCGATCGTGTCCATGAACCCGAGCTCGGTGACGATCACGCCGGCGCCCTTGCACGTCGGGCACGCGCCCTCGGAGTTCGCGCTGAAGAACGCGGGCTTCACGCCGTTCGCCTTCGCGAACGCCTTGCGGATCGGGTCGAGCAGCCCCGTGTAGGTCGCCGGGCTGCTGCGACGGGACCCCTTGATGGCGCCCTGGTCGATGGCGACGACGCCGTCGCGGGGCGAGACGGATCCATGGATGAGCGAGCTCTTCCCCGATCCGGCGACCCCCGTCACGACCGTGAGGACCCCCAGCGGGATGTCGACGTCGACGCCCCTGAGGTTGTGCTCCCGGGCGCCGCGCACCTCGATGGCGCCCGATGGGACGCGCACCGAGGGCTTGACCGAAGCGCGATCGTCGAGGTGCCGACCGGTGACCGTGGTGCTCGCCTTCAGTTGCTCGACCGTGCCCTCGAAGCCGATCTCGCCGCCCTCCCGCCCGGCGCCCGGCCCGAGGTCGACGACGTGGTCGGCGATCGTGATGGTCTCGGGCTTGTGCTCGACCACGAGCACGGTGTTGCCCTTGTCGCGCAGTCGGAGCAGGAGCGCGTTCATGCGCTCGATGTCGTGCGGGTGCAGGCCGATCGTCGGTTCGTCGAACACGTAGGTGACATCCGTCAGCGACGACCCGAGGTGCCGCAGCATCTTGATGCGCTGCGCCTCCCCGCCGGACAGCGTGCCCGACGGGCGCTCGAGGCTCAGGTACCCGAGCCCGAGCGTGACGAAGGCGTCGAGGTTCGCACCCAGCGCCTCGAGCAGCGGACCGGCATCGGGTCGATCGAGCGTGCGCACCCACTCGGCGAGGTCGGTCACCTGCATCCGGCACGCATCGGCGATGCTCACGCCGTCGATGCTCGACGAGCGGGCCGCGTCGGTGAGGCGGGTGCCGTCGCACTCCGGGCAGCGGGCGAACGTCGCGACGCGTTCGACGAACGCCCGTACGTGCGGTTGGAGCGCCTCGAGGTCCTTCGAGAGCATCGACTTCGTGATCTTCGGGATCAGTCCCTCGTACGTCATGTTGATGTTCTGGACTCGGACCTTGCGCTGCTCGCTGTAGAGCAGGGCGTGCCGTTCCTTCTCCGTGAACTGCGCGATCGGCTTGTCGGGGTCGTAGAAGCCCGACTCGGCGAAGCCGCGCACCATCCAGCCGTCCGCCGTGTAGCCGGGCACCATGATCGCTCCCTCGCGCAACGACCGGCTCTCGTCGATCACCTGCGAGAGGTCGAGGTCCGACACCGACCCGCGCCCCTCGCAGCGCGGGCACATGCCGCCGAGGTACACGACGTCGCGGACGATCGTCTTGTCGCCGGTCGCCGAGGTCATGACCCCGCTGGCCTTCTGCGTCGGGATGTTGAACGAGAACGCGGTGGGCCCGCCGATGTGCGGTTCGCCGAACCGGCTGAACAGGATGCGCAGCATGGCGTTGGCGTCGGTGACCGTGCCGACCGTCGAACGGGGGTTCGCACCGAGTCGCTCCTGGTCGACGATGATCGCGGTCGTGAGCCCCTCCAGGACGTCGACGTCCGGGCGCGGCACCGAGGGCATGAAGCCCTGCACGAAGGCGCTGTACGTCTCGTCGATGAGCCGGCGCGATTCGGCGGCGATCGTGTCGAACACGAGCGAGCTCTTGCCGGACCCGGAGACCCCGGTGAACACCGTCAGCCGACGCTTCGGGAGCTCGACCGAGACGTCCTTCAGGTTGTTCTCGCGAGCCCCGCGCACCCGGATGCGATCGTGCGCGTCGGCCCGGACCGGCTCCGATGCGCCGCGGTTCGAGGTGGTCGTCATCGTCTCTCCATCGGTTCGGGTCGCGGGGTCGTCACGAGGGTGCGCGGCAGCGGCATCCGGCCCGCCCGTCAGGCCGCCTGCTGGATCCGGATCAGGTTCCCCGCCGGATCGCGGAACGCGCAGTCCCGGAGCCCGTACGGCTGGTCGACCGGTTCCTGGACCACCTCGGCACCCGCGGCCTCCAGGCGCGCGAACGTCTCGTCGAGGTCCGTGGCCGCGAGGTTCACGCCGAAGTAGCTGCCCTTCGCGATGATCTCGAGGATGGCGCGGCGATCGTCGTCGCTCATCCCCGGCCCGACGCCCGGCGGGTGCAGGACGATGGCCGTGTCGGGCTGGTCGGCCGGGCCCACCGTGATCCAGCGCATCCCCTCGTAGCCGACGTCGTTGCGCACCGCGAAGCCGAGCACGTCGCGATAGAAGGCGAGCGAGGCCTCCGCGTCGAGGTGCGGCAGGAAGCTCGAGTGGATCGTGATCGTCATGGCTGCCACGCTAGCCGCGCTCACCGACCCCCGCTTCTCGATTCCTGACCGGTCTGGTGACCTGCTTCGCCACGCACGGGAGCATCCCGAGGGTGGCGCCGGCGTACCGCTCGCGGTAGACGCTCGGCGGAACCCCGACGAGCTCGCTGAACCGCGTGCTGAACGTGCCGAGCGACGAGCCGCCGACCGCGATGCACACCTCGGTCACGGTGAGGTCGCCCCGGCGCAGGAGCGCCATCGCGCGCTCGATGCGGCGCGTCATCAGGTAGGAGTAGGGGGATTCGCCGAACGCCTCCCGGAACCGGCGGCTCAGGTGCCCCGAGGACATGTTCGCTCCGCGAGCGAGCGCCTCGACGTCGAGCGGCTGGGCGTGGTCCCGGTCGATGCGGTCGCGCACCCGCCGCAGCGCCGCGAGGTCGCGCAGATCGGCGTGTGCGGTGGTCACGTGCGCGATGCTGCCACGCGGGCCGGTCGAAGTCCAGCGTCGCCATGCGCGCGGGCCCGACGTCACGCGACGCGGGCGCACGCGGTGCGACAATGACGCCATGGGCACCGGGAAGGTCGCGTTCGTCCTCGGCGGAGGCGGCGTGCTCGGAGCCGTGCAGGTCGGCATGCTGCGCGCCGTGCTCGAACGCGGCATCCGGCCCGACCTGGTCGTCGGAACCTCGATCGGCGCGATCAACGGCGCGATCATCGCCGCCGACCTCGACCGGGCGCTCGAGCGTCTGGAGGCGGCCTGGAGTTCGCGCGACGCGCGGGTCCTGACCTCGGGGATGGGACTGCGCCCGGGGCGCGCGCACGTGATGTCGACCGACCCGCTCCGCCGCCTGCTCGAGGGCGGCCTCGAGGGCGCGCATCGGTTCGAGGACCTCTCGGTCGAGTTCCGCTGCTGCGCGGCGAGCGTCGAGCGCGCCGCCGAGCACTGGTTCACGGCCGGGCCGCTGGTGCCGGCGGTGCTCGCGTCGTCGGCGCTGCCCGGGGTCTTCCCGGCCGTGCGCATCGGCGACGAGCACTTCGTCGACGGCGGGATCGTGAACTCGATCCCCGTCGGCGAGGCGGATGACGCCGGCGCCACCGAGATCTACGTCATGCAGGTCGGCCGGGTCGAGCATCCGCTCGCCCCGCCGCGCACGCAGATCGACAACGCGCGCGTCGCCTTCGAGATCTCGCGGCGGCACCGGTTCGCGCGCGACCGCGCGCGCCTCGCCGACGGGACCCGCCTGCACGTCCTGCCCACCGGCACCCCGTCCGCCCGGTCGAACCGAATCTCGCGCAACCTCACCCCGGCCGCGATCCGCCGGCGGATGGAGGCCGCGCATGCCGCGGCCTCGGCCTACCTCGACGACGAGCCCGGCGTCGCCGACGGGACCGGACGGGGAGCGGGCTGATGCGCCTGCCGCCGAAATGGGTGCGCCGGGCGATCCTCGCGCCACTGGTCGTGATCGCCGCGCTGGCCCTGACGGCCCTGCTGCCGCTGTGGCTGCTCGTCGCCTCGATCCTCTCGCTCGCCGTGCGGCCGCGACTGCGCGCCCCGCGACTGTTCTGGATGGCCTACATCTACCTGCTGTGGGACGCGACCGCGCTCGTCGTGCTGTTCGCGCTCTGGATCGCCTCCGGGTTCGGCTGGCGCCTCCACTCCCCCGGCTTCCAGCGGATGCACTACCGGTTCGTGGCCCGCATGCTCGCCTGGCTGTTCTGGAACGCGCACTGGGCGCTGCGCCTCGAGATCGACGTGCGCGTGCCGGCGGGGTTCCACGACGACGACGCGCCCCGGATCATCGCCAGCCGGCACGCCGGCCCCGGCGACTCGTTCATCCTGATCCACGCGGTGCTGCACTGGTTCGACCGCTCGCCGCGCATCGTGCTCAAGGACTCCCTGCAATGGGATCCGGCGATCGACGTCGTGCTGAACCGCCTGCCGAACCGATTCATCGCCCCGCCGCCGGTCGGCGCCGCACGGCGTCCGGGCGACAGGGGCGTCCAGCAGCGCGTCCGGGAACTCGCCGCGGACATGGGCGAGCGCGACGCCCTCGTGATCTTCCCCGAGGGCGGCAACTTCACGCCGGAACGACGCGCGCGGGCGATCGACCGCCTCCGCGCCGCGGGCCTCGGCGCCGCCGCCGATCGGGCGGAGCAGCTCATGAACGTCATGGCGCCGCGGCCGGGCGGCTTCTTCGCGGCGCTCGACGCCGCGGACGACGCGGACGTCTTCCTCGTGGCGCACACGGGTCTCGACCGCATCCGGTCGATCGCGGACGTCTGGCGGGAACTGCCGACGGACAAGACGATCACGATGCAGTTCTGGAACATCCCCCGCGCCGAGATCCCGGAGGATCACGACGAGCGCACCGATTGGCTCATGGACGAGTGGCAGCGCATCGACGACTGGATCGAGGACCGTCGGCCGGACGAGGACCCGGCGGGAGCGGGCCCGGCCGTCACGGCCGGCGACGGGCCCGACCCGCGACACGCCGACTGAGGGACCAAGGGCTCCCCCGGCGCGCGCCTCGCTGGGAATAGCCTGAACCCGAGCGCGGCACCCGGGTCGCGCCGGAAGGAGTCGGAATGTCCTCTCCGCAGTCCCCCAGCATGTTCGGAGCGTTCGCGTTCGACGCGAACGAGTTGACGAAATCGACCGTGAACGCGATCCGCATCGCGCTCGGCGTCGGCGGCGTGGTCTCGCTGATCATCGGCGTGTTCATCACCTTCTGGCCGGAGCGGTCGGCCGTCGTCCTCACGATCCTCCTGGCGATCTACTTCCTCATCGCCGGACTCGCGTACGTGGGCCTCGGGCTGTTCTCACGGGGGATCTCCGGCGGCGCCAGGGCGCTCGACATCATCCTCGGCGTCCTGTTCATCATCGGCGCCGTGATCATGTTCTCGAACCCGACCGAGAGCGCGGTCGTGATCGGGATCTTCCTGGGAGTGCTCATCGGCATCCTGTGGATCATCGAGGGCGTCGTCGCCCTCGCCCAGTCGGGCAGCTCGGGCTCGCGGGGCTGGAGCATCTTCTTCGGCATCCTCAGCCTGGTCGCGGGCATCATCCTGCTCTTCTCGCCCCTCTGGGGCGCCGCGGTGCTGTTCATCGTCGCGGGCATCGCGCTGATGGTCCTCGGGATCTTCCAGATCATCCGCGCGTTCACCTTCGGAAGGGGCATCGAGCTCTCCTCGTGACCTCGTCGGACGCGACGAGGGCGGCACCGGTCCGATGGACCGGTGCCGCCCTCGTGTCGGTGCGGATCGCGAGTGGACTCAGCCCTCGCGCGAGAAGCCGGAGGTGTCGCCGACGTACCGGGTGTGATCGGCGGGGATCGGGTCCAGCGCCGCCGACGCGACCTCGGCCGCGAACTCCGAGACGTTGTAGAGGCGACCGGCGTCCTCCTTGCGGGCGGCGATCGCACCCGGGTTCGCGCGCTCGAGCAGCGTGGCCGTGATCGTGCCCTCGATCATGTCGCCGGAGACGACGACGAACTCGACGCCGCGCTCCTGGAACTCGGGCAGCTTCTCGCGGAGCGCATCCTCGCCGGCGCGCTTGGAGAGCGCCACGGGCTCGTACTCGGGCATCGTGGGCGTCGTGCGGATGAAGTGCGCCTGGTGGCTGGTGACGAAGACGATGCGCGCGCCGTCGGCCAGGTGCGGGAGCGCGTTGTCGACGACGTTGACCTGCGCATCGCGGTTGAGGCGCATGGCGTAGTCCTCTCCCATCCCGGTCTCCATGCCGCCGGAGGCGTTCAGCACGAGCACGTCGACGGGCCCGAACTCGGCGGTCGCACGCTCGAACATGGCGCGGACCGAGTCGGAGTCGGTGAGGTCGGCGCCCACCGCGATCGCCCGGCCGCCTGCCCCGGTGATCTCGCCGACGATCTTCTCGGCGCGCGGTGCCTTGCTGCGGTAGTTGATGACGACCGACGCGCCGGCCTCCGCGAGGTAGCGGGCGGTGTCGGCGCCGATGCCGCGGGACGAGCCCGTGACGAGGGCGACGCGGCCGTCGAGCGATCCGGGGGCGAGCGGGTTGGTCACGATGGGGCTCCTCAGGTGGGGACTCTGCGCGCGCGCGGGGCGCGCCGCACCGAGACTACCAACTCCCCCACCGGCCGCCCTCCCGCTGCTAGGTTGACTGGCGGGTGCCCGGTCCCGAAGGAGACGAAGTGGATGTCCTGACCCAGTACGCGTGGATCGCGTGGCTCGTCCTGATCCTCGTGTTCGCCACCATCGAGGTGTTCACCCTGGAGATGACGTTCCTCATGCTCGCCCTCGGCAGTGTGGCGGGGCTCCTCTCGGGCCTGACCGGCATTCCGTGGTGGGCGCAGTTCATCATCGCCGCCCTGGTCGCGGTCGCGCTCATCCTCACCCTGCGGCCGCCGCTGCTGCGAATGCTGCAGCGCGGTGCCGACCCGGCCCGCTCCAACGTCGACGCGTTGATCGGCGCAGCGGGCACCGTGGTCCGCACCGTGGGACCCGCCGGCGGGCAGGTCCGGTTGCGCAACGGCGACGTGTGGACGGCTCGGCTCGCCCCCGCGACCGAGCAACCGGACGTCGCGGTGGGCGAGCACATCGTGGTGACCGGGATCGACGGGGCGACGGCGGTCGTCGTCCCGATGGAGAGGAGCACGCAGGCGTGAACGACGTCGGACCCATCATCACCCTGATCGTCGTCCTGGCGATCGCGATCTTCGCGATCGTGGTGATCGCACGGTCGATCCGGATCATCCCGCAGGCCTACGCCGGCGTGGTCGAGCGGCTCGGGCGGTACCACAAGACGCTCACGCCCGGACTCAACCTCCTGGTGCCGTTCATCGACCGGCTGCTCCCCCTGGTCGACATGCGCGAGCAGGTCGTCTCGTTCCCGCCGCAGCCGGTGATCACGGAGGACAACCTCGTCGTCTCGATCGACACCGTCGTCTACTTCCAGGTCACCGACGCCCGCGCCGCGACCTACGAGATCAACAACTACCTCGGCGCCGTCGAGCAGCTCACGACCACGACCCTCCGCAACGTGGTCGGCGGACTGAACCTCGAGGAGGCGCTGACCAGCCGCGACAACATCAACGGCCAGCTGCGGATCGTCCTCGACGAGGCCACCGGCAAGTGGGGCATCCGGGTCTCCCGGGTCGAGCTCAAGGCCATCGACCCGCCACTGTCCATCCAGGACTCGATGGAGAAGCAGATGCGCGCCGAGCGCGATCGTCGCGCCGCGATCCTGACCGCGGAGGGCACCAAGCAGTCCGCGATCCTCGAGGCCGAGGGCAAGCGGCAGGCCGCGATCCTGCAGGCCGAGGGCGACGCGAAGGCGGCGGTGCTGCGCGCCCAGGGCGAGGCCGAGGCGATCCTCACGGTCTTCGACGCGATCCACAAGGGCGACCCCGACCCGAAGCTGCTCGGCTACCAGTACCTGCAGATGCTCCCGCAGCTCGCCGAGGGCGCGTCGAACAAGCTCTGGATCGTGCCGAGCGAGCTCACCGAGGCGCTCAAGGGCATCGGGCAGGCGTTCACGCCGCCGGCAGGCGGCGCCTCCTCGGACCCGCGAGCCGGCTCCCGCTGACGCGCGTGGCCCTCGACTGGTTCGCCCCGGGCAGGCCGCGCGTCCTGGCCCATCGAGGGCTCGCCCTCGAGGTGCCCGAGAACACGCTCGCGGCGTTCGAGGCCGCCGTCCGCGCCGGCGCGCGGTATCTCGAGACCGACGTCCGACGCAGCGCCGACGGCGCGGCCGTGCTGGCCCACGACGTGTCGCTCGACCGGGTCGCGGGCCGCCCCGACGCCGTCTCGGACCTGCCCCTGGCCGAGCTCCGGCGAATGGACCTGGGCGGCGGGCACGGCTTCGCGACCCTCGACGAACTGCTGCACGCATTCCCCGACGCGCGCCTGAACGTCGACGTCAAGTCCGACGACGCGGTGACGGCGACGGTCGCCGCGGTGGAACGCGCGGGTGCTCTCGATCGCGTGCTCCTGACGGCCTTCAGCGACCGGCGCCGCCATGTGCTGACCGACGCGCTGCCGGATGTCGCGACCTCCGCAGGCCGGACTTCGGTGATCCGGGCGGCGGCCGCCGCCGTGACGCGGAGCCCGGCGCTCCTGCGGAGGGCGGTGGCCGGTGCCCACGCCCTGCAGATCCCGGAGCGGGTCGGTGCCGTGCGCCTGCTCTCACGTGCGCTCCTCGACACGGCGCACGCCGCCGGCGTCGAGGTGCACGTCTGGACGGTCAACGACCCCGACGAGATGCGTCGCCTGCTCTCGATGGGGGTCGACGGGCTGGTCACCGATCGCGCCGACCTCGCGCTGGGCATCGCGGCCGGCGACTGAGCTCACGACGCCCGCCGAGGCTGGGAGTTCCCCGGCAAAACCCCAGCCCACGGGAAGCTCCTGCACAGCTTGATCGTTTATACCTGATTGACGATCGAGAGGAGTACGCCATGGCAGACCGGAGCCTTCGGGGCATGCGAATCGGCGCCCAGAGCCTGCAGAGCGAAGAGGGCGTCGTCTTCGCCGACCGCGCGGAGTACACCTACCGCTGCGAGACGTGTGGTCGTGACACCGTCATGACATTCTCGACCGAGGCCGAGCTGCCGGAGACCTGGGAGTGCAAGCACTGCGGCAACTCCGCCGTGCTGCTCGTCGACCAGAAGCCCGTCGAGGTCGACCGCTCGGGCGAGAAGTCCGCTCGCACGCACTGGGACATGCTGCTGGAGCGCCGTACGCGCGCCGAGCTCGAGGAGATCCTCGAGGAGCGCCTGCAGTACCTCCGCGCCCGCCGCGGACAGCAGAAGATCGGCGCCTAGGCGCCGTCCGACCCCTCCGCACGCCCGGCCACGGATTCGATCCGTCGCCGGGCGTTTCGTCGTCCCAGCACGCCCGCGAGGACCAGTCCCGCGAGCGAACCGACGACCACCAGGAGCGGGATCGACGCCCCGAGCACGACCGACGGCGTGAGGCCCGTGCGCAGTTCGACATCCGTCACCATCGCTCCGGGCGCGTAGGCCGGCAGCGACTCGACCGTCCGACCCGTCGGGTCGATCACCTGGCTGGTGCCGACCGTCGAGATGTTGACCACGGACCGGCCGGTCTCGATCGCCCGCAGCCGCGCGATCGCGAGCTGCTGCTCGTTCTCGTCGGTCCCCCGGAAGTCGGCGTTGTTGGTCTGGAGCATGTAGAGCTCGGCGCCTCCGCGGGCGGCCTCCCAGATCAGGTCGTCGTAGATGACGTCGAAGCAGATCGCGAGCCCGGTCGCCGTGCCGTCGAGCTCGAACACCGGTGGCTCGGTCCCCGGCGAGTATCCCCGCTGGATGAGCCCGGTGAGCTCCGGCACGATCGCGTCGTAGAACCAGCGGTCGGGGATGTACTCCCCGAACGGCACGGGGTTGCGCTTCGAGAACCGCTGCACGGCCCCCTCCCCCGCCTCCCAGAGCAGCGACGTGTTGTAGAACCGGTCGTCGTCGACCGTGACCGTGTTGAGGATGACGGGCGCCTCGAGCCGTTCGGAGAGGTCGTCGAAGATCCGGGCGACGTCGGGACTCCGCGTCGGATCGAGGTCGCTGCCGCCTTCGGGCCACAGCAGCACGTCGATGCCGGACTCGTCGAGCACGGGCTCCGTCGCGTCGAGCTGCGACCGGAGGATGTCGCCGGGCTCGCGCCGGTCGAAGTACCCGGCCGGTCCGTCGCCCTGGACGCTCGCCACGCGCAGTTCGCCGGCCGCCGTCGACGGGAACGCCGGCACGACCACGGCGAGCACGAGGACCGCCGCGACGGGGACGGCGGTGCGCAGGTCGCGCCATCCGCGTTCCCGCACCCACTCGATGGTCGCCGCGACGAGGAACACCATCACGAAGCCGAGGCCGGTCGAGCCGACCCACGAGACGACCGGTGCGAACGGGCTCTCCGACTGGCTGAGCGCCGCGCGCCCCCATGGGAATCCGCCGTACGGCAGCGTTCCGGTCACCGTCTCCCTGAGGATCCAGAGCCCGGCCACGAGCAGCGGGACGATGAGCAGGCGGACCCAGCGCGATGCACCGAGCAGCGGACCCCACCGGTACGCCAGCGTGATGAGCACGGCACCGCCGGCCACGAACAGGGACTCGAAGATCGACAGCGCCAGCCACGGGATGGGGCCGAGGTAGAGCGAGGTCCATGACACGTGCGAGAGGTAGAAGGCGAGCCCGAACGCCAGTCCGACGTGGAACGAGGACAGCAGGGAACGGCCGACGAGGGGCACCAGCGCCATCGCGATGCCGACGAAGGCGAGGGGCCACACGCTGGCCCCGGGGAAGCCCAGGTCGTAGACGAACCCGCCGAGCGCCGACACGATGAGCGCCGCCCACAACGGGAGGATCGGGCGGGTGACGGTCGGGACGGGCGCCGCGGTCGTACCGGGCTCCTCGGGGCCGCGCGCCACGTCGCGTTCCGCGCTCGGCTCCACGTCGGCTCCGGCGCTCACGATGCGGCCCCGTAGGCGACGACGCCGCGACGCACCGCGTCGATGGCGGCGCGTGCGGTCGCGCCGAGCTCGGCGTCGGCGACGATGGACACCTGGTCGAGCAGGTCGATCACCTGCTTGGCGAGCCGGACGAAGTCGCCGGCCGCGAGCTCGGTGTCATCCAGCACCTGCCCCAGCCCGGCGCCGCGCGCCCACGCGTGCATGGCCGACGCCAGCGCGGGCGAGGGCTGCTCGGTCCCCGGCAGCCGGTGGTCGCGCTCGACGTCGTCGAGCTCGCTCCACGCGTCCGTCGTGCGCTCGAAGGCGTCTCGGAACCCGCCCTTGGGCATGCGGTACTGGATGCCGCGGTCGTCGCGCCGCGGCTCGTAGACGAGCGCGGCCGCCATCGCCGCGATCGACGCCACGTCCAGTCCGTCCCAGAGTCCTCGGCGCAGCGCCTCGGCGACCAGCAGGTCGCGGTCGCCGTAGATGCGCTTGAGGGTGCGTCCGGCCGCGGTCGGCACGACCTCGCCGTCGCTCCCGCGCTCGAGGTAGCCGAGCGCCTCCAGCACTTCCGCGACGCGGTCGAACCGCTTGGCGACCTGACCCGTACGGCTGCGGATCTGCCGGGAGAGGTCGTCATGCTCGCGCTTCAGGCGCCACCACCGCTCCGCCCAGCGGGCGTGCTGCTCCCGCTCGGCGCACCCGTGGCACGGGTGGGCGCGCAGCCGCTTGCGCTCGGCCGCGAGGTCGCGCTGCATGCGCTCGCGCTGGGCATGCGTCGGATTCCCCTTCGCGGACTGCCGCTCGAGGTCCGAGATGCGGCGCCGGATGCCGGCGTACTCCGCGAAGTCGCCGAGGTGGCACCGCATCGCCTCCTCGTACCCCGCCATGGAGTCCTCCTGCTTGCGCAGCGTGCGCGCGAGGTCGACGACGGCGCGGTCGGCCTGGAACTGCGCGAACGAGAGCTCGAGCACCTGCCTGGTGCGCTCGCGACCGAACTGGTCGACCAGGTTCACCGCCATGTTGTAGGTCGGCGTGAAGCTGGAGTTCATGGGGTAGCTCCGGCGGGACGCGAGCGACGCGACCGCTTCGGGGTCCAGTCCGTCGACCCACTGGATCACCGAGTGGCCCTCGACGTCGATGCCGCGGCGCCCGGCGCGACCGGTGAGCTGGGTGTACTCCCCCGGCGTGATCGGCACGCGAGCCTCGCCGTTGAACTTCTCGAGCTTCTCGAGCACGACCGACCGCGCGGGCATGTTCACGCCGAGCGCGAGCGTCTCGGTCGCGAAGACGACCTTCAGGAGCTTGCGCTGGAAGAGGTCCTCGACGACCTCCTTGAAGGTGGGGAGCATGCCGGCATGGTGGGCGGCGACGCCGCGCTGCAGCCCCTCGATCCACTCCCAGTAGCCGAGGACGGCGAGGTCCTCGTCGCGCAGCTGGCGTGCGCGCTCCTCGACGATGGCGCGGATCTCCGCGCGCTCCTCGGTGTCGGTGAGCCGGATGCCGCTGCGCAGCACCTGCCGCACGGCCTGGTCGCATCCGGCACGGGAGAAGATGAAGAAGATCGCCGGCAGCAGGTGCTTCCCGCTCAGCAGTTCGACGACGGCGGAGCGCTCCATGCGCCCCTCCCCCGGCGAGGGGCGGTGGTACCGTCCACGGTCGCTGCCACGACGCCCCCGCTGGGACCGCCCGCGGATCGACCTGCCGCCCGCCCGCGCCAGACGCTGCAGCTCGGGGTTCACCCGATGCGTCGCGGCCTGCCCCGACGAGTCGAAGAGGTCCACGAGCTTCGCGCCGACGAGGACGTGCTGCTCGAGGGGCACGGGACGCTGCTCGGAGACGATCACGTCGGTGTCTCCACGCACCGCCTGGAGCCAGTCGCCGAACTCCTCCGCATTCGAGACCGTCGCGCTGAGGGAGACGAGCCGCACGTGCTCCGGGAGGTGGATGATGACCTCCTCCCAGACCGCACCGCGGAAGCGGTCCGCGAGGTAGTGCACCTCGTCCATCACGACGTAGGAGAGCCGGTCGAGCAGGGGCGACGACGCGTACAGCATGTTCCGCAGCACCTCGGTCGTCATGACCACGATGCGCGCGGTCGCGTTGATGTTCGTGTCGCCGGTCAGCAGGCCCACGTCCCGCGCGCCCCACGCCTCGACGAACTCCTGGTACTTCTGGTTCGAGAGCGCCTTGATCGGCGTCGTGTAGAAGACCTTCTCGTCACCCGACTGCATCGCCAGGTGCACGGCGAACTCGGCGACCGCGGTCTTGCCGGCACCCGTCGGCGCGGCCACGAGCACGCTGCGGCCGTCGTCGAGCGCCGAGCAGGCGGCGCGCTGGAACGGGTCGAGGTCGAAGGCGAGCGACGCCGCGAACTCCTGCAGCCTGGGTTGCCGTCGCTGCTGCCGGGACTGCGCGTAGCGTTCGGCCGGCGAGAGGCTCATCACCCCTCCAGCCTAGACAGCGTCGCCGAACTCCAGCTCCGCACGCCGGGCCGCGCGACGGTCGTGGAGGAACGCGATGCCGTAGGCGGCGAAGTACAGCCCGATCATCGGCACCGCGAGCATGAACATCGAGACCACGTCGGCCGAGGGCGTGGCGAAGGCCGTGAAGAGCACGATCACGAGGATGGCGATCCGCCACGACTTGATGATCGATGCCGCGCTCAGTATGCCGGCGAAGTTCAGCAGCACGATGAACACCGGCACGACGAACGCGATCCCGATCGCCACGACGAGCTTCAGGACGAAGTCGATGTACTCCTTCGCCGTCAGCAGCGTCTCGGCGCCCTCGGGCACGAAGCTCGTCATCAGCTTGACGATGTTCGGCAGCACGAACCACCCGGCCGCGCAGCCGGCGAAGAAGAGCGGGATGGCCGTCGCGAAGAACGCGAACGTGTACTTGCGCTCCTTCTTGTTCAGCCCCGGGACGAGGAAGGCGAAGACCTGGTACAGCCAGACCGGCGCGGAGATGACGATGCCGAGCGTGAACGCGATCTGCAGGCGCAGGTCGAAGGCGCTGGAGATGGTCGGGAAGATGATCCCGGCGCTCTCGGCGCCCTCACCCTGCTGCGCCTCGACGACGCGGTTGACCGGGTCCTGGATCGCCTGCCAGACGAACATGTCGGTCAGGATCCAGCCGCCGACCATGCCGACGGCGATGGCGATCGCCGAGATGAACAGGCGCTTGCGAAGCTCGACGAGGTGCTCGCCGAGCGACATCCGCTTCTCGCGGTTCTTCTCCCCGCGATCCTTCACCGCGGTCATGCGGCTCAGGCGCTCGGGCCGGAGTCCGTGCGCTTCGGCTGCTCGGGCGGTGCGGGCGTCGTCGACGCCGCGGTCGACGACGTCGTCGTGCCGGAGGCGGGAGTCGAGGAGGCGGGGGCCTCGGGGGTCGCCGTGCCGTCCGTGGAGTCGGCACCGTCGTCGTCGGAGCGGACCTCGTTCTTGAGGATCTTCATCGACTGGCCCAGGCTGCGCGCGAGCGCGGGAAGCTTCGGCGCACCGAAGAGCAGCAGGATCACCAGCAGGATGATCAGCGCGTGCCAACCGGTGAAGGCGTTTCCAAACATAAGTGAGTCGTCCATTCTGGCGGGATGGTGCGGCCAGTCTACCCGCTCGCCGGAAGCGGGTCCGCCTCGGTCCGGCTTCGTTTGCCTAACGATCGGACGATTCGTCCGGGTATCCGGCGAGGCCCGCCTCCGCCCATGCGGCGACGGCCGTGCGCGCCTCCTCGGGCGCGATCACGGTGACGAGGCCGGGCAGCCCGGAGACCAGGCGCTTCAGGCCGTGCACGTGCGCGAGGCGCAGCGTGACGCGCAGCCGACCGTCGACCTCGGTGGTCGTCGAGTCCGCGAGGTAGTCGGCCAGGAGCGGCAGGCTCTCCGGCGCGACGTCCACGACGACGTCGAGGTCGTCCGGCGAGGCCTGGAACAGGGTGTCCGGGATGGCGCGGTCCGAGTGGTCGGCGATCGGCTCGTCGGTGATCCGGAGCCCGCTCATGCGGTCGATGCGGAAGTTGCGCACGTCCTCGCGGAGCTGGTCGTACGCCTGCAGGTACCAGTCCGCGCCGAGCGACGCGATCCGGAGCGGGTCGACGCGGCGCCGGCGGTGCTCGCCGCGCGCGTTGAGGTAGTCGAACTCCAGCCGTCGGCCGGTGGCGACCGCACGGCGCACCTCGCCGAGGGTCGCGTCGGCGGCCTCCTCGGCGACGGCGAGCCGGCTCGGCTCCGCCGATGCGCCGGCGCGCAGCTTGTCGAGGAGGGCGGCCAGCGAGGCGCTGTCGGCGTTCTCGGGCGACGCCGACAGGTACTGCAGTCCCGCGATGAGGGCGGCCGCCTCGCGCGCCGACAGTCGCGGCGCATCGTCGATCGCCACGTGGTGCACGATCACGATGACGTCGTCCTCCTCGAACGCGTCCCAGTCGATGTCGAAGAGGTCGTTCGGCTGGTACGTGCCCGTCGCGCCGGGAAGGCCCGACGTCGCGATGAGCTTCACGGCGTCGCGGATGACCTCCTCCTTCACGCCGAAGTGCGCGGCGGCCTCCGACACGTCCACCACCTTCCGCTCGAGCAGGTACGGCACGAGGGAGAGCAGGAAGACGAGCTTGTCCGGTGCGCGCAGTCCCGAGGGCCGGCGCGGCGCGGGCGGGCTCATGCCGCTCCCCCGCTCCGGTGCGCGGCCACGACCGCCGCGAGTCGCTCGCGCACGGCGGTGCGCAGCGAGTCGGGGGCGAGGACCCGGACCTCCGGACCGTACGAGGCGAGCTCGTCGGCGAAGACCGCCTCGTCGGTGTAGTGCAGGTGGATGACGCCCGCGTCCTCGTCGCGGCGCGCCGCGCGCTTCCCGAGGCGCACCTCGGCGTCCGAGCCCGCCTCGACCGCGAGGTCGGCGGTGTTCGCGAGCCGCAGCGCCTGCAGGTCGGCCAGGACCCGGTCCTGCACGTCGGCCGGCGGCGGCGCGAACGGGGCTCCGGCGCGCACGTCGACCTCGCCCACGATGCGGGAGAGCAGGAACGTGCGCGGGGCGTCCGCGTCGACGTCGCGCCCGTGCAGGTGCCATCGACCCTCGTGCAGGACGACCGCGTAGGGCTCGACGGTGCGCACCCGAGGAGCCCGCTCGCCCGGCTTGAGGTACCGGAACCGCACGCGCTGCCGCCGGTCGAGCGCCTGACGCAGGGGTTCGAACGCGGCGTCCCGGACGCGCAGTCGCGGCGCGTAGCCGATCACGGGCTCGCGCGGCTCGATGCCGAGCGAACGGAGCTTCGTGAGCGCGCGCTGCGAGTCGGCCGACAGCGAGGCCTCGCGCCACACCTCGGCCGCGAGGCCGAGGAGTGCGAGCTCGTCGGGCGTGAAGCGGACGTCGACCGGCAGGTCGTACTCGCCCTTCGGGATGCGATAGCGCAGCGCCTGGTTGTCGCCGGGCCGGTCGGGCGACTCGACGGTCTCGAGCGGGATGCCCAGGTCGCGGATGTCGTCCTTGTCCCGCTCGAACTGCCGCTCGAGGTTCGCGTTGCCCCCGCGCGGGTCGTAGCGCTCGGCATAGCCGCGCACGGTCGAGAGGATCTCGGACTTCAGCAGCCCGGTCTCGGTCGCGAGCAGCGCGAGTACGAGGCTGAACAGCCGATCCTCGACCGGGATCCGCGACTCCCCCGCGGGCTTGGATGACGCCACGTCAGCGATCATACTGAAGCGCCCGCGGCGGCAGCACGGCCGCCCCGCGTCACACCACGCCGAGGATGTCGATGACGAAGAACATCGTCGCGCCGGCCGGGACCGGCCCCTGGCCGGCCTCGCCGTAGCCGTCCTCGGGCGGCACCACCACGCCCACCTGCGATCCGACCTGCTGGCCGATGATGGCCTTCGAGAACCCGGGGATGACCTGCGAGTCGGCGCCGTCGCTGACCACGAAGGACGCGGGTGCGCCGTTCTGCCAGCTCGAGTCGAAGACCTCGTTGTCGTCCCAGAGCACGCCCGTGTAGTGCACCACGACGCGGTCGCCGGACTCGACCGTCTGCCCGGAGCCCTGCTTGAGCACCTCGACCTCGGTCGTGTCGAACGGCGGGTTGTCGGGCACCGTGATCCCGGGGCGCCCGTCCGGTGCGGTCACGACCGCCGGGAAGCCGTCGCGCGTGATGCGGGGGCTTCCGTTCGCCTTCGGCAGGAACGCCTCGTGGACGTCGAGCACCATCACGACGCTGTCGTCGCCGGTCAGTCCGAAGGACGCGTTGCCCTCGTCGCCCCAGAGGTCGGCGGGCGGGACGACCGCGACCACGCGCGAGCCCTCCCGGGCGCAGGAGAGCCCCACGATCAGGCCGTCGACCGTGCCCTGTCCGAGGACCACCGGCACGGGGTCCTCGCTGCCGAAGCCGGTGGCCTGGAGCTGCTCGCCCGTCGTGCCGTTGTAGACCGCGAGGCCGACGAGCGCCTGCTGGCCCCGCTCGAGGTGGTCGCCCGAGCCCTCGACGAGCTCGGTGCACTGCGTCTCGGCAGGCTTCAGGGGCGTCGGGAAGTCCACTCGGGGCGTATCGCCGAAGTCGCCCCGGACCTCGACGAGGTCGGACGACGCGCCGGCTCCGGCCTCGGGCTCGGGGGCCGTCGCGCAGCCGGTGAGCACGAGCGCGAGCGCGGTCGCGGTGGCGGTGAGTGCGATCGGGAGGCGCACGGATCCTCGTTTCGTCTCGGGTGGAACGGCCGCAGACAGCCTAGTCGGCATCCGCGGGGTCGGCGTCCGGGGCGGGCCCGTCGCCCTCGCGCGAGCTGCGGGCGGCGGAGCTCGCGGCACGCGCGCGCTTGCGCAGGACCTTGTCGCTGACGTTGCGCTCGCCGACGGCGCCCGGCGTCCACGCCTCGACGTCCTCGTCGCTGAACTCGGCCTTCGCGGGACGGCGCTTCAGCTCGGGGAGCACCGTGCCCGGCGCGAGGCGGCGAGCGGTGATCAGGAAGCCCGTGTGCGCGATCATGCGGTGGTCCGGACGGACGGCGAGGCCCTGCACGTGCCATCCGCGGACCATGGTCTCGCTGGCCGCGGGCTCGGTGTACTCGCCGCTCGCGCGGATCGCCTCGGCCACCCGGGAGAGCTGGGTCGCGGTCGCGACGTAGCAGAGCACGACGCCGCCGGGCTTGAGCGCCGCCGACACGGCGTCGATGCACTCCCACGGGGCGAGCATGTCGAGCACGACCCGGTCGACCGAGGCCGGCGGGGCCTGCTCGGGCAGCGCCTCGGCGAGGTCGCCGAGCGTGATCGACCAGTTGCCGGGGTCGGCCCCGTGGAAGGTGGCGACGTTGCCTCTGGCCACGTCGGCGAACTCCTCGCGCCGCTCGAACGACATCAGGCGGCCGTCCGGTCCGATGGCGCGCAGCAGCCAGAGCGAGAGCGCCCCGGAGCCGACGCCCGCCTCGACGACCGTGGCGCCCGGGAAGATGTCCGCCTGGGCGAGGATCTGCGCCGCGTCCTTCGGGTACACGATGGCGGCACCGCGCGGCATCGACATGACGAAGTCGTTGAGGAGCGGCCGCAGCGCGAGGTACTCGATGCCGACGCCGTTGGCGACCACGGAGCCGTCGGGCAGCCCGATGAGGTCGTCGTGGGAGATCCCGCCCTTGTGCGAATGGAAGACCTTGCCGGGCTCGAGCGTGATCGTGTGCAGGCGGCCCTTCGGGCCGGTCAGCTGCACGCGGTCGCCCGCCCGGAACGGACCGCTCGACTCGCCGCGGCTCATGCCGTTCCCCGCTTCGCGGTCGCGACCTCGATGAGGTCCTGCAGCGTGCGGCCGTCCAGGCTCTCCCAGACGACGTCGGAGGGCGCCTCGTCGAGCGGGAGCATGTGCGGGACCCCGATCGTCACCGCACCGGCCGACGTGGCCGCCGCGAGCCCGGTGGGCGAGTCCTCGATCGCGACGCAGTCCGCGATGTCGACCCCGAGCCGGCCGGCGGCGGCGAGGTAGGGCTCGGGGTGGGGCTTGGGCGCCGCGACCTCGTCGCCGGTCACCAGGTCGTCGAAGGCCGCGAACGGGATGGCGCCCACGACGTCCTCGGCCATCGACCGGATCGACATCGTCACGAGGGCCGTCGGGATGCCGGCGTCCCGGATCTCCCGCAGGAGGTGCTGTGCGCCGGGTTGCCACGGCACGCCGTGCTGTGCGAGCTGCTCGCGCACCCGGTCGGTGAGGCGCGCGACGATCTCGTCCGCGGGCAGCTCGACGCCCGCGGCCCGGAAGACCTCCGCGGCGTCCCAGAGGCCCATCCCGACCATCTGCAACGCGTCCTCGTGGGTCCACGTGCTGCCGAATTCGGACACGAGCTCGATCTCGGCCCGCATCCAGTACGGCTCGGTGTCGACGAGGGTGCCGTCCATGTCCCACAGGACGGCGGCAGGGAGGCGCTTGGTCACAACGGGTGATTCTACGGCCACGCCCTATTGTGGAGGTGAGTCCGGACCACCCGGGCTCGGGAAGCGGGGCGGACCGAGTGCAGCAGCCGACCGGGTTCGAGGGCGGACGACTCCTCGTCGTCGCGTTCGAGGGATGGAACGACGCCGGCGAGGCGGCGACCGGAGCGGCCCGGCTGCTCGTCGAGCGCCTCGGCCTGGCCGAGATCGCCGCGGTCGACCCCGAGCTCTACTTCGACTACCAGTTCACGCGCCCGACGATCGAGGCCGAGCCCGACGGTTCCCGCCGGATCCGCTGGCCGGGCGCCGCCATCCTGGGTCCGACCGGCGAGCCGGCGTCGCCGGACGATGACGAGACGGTGACCGGCCCGGGCGCGACCAGCCTGCACGTGCTGCTCGGCGCCGAACCGGCGCGCACGTGGAAGGGCTTCGCGGCCGAGCTGATCGACGCGGCCCTCACGGCCGACATCGAGGGCATCGTGCTGCTCGGCGCCATGCTCGCCGACGCCCCGCACACGCGTCCGCTCGCCGTATACGCATCGAGCGAGAACCCCGAGGTGCGGGCCGCGCTCGGCGTCGAGCGCTCGAGCTACGAGGGTCCCGTCGGCATCCTCAGCGTGATCGCCGATCAGGCCGAGCGGGTCGGCATCCCCACGGTGTCGCTCTGGGCGTCGGTCCCGCACTACGTGCACAACGCCCCGTCGCCGAAGGCGGTCCTCGCCCTGCTCGGCAAGGTGGAGGAGCTCACGGGCCTCAGCATCCCGCGCGGCTCGCTCGAGGCGGAGGCGAGCGCCTGGGAGGCGAACGTCGACGCGCTCGCGGCCGACGACGAGGAGATGGCCGGCTACATCGCCCAGCTCGAGCAGGCCCGCGACGCGGCCGACGCCCCCGAGGCCTCCGGCGAGGCGATCGCGCAGGAGTTCGAGCGCTACCTGCGCCGGCGCGGCGACCAGCCGGGCGGCGGGGCATGGCACCCGCGCGACGGCGCCTGAGCCGCGCTGTCCGGAGCCGCACCGCCTAGAGCGGCTGAAGCACGCCCGTCCCGAGCAGGATGAAGATGGTCGTGCCGAGCGCGACCCGGTAGATCACGAACGGCAGGAAGCTGCGCTTCGAGATGTAGCTCATGAAGAACGCGATCACGACGATGGCGACGACGAACGCGACGACCGTCGCGACCGCCGTCTCGAGCGGTCCGTAGACCGCCGGCTCGCCCCAGCTCTTGAACAGCTGGTAGAAGCCGGACCCGAACACCGCGGGGATGGCGAGCAGGAAGGCGTACCGCGCCGCCGCCGCGCGCTCGTAGCCGAGCAGCAGGCCCATCGTGATCGTGCCGCCGGAGCGCGAGACGCCGGGGATGAGCGCGAGCGACTGCGCGAGGCCGAAGTAGATGCCGTGCGGGTAGGTGAGCTCGTCGAGCTTCCGCCGCTTCGCCCCCGCCCAGTCGGCGAGGCCCAGCACGACGCCGAAGAGGATGAGCATCGTCGCGGTGATGTAGAGCGAGCGGAAGACCGTCTCGATCTGGTCCTGCAGGACCAGGCCGAGCACCACGATCGGGATCGAGCCCACGATGATGAGCCATCCCATCCGCGCGTCCGGGTCGTTGCGCGGCACGCGGCCGGTCAGCGACCCGAACCAGTGCCCGATGATGCGGACGATGTCGCGCCAGAAGAACACGACCACCGCCGCCTCGGTGCCGAGCTGCGTGATGGCCGTGAAGGCCGCCCCCGGGTCCGCCGCGTTGGGCAGGAACTCCCCGAGGATCCGCAGGTGCGCGCTGGAGGAGATCGGCAGGAACTCGGTGAGTCCCTGGACGAGGCCGAGGATGATGGCTTCGAGCACGGGGGTGTATCGCCTTCCGCCCCTCGCGCGCGAAGGGCCGCAGGACCGTCGTCGGTCGTGACGTGGGTGGGCGGCGTCAGTACGCCAGGAGCAGGTCCTTCAGGACCCGCCTACCGAAGACTAGTGCGTCCAGCGGCACGCGCTCGTCCACCCCGTGGAACATCGCAGGGAAGTCGAGGCCGTCCGGAAGGCGCAGCGGCGCGAAGCCGTAGCCGGAGATGCCGAGCCGCGAGAGCGACTTGTTGTCGGTGCCGCCGCTCAGCAGGTACGGGAAGACGGATGCCTCCGGGTCGTGCTCGCGGAGCGCGCCGGTGACGGCGTCGACGAGCGGGCCGTGCGTCGGCGCCTCGAGGCCGACGTCGCGGTGGACGGTCTCGATCTCGATGTCGGGGCCGACGAGCTCGGCGATCTCGGCGAGCACCGCGTCCTCCTCCCCCGGCAGCGTCCGGATGTCGACGAGAGCCTCCGCGCGATCGGGGATGACGTTGTGCTTGTAGCCGGCGTGCAGCAGCGTGGGGTTCGAGGTCGTGCGGAGCGTCGCCGTGATGAAGCCCGAGGCCGATCCCGTCGCGAGCGCGAGCTCGTCCGGGGAGACCCGCTCGGGGTCGACCCCGAGGGCGCCCGCGACCGCGGCGAGCAGCTCGCGGGTGGTCCCGGTCAGCCGGACGGGCCACTCCCGACGGCCGATGCGGGCGACCGCCTCGGCGAGCCTGGTCACCGCGTTCTCGCGGATCAGGCGCGATCCGTGGGCGGCCGTGCCGCGCGCGATGAGCCGCACCCACACGAGCGACTTCTCGCCCGTCTGCAGGAGGTAGGCGCGCTGCCCGCCGACCGTGATGGAGTAGCCGCCGACCTCGCTGATGGCCTCGGTCGCGCCCGCGAAGAGCTCCGGGTGCTCGTCGACGAGCCAGCTCGCGCCGTACAGGCCGCCGGCCTCCTCGTCGGCGAAGAATCCCAGGACCAGCTCGCGCTCGGGCAGCCGCCCCTCGGCGAGGATGTCGCCGACGGACGTGAGGATCATGGCGTCCATGTCCTTCATGTCGACCGCGCCGCGGCCCCACAGCATGCCGTCCCGGATCTCGCCGGCGAACGGGTCGACGCTCCAGTTGCGCGGGTCGGCGGGCACGACGTCGAGGTGGCCGTGCAGGACGAGCGCCGGCTTGTCGGGGTTCGCGCCCGGCACGCGGGCGACGACGTTCGCGCGTCCGGGCGCCGATTCGTGCAGGACCGGGTCGAGGCCCATGCGGCGCAGGTGGGCCTCGACGTACTCCGCGGCCTCGCGCTCGCCGTTCGAGCGGCCCTCGCCGTGGTTCGTCGTATCGAACCGGATCAGGTCGCGTGCGATGACGGCGGTCTCGTCGAGCTCGGGGGTCGTCGGGGTCGTCTCGGCCATGGCGACCACGCTAGCGCGCGGGGTGCGATCCCATCGGGGCGACGACGGATGGATCGGGTTCGCCACCGGTTCCGGACGGGATCCGCAGCGTTCCGGGATCGGCTTTGCGGCACTGACCGGGGCCTCCGCGATGCGCGGTCGTCCGGGCGCCGCCGGGTGGTCAGCGGGTCCGGAAAACCGTGCTAGTGTCTTCTACGGCCGCTGAGCGATCAGGGCCGAGACAACGCGCGGGTGGCGGAATTGGCAGACGCGCTAGCTTGAGGTGCTAGTGCCCGGATAGGGCGTGGGGGTTCAAGTCCCCCCTCGCGCACGTGTTGTCGAGAAGGCCGGATCTTCGGATCCGGCCTTCTCGCGTTTCCGGGGTCGATCGTCTGGCTGCCTGGCGGGCGTTTCGCTTCTCAGGAGTTGTTCGGCGTGTCTGCGCGTTCGTCGGCGTGTCCTCCTGAGGAACGTCGTGATTCGCGCCGCGCCTCCTGAGGAAGGCGTGGAGTTCGATGGAGCACGCCCCTGCGATCAGGCCCGGCGAGCCATGTCGGGCGTGCCCTGCCGGGCACGCCCGAGGGCCGACGGATGCTCCTCACGCTTCCGATCGGGACGACGGCTGGTCGAGCCGGCGACCGACCCCGGGTGCGGCGACGCCGGCGGCGAGCCGGATGCGACGGAGCGGCCTCGTCGGAGGACTCGACCCCCGCTCGGGGGCATGGACGGGTGGCCTCCACGACTTGCCGTATTCGAACATGTGTTCGAACATTGAGGGGTGACGATGACCGCTCCCCGATCCGCACCGGCCGCCTCCGCGGCGCCGGAGGCGCGGATCGAACGGGTCGAGGAACTGCAGGCCCGCATCCGCGGGATGCAGTCCACCAGGCTCGACTCCAGGGCCGTGCCGACGCATCCGGCGCTCGCCTCGGTACTGCCGGGCGGGGCCCTCCGCGAGGGCGCGGTGGTGCAGGTCGAGGGATCGATCACGCTGCTGATGGCCGCGCTCGCGGGGCCCTCGCGCAGCGGGCGCTGGGTCGCGGTCGCGGGCATCCCAGAGTTCGGCGTCGAGGCGGCGGCCCGGTTCGGCATCGACCTCGAGCGGCTCGTGCTCGTGCCCGATCCGGGCCGGCAGTGGCTGACGGTCGCCGCAGCGCTCGCCGACGTGATCCCCGTGGTCGCCCTGCGTCCGGCTGGACGGCTCGCCCCGGCCGAGGCCTCGCGGTTCGCCGCCCGGTTGCGCCAGCGCGGTGCGCTGCTGCTGGTCGACGGCGCGTGGCCCGGCAGCGACGCGCGGCTCGAGCTCGAGCGCAGCGACTGGACGGGCCTCGAGCGCGGCCACGGCCATCTCGCCGAGCGCGAGGTCGTGGTCCGGGTCACGGGGCGTGGCGAAGTGGGCCGGGGCAGCCGTCGGCGCCTCCGGCTTCCGGCGGGCGACCTGGGATTCGCCGCGGTCGACGAGGCCCGGCCCGGCTCGGGCGCCATCGGTGCGGATGCCGCGCGCGCCCTCGGCTCAGCGGCATCCGACCCCGAGGCGACCGGAGTCGTGCACCGGCCCGACTTCGCCGCGAGGGCCTCGTGAGCGCGGCCGTGCGCACGATCGTGCTCTGGTGCCCCGACTGGCCGGTGCTCGCGGCGTGCCGCGAGGCGGGCCTGGACCCGGCCGGGCCCGTGGCGCTCACCGAGGCGGGCCAGGTGCACTCGTGCTCGGCGGCCGCGCGCCGCGACGGCGTGACGCGCGGACTGCGGCTGCGCGAGGCGCAGTACCGCTCCCCCGCCCTCGCGGTGCTGCCGTACGATGCGGCACTCGACCATCGCGCGTTCGAGCCGGTCGTGCGCGGCATCGAGGCGATCGTGCCGGGCCTGCAGGTGCTGCGACCGGGAACGCTGGCGATGCGCGCGCGCGGCCCGGCACGCTACTACGGCGGCGAGGAGGCCGCGGCACGGGCCCTGCTCGCCGCTGCCGCGGAGCTCGGCGTCGCCGGCGCGCGCGTGGGCGTCGGCGACGGTCCGTTCGCAGCCGAGCAGGCGGCTCGCGTGGCCGGCCCGGCCGGAGGGGGCCCGGATGCGGCGGGCGGGTCCGTGCACGTGGTCGCACCCGGCGGCTCGGCCGCCTTCCTCGCGCCGCTGCCCGTGTCCCTCGTCGCCGATGCCCGCACGACGACGCTGCTGCACCGGCTCGGGGTTCGCACGCTCGGCGAGTTCGCGGCGCTGCCGGAGGAGGACGTGCGACGCCGGTTCGGCGCGGTCGGTGCGTTCGCGCACGATCGGGCGGCGGGCCGCGAGCAGGCGCGCGTGGCGCCGCGCACCCCGCCGCCGGACTTCGAGGTGGAGCAGCACTTCGAGCCACCGCTGGAGCGCATCGACCAGCTCGCGTTCGCGTTCCGCGTGCGGGCCGAGGAGTTCATCGAGCGGATGCGGGCGAGGCGACTCGTGTGCACCGGCATCCGCGTCGAGCTCGACGACGACCGGGGCGGGCACTCGAGCCGGAGCTGGCTGCATCCGCACTGGTTCACCCCGGCCGACGTCGTCGACCGGGTGCGCTGGCAGCTGCAGGGCACGGGCACCGCCGACACCGGCCTCGAGGCCGCGATCGTGCGGGTGCGGGTCGTGCCCGAGCGCGTCGACTCCACGGGCAACCACGAGGAGGGCCTGTGGGGCGGCGGGCCCGATGAGCGCGTGCACCACGGGCTCACGCGCGTGCAGAGCATGCTCGGGCACGAGGGCGTGGTGACCGCGGCGATCGGCGGCGGGCGCATGCTCGCCGACCGCCAGGTGCTCGTGCCGTGGGGCGACCGTGCGCCCGAGCGCACCGTCGGCGAGGCGCCCTGGCCGGGCAGCCTGCCCGCACTCGCGCCGGCGAGCGTGTTCCGCGACCGGCAGGCGGTCGTGCTCGTCGACGACGGCGGTGCAGCCGTGTCGGTCGATGCGCGCGGGGCGATCTCGGCGGCACCGGAGTCGTTCGCGGTGGCGGGAGGGCAGGCGGCCTCCGTGCGCGCCTGGGCGGGCCCGTGGCCGGTCGTGGAGCGGTGGTGGGACGCCGAGCGCGCCCGTCGGGTGCACCGGTTCCAGGTGGTCGACCACGACGGCTGCGCGTGGCTGCTCGTGCGCGACGACGAGGGCTGGTGGGCCGAGGCGAGGTACGACTGATGGGCTGGAACAACCCGGAGATCCCGTGGTCCGAACTCGAGCGGCGGCTCTCCGACCGGCAGCGGCCGGGCGGCGGGCCGAACGGCATGTCGGCGGGGCGGTCGAGCGTGCTGGGCGACGGGGGCGACAGCCCGGCCTGGAGCCGGAAGCGGCATCCGTACCGACCGCCCGAGGCCGACGACCGGCCGGCCGGTCCGGTCGTGCCGTACGCCGAGCTGCACGCGCACTCGACGTTCAGCTTCCTCGACGGCGCGTCGGGCCCCGAGCGACTCGTCGAGGAGGCGCACCGGCTGGGGCTCGCAGGCCTCGCGATCACCGACCACGACGGCTTCTACGGCATCGTGCGCTTCGCCGAGGCCGCCGAGGCGTACCCGGAGCTCGAGACCGTGTACGGCGCCGAGCTGTCGTTCGGGCTCAGCGAGCCGCAGATGGGCGCCGCCGACCCCGAGGGCGACCACCTGCTCGTGCTCGCCGCGCGGGAAGAGGGGTACCACCGGCTCGCGTCGGCGATCACCGCCGGCCAGCTCGCGGGCGGCGAGAAGGGCCGGCCGGTCTACGAGCTGGAGGATCTCGCGGCGCGCGCCGACGGGCACTGGGTCGTCTCGACGGGGTGCCGCAAGGGCGCGGTGCGCCGGGCGCTCGCCGGCGAAGGCGGGGCGGATGCCGCGTGGCGCGAGCTCGACCGGCTCGTCGCGCTGTTCGGCCGCGACCACGTGGTCATCGAGCTGACCGACCACGGCGACCCGCTCGACCAGGTGCGAAACGACGCCCTGGCCGCGCTCGCCGCCAGGGCGCGCGTGCCCGTGCTCGCGACGAACGCGGTGCACTACGCGACGCCCGGCGAGCACCGGCTGGCGTCCGCGCTCGCGGCGGTGCGCGCGCGGCGCAGCCTCGACGAGCTCGACGGGTGGCTGCCCGCGACCGACGGACTGCACCTGCGCTCGGGCGCCGAGATGCTCGCCCGCTTCGGCCGATACGGCGGCGCCGTCGAGCACTCGGTGACGCTCGCGCGCGACCTGTCGTTCCGGCTGCGCAGCGCCCGCCCGCGCCTGCCTCGGCAGGAGGTCCCCGAGGGGCACACGCCCATGTCGTGGCTGCGCGAGCTCGCGTGGCAGGGCGCCGAACGGCGCTACCCGGGAGTGCCCGACCACGTGCGCGAGCGGCTTGCGAAGGAGCTCGACGTGATCGAGCAGAAGGACTTCCCGGGGTACTTCCTCATCGTGCACGACCTCGTGCAGGAGGCGCGCCGCCGCGGCATCCTCTGCCAGGGCCGCGGATCGGCGGCGAACTCGGCGGTCTGCTACGTGCTCGACATCACCGGGGTCGACTCGATCTACTACGAGCTGCCGTTCGAGCGGTTCCTGTCATCGCTGCGCGACGAGGAGCCCGACATCGACGTCGACTTCGACTCCGACCGTCGCGAGGAGATCATCCAGTACGTCTACGGCAAGTACGGGCGGCAGAACGCCGCACAGGTCGCGAACGTGATCAGCTACCGGCCGAAGGGCGCGGTGCGCGACATGGCGAAGGCGCTCGGCTACTCGACCGGGCAGCAGGACGCGTGGTCGCGGCAGGTCGAGCGCTGGGGCTCGGTCGTCGAGACCGACGAGCACGACATCCCCGGCTCGGTCGTCGAGCTCGCCGAGCAGTTGCTGACCTTCCCGCGGCACCTCGGCATCCACTCGGGCGGCATGGTGCTCACCGACCGGCCCGTCGGCGAGGTGTGCCCCATCGAGCACGCCCGGATGGAGAACCGGACCGTCCTGCAGTGGGACAAGGACGACTGCGCGTGGATGGGCCTGGTCAAGTTCGACCTGCTCGGGCTCGGCATGCTCGCCGCGCTGCAGTACACGTTCGACCTCGTGCGCGAGCACACGGGCGAGGAGTGGGAGCTCGCGACGATCCCGAAGGAGGAGCCCGCGGTCTACGACATGCTGTGCCGGGCCGACTCGATCGGGGTGTTCCAGGTCGAGTCGCGGGCGCAGATGGGCACGCTCCCCCGCCTGCAGCCCCGCTGCTTCTACGACCTCGTCGTCGAGATCGCGCTCATCCGCCCCGGCCCGGTGCAAGGCGGTGCGGTGCACCCGTACATCCGGCGCCGCACCGGCGAGGAGCAGGTCGCCTACCTGCACCCGAAGCTCGAGCCGGTGCTGCGGCGCACGCTCGGCGTGCCGCTCTTCCAGGAGCAGCTCATGCAGATGGCCGTCGCGGTCGGCGACTGCGACGCGGCCGACGCCGACCTGCTGCGCCGCGCGATGGGCTCGAAGCGCGGCGTCGAGAAGATCGAGAAGCTGCGCGCGAAGCTCTACGCGGGCATGGAGCGCAACGGCATCGACCCGGAGACCGCCGACGCGATCTACGAGAAGATCGAGGCGTTCGCGAACTTCGGCTTCGCCGAGAGCCACGCCATCAGCTTCGGGCTGCTCGTGTACGCGAGCTCGTGGCTGAAGCTGCACTACCCGGCCGCGTTCCTCGCGGCGCTGTTGCGGGCCCAGCCCATGGGCTTCTACTCCCCGCACACGCTCACCGCCGACGCGCGGCGGCACGGCGTCGAGCTGCTCCGGCCCGACCTCGCGCGCTCGGGCGTGCACGCCGGGCTCGAGGCGCTCGCGCCGGGCGGCATCCGTCGCCCCACCGGCCAGCCGGGCTGCGCCGACGCCGCCCAGCCCCCGGTGGGACCGTTCGACCGGGAGGCGGCGGACGTCTCGGCCGACCACCGCCGCGACGGGGCGTTCGCGGTGCGCCTGGGCCTGGCCGACGTGGCCTCCATCGGCGCCTCGGTCGCGGAGCGGATCGTGGCCGAACGCGAGCAGCACGGGCCGTACCGCGACATGGCCGACCTGTCGCGCCGGGCCGACCTCGACGCCACTCAGCTCGAGGCGCTCGCCGCGGCCGGCGCGTTCGCGTGCTTCGACCTGCAGCCGCGGCAGGCGCTCTGGCTCGCGGGCGAGGCCGCGCAGGACCGGGCGGACTACCTGCCCGGCGCCGTCGTCGTCGTGCAGCCCCCGCTGCTGCCGATGCTGAACGACGCCGAACAGGTGGTCTACGACCTGTGGGCGACGGGCATCTCGCCGGACGACCACCCCATCCGGCACGTGCGCGACCGGCTGGAGGCCCGCGGGGCGCTGCGCATCGACCGGCTCCACGAGGCCGAGTCCGGGCGCAGGATCGAGGTGGGCGGCGTCGTCACGCACCGGCAGCGGCCGGCGACGGCGAGCGGCATCACGTTCATGAACCTCGAGGACGAATCCGGCACGCTCAACGTGATCGCGAGCGTGGGCGTGTGGTCGCGCTATCGCCGGATCGCACGCGAGGCGCCCGCGATGGTCGTCCGCGGCATCCTGGAGCGCTCGCGCGAGGGCGTCGTCAACCTCGTCGCCGACCGCTTCGAGGCGCTGACCGTGTCGACCACCAACCGCTCGCGCGACTTCCGCTGAGCGGCGTCCCGCCCACGCGCGCCGCGAGCATGACTACGGCGCTGCCTCCGGCCGCGCGATCCGCCCCGCATCCAGCCCCACGGCCGCGACGTTGCGGATGAGCAGGATGATCCACGTGAAGACGAGGATGCCGGCCACCAGCTCCACCGCGGTCAGCGTGTACAGGCCGACCGCGAAGTACACGGCGAGCAGGAGGATCACGGCCATGAAGGCCCACCCCACGACGAGGAACGTCCGCGAGGTGCCGGGGACCCAGCGCCGGAGCGCGACGACGAGGACGAAGAACGTCACCGCCATCCCCGACGCGGCGGCCGTGTGGATCCAGAAATGCGTGTCGACCGGGAAGATCCCGACGCCCGCCAGCAGGACCCCGATGAGCACGAGGCAGACCAGGACGTTGCGACGGCCGTGCGGATGGGACGTCGAGACGGTCGAGGTGGCCCACCGCGCGAGCGTGGTCACGATGAACCCGGCCACGATGAGCGTCAGGTTGAACGCCCGCGCGGAGAGGTCGTTCGTCATCCCGAGCGCGCTCAGGTGCTCCGCCCACCAGTAGGGATCGGACGCGGTCAGCATGCTCGCGAGCATCCCCTCGACGAGGAAGACCGCGAGGACGATGGCGAGCAGCAGGAGGTCGAGGTGCGTCGCGGAGGTGAAGACCACGTAGGCGGTGACCGCGCCGGCGGATCCCGCGATCACCAGCAGCGGGATGGCGAAGACCGGCGCGTCGACGAACGCGCGCTCGAGGATCACCGAGAGCAGCGTCCACGTGAGGAGCGCGATCACGCCATGGGCGATGGCGAGCGCGACGACGTCGAGCACGTCCAGCACGCCCATCCGGTCGCCCCCGCGCGCCGTCACGCTGAACCGGCCGAGCACGAACACGACGAACGCGACGACGGCGCTCGCCACCGCCGCGTACTCCCCGATCGAGCCGGGTCCGGAGATCGGAGCGTCGCCCAATCGGAACACCGGGATCGCGATCAGTCCCACGGCGATGAACGACACCGCGCCCGCCACGAGCGCGAGCGACTCGAGCGAGCGCTCGGAGTCCAGGATCCGCTCCCAGGTCGCCCGGCGGTCGGTCGACACGGTTCCCTCCCCTCGTCGAGGGCCCTGCCACGCGCCGCCGCCGTTTCGGACGGGGCGCGGGCCGGCTGGTCCCCGAGCGCCACCGTACCGCGCCGGGCCGCGCCACGGCGACCGGCCCGCTGCGGCGGCGTGCGGGCGGCGATACGCTGACCAACGACCCGGACGCGCGACGCGCACGCGACGCGAGGAGGTCGCCGCATGAACGGAACGACGCGGGAACCGCTCTTCACGCGGCCCTTCGTCCTGCTCGCCGTCGCCGAGCTCGCGTACTTCACGGCCGCCGGGCTCGCCCTGTTCGCCCTGCCGCTCTACGTCACCGGACCGGTCGGCAGCGACGAGGCGGCCGCGGGCATCGCGGTCGGGGTGTTCGCCGTGTCGGCGCTCGTGCTGCGGCCGTTCGCGGGGCGGGCATCCGACCGCTTCGGAAGACGGCCGATGCTCGTCGGCGGCGCGCTGCTGGCGGCGGCGTCGCTGCTCCTGCTGGCGCTGACGCAGGACCTCGCCGTGATCATCGGCCTCCGACTCCTCGCGGGCGTCGCCGAGGCGGCGTTCTTCGTGTCGGTGTTCGCGGCACTCGCCGACCTCGCGCCCGCGTCGCGGATGGGAGAGGCGCTCTCGTACAACTCGCTCGGGCTCTACCTCGGCATCGCGTTCGGACCGCTGGTGGGTCAGGCGCTGCTGGATGCCGGGGGGTTCCCGGCGGTGTGGCTCGGCGGGGGCGCACTCGCAGTCCTCGCCGTGGGGCTCGCGCTCGCGATCGGCGAGACGCGAACGGCCCCGCCCGAGGTCGGAGCCCCCCTGCGCATCGTGCACCGCCCGGCGATCCCGGCCTCGATCGGCTTCCTCAGCTCGCTGGTGGCGGTCGGCGGGTTCATGGCGTTCGCGACGCTCTGGGCGGAGCGCGTCGGCCTCGCGTCGCCGAGCCTCGCGCTCTTCGCCTACGGGGCCGTCGTGGTCGTCTGCCGTATCGCCTTCGCCAGGGTGCCCGACCGCCTCCCATCGCTCCCGCTCGCGGCCGGCTCGCTCCTGCTCATCGGCGTCGGCCTGGTGGTGGCCGCGGCCTGGCAGGACGGCTGGGGGCTGCTGGTCGGGGTCGTCCTCATGGGGCTCGGCATCACGTTCACGACGCCCGCGTTCTTCGCCGCGGTCTTCGCGACGGCGGCGCCGTCCGAACGCGGGATCGCGTCGGGCACGGCGAGCGCCGCGCTCGACCTCGGTCTCGGGCTCGGGCCCATCGCGCTCGGGCTGGTCGCGGCGCCGTTCGGCATCCCGTGGGCCTTCGCCCTCGCCGCCGGCATCGCGTTCGCCGGCGCCGGCTGGACGGCCGGACTGGCACGCCGCGCGCCCGCCCGGGCCTGACACCGCGCGACGACGTGTCGCCGCGATGGTGCGTGCCGGGTTCGCTAGCCTCGTCCGGTGCCACCTGCGACGTATGACCGATCCGGACCCGACCGCTACGGCGACGATGTGCTCGCCGGCGACTGGCGCGCTGCCGGCCGCCGGACGATCCCCGAGGTGCCCGCGGCGCGGGACCTCGTCGTGGAGCTCGCCGCGGACGGATACTGCGGCGCGGTCGTGGCGGTCGAGAAGCGGACGGTCACCCTGGAGGACCGCCACGGACGCACCCGGATCTTCCCGCTCGGCCATGGCTTCCTGGTCGACGGGGAACCGGTCCGGCTCGTCGCGCCGACGGCGGCGCCGCAGGGCCGCCTCCGCACCGCGTCGGGATCGTTCGCCGCGGAGGCGGGGCGGCCCGCGAAGGTGGCGCTGCCGAGCCGGATCTTCGTGGAGGGCCGGCATGACGCCGAGCTGGTCGAGAAGATCTGGGGTGCGGACCTGCGTGCGGAGGGCGTCGTCGTCGAGTACCTGGAGGGCGTGGACGTGCTCGGCGACGTGCTCGACGAGTTCGCCCCCGGCCCCGGGAGGCGCGTCGGCGTGCTCGTCGACCACCTCGTGCCCGGCTCGAAGGAGCAGCGCATCGCGGACGCGGTGATGCGCGGACGCCATCGCAGTCACGTCCTGGTCGTCGGCCACCCCTTCGTCGACGTGTGGGAGGCGGTGAAGCCGGCGCGCATCGGTCGCGAGGCGTGGCCGGTCGTGCCGCGCGACACCTCGTGGAAGCACGGCGTCTGCGCGGCGCTCGGCTGGCCGCACGAGGAGCAGGCCGACATCGCCAGGGCCTGGCAGCGCATCCTCGGGCGCGTGCGCGGCTACGGCGACCTCGAGCCGTCGCTGCTCGGCCGCGTGGAGGAGCTGATCGACTTCGTCACGGCGCCCGCCGACTGAGGTGCAGGCCGCGGGAGGCACCGCAGCATCCCCGGCACCGGTCGGCCGGACTACGCGATCGTGGCGCCGAAGGCGAGCCCGAGCACGTACGTCACGGCCGCGGCGCCGAGTCCGATGCCGAGCTGTCGCAGCGCGCGCCTGAGCGGGGAGGCGCCCGAGAGCAGCCCGACGGTGGCTCCGGTGAGCAGCAGGGCGATGCTCACGAGCACCGTCGCGGTGACGATGGCGGGCAGGCCGGACATGCCGAGGATCCACGGGAGCACCGGGATGAGCGCGCCGGAGGCGAAGAAGAGGAAGCTCGAGATCGCGGCGCTCATGCCCGTGCCGACCGCCTCGTCGTCGTGGTCCTGGGTGCCGATCGCATCGGTCGGCGCGGGCGTGCGCTCGGCGGCCTGCACGCGCGCGAGGACGAGCGCGGCCTGCTCGACGGCGTCCTGCTCGGCCATGCCGCGCGCACGGTAGACCAGCGCGAGCTCGTTCGCGTCGAGGTCGAGGTCGCCGAGCGCCTCGCGGGCGCCCGGGTCCGGGGCAGACGCCTCGAGCAGCTCCCGCTGGGACCGGACCGAGACGTACTCCCCCGCGCCCATCGACAGCGCGCCGGCCAGCAGCCCTGCGATGCCGGTGAACAGGACGACGGGTGCGGGGACCCCGGTCGCGCCGATGCCGAGCACCAGGGCGAGGTTGGAGACCAGGCCGTCGTTCGCGCCGAAGACCGCCGCCCGGAAGGTGCCGGCGAGCCGCCGTCGGCCGCGTGCGGCGAGACCGCGAACGACTTCGCCGTGGATGCGCTCGTCGGCGGCCATGGCGGCGGTCGCGTCGGGGTCCGTCGCGTAGGGCGAGCGCGCCTCCGCGCGCTGGGCGAGGGCGAGCACGAAGATCGATCCGAAGCGGCGGGCGAGGCCGGCGAGCATCCTGGTGCGCAGGTCGGCGCGCGGGATGGCGCGGTCGTCGCCCCCGAGCAGCCGCAGCCAGTGGGCCTCGTGGCGGCCCTCCGCGGCCGCGAGTGCCAGCAGGATCTCGCGCTCCTCGCCTTCGCGCCGGGCGGCGAGCTCCCGGTAGACGGCGGCTTCGGCGCGCTCGTCGGCGAGGTACCGCTTCCAGCGGGTGCGGTCCGCTGCGGTCGCCGTGGGCTCGGGGCTCATGCTGCTCCATCCGGTGGCGGGCACCCGGTCGTCCGTCGGAGCGAGGGCGTCCGCCTCGTCGCGTGGCGGCCCGATCGGGCCTCGGACAGGCTAGTGCGAACCCGTGGCCGATCCCGGTCGCGAGGCGGAATTGGCAGCATTTCGGACGCCCGAACCCGGGAGGATTCAGCCGACGAGCTTCTGCCAGCCGTCGCCCTCGGCGTGCTCGAAGATCAGGTTCGTCTCGGTGTGCGCGACCGCCGGGTGGCCGGTGAGGTGCGCCAGGACGAACTCGCGCAGCTCCTCGGCGTCGCGAGCGGCGACGTGCAGCAGGTAGTCCTCGGCGCCGGCCATGTGGAACACGCCGATGACGCCGGGCAGGTGCGGGACGGCGTTTCGGAACGCGTCGATCTCGCTGCGGTCGTGCTTGACCAGCCGGACCGCGATCAGCGCCTGGAGCGACACGCCGAGCGAGGCGAGGTCGACGTCGACCCGGTAGCCGCGCACGGTGCCGAGGCTCTGCAGCCGGCGCAGTCGCAGCGATACCGTGGATTCCGCGACCCCCACCTCCGCGGCGAGGGCGGCGCCGGAGGCGCGGGCGTTGGCCGAGAGCGCGGTGAGCAGCGCGCGATCGACGCGGTCGAGTTCGGGCTTCTGCGCCATGATCGGATTCCCCTCGGGTTGACTCGCAGATTCTTCACTGATTCTGCCAGACAATGCAGGATCTGCGCACTATCCCCAAACGGGTGACAGATTCTGTAATCTGCTCGCATGTTGACACCGTCGTCCAACCTCGAGACCCGTGCCGTCCACTCCGGGATGGAGGGCATCCGCGAGCAGGGCTCGCACGTGCCGTCGATCGATCTTTCCACGACCAACCCGCTCGGTGACGTCGAGAACGGCGGCCTGTCCTACGAGGAGCTCGCGACGGGCGGCTGCCTGACCGAGGGGCGGTCCGCGGTGTACCAGCGGCTCTGGCAGCCCGGGGTCGCGCGGTTCGAGACCGCGCTCGCCGACCTCGAGGCCGCCGAGGGAGCGGTGGCGTTCGCCAGCGGCATGGCCGCGCTCGCCGCGACGCTCATCGCCGCGACCGGCGACGGCACGCCGCACGTCGTCGCCGTCCGACCGCTCTACGGCGGCAGCGACCACGTGCTCGAGAGCGGCCTGCTCGGCACGAGCGTGACGTGGACCGACGTCGACGGCATCGCCGGGGCCATCCGCCCCGACACGGGGCTCGTCGTCATCGAGACGCCCGCGAACCCGACCCTCGAGCTCATCGACATCCGGCGAGCGGCAGATGCCGCGGGCACGGTGCCCCTGCTCGTCGACAACACGTTCGCCACGCCCGTGCTGCAGCGCCCGATCGAGCACGGCGCCACGCTCGTCCTGCACAGCGCGACCAAGTACCTCGGCGGCCACGGCGACGCCATGGGCGGTGTCGTGGCCGGCCCGATCGAGTGGGTCGAACGACTCCGCCGCGTGCGGGCGCTCACGGGCGGCCTGCTGCATCCGATGGGCGCCTACCTGCTGCACCGCGGCATCCGCACCCTCCCGATCCGCGTGCGGGCGCAGCAGGAGACGGCCGCCGAACTGGCCACCCGGCTGCAGGCCCACCCCGCGGTCGCGCGGGTGCGGTACCCGGGCCTTCCCGGCCAGGACCCGAACGGGCTGCTCGGCCGACAGCTCGCCGGGCCGGGCTCGATCATCGCGCTCGAGCTCGCCGGCGGATACGACGCGGCGTGCCGCTTCACCGAGGCCTGCCGGCTCGTGACCCACGCGGTCTCGCTCGGCGGCGTCGACTCGCTCGTGCAGCACCCGGCCTCGCTCACCCACCGCCCGGTCGCGTCCCACGCCAAGCCGGACGGCAACGTGGTCCGCCTCTCCATCGGTCTCGAGCACGTCGACGACCTCACGGCGGACCTGATGGCCGCGCTCGATGCGGCCTCGGACGCTCAGGACCTCGGGCGATCCTCGGAGCTCGCGGAGTCGGGCGCGGACGCCCGGGCCTGACCGGACTCGCCGGGTGCGGGCGGAGGTGCCGACGTCGTCGCCTCCCCCGCGCCGGGCCCCGCGTCGGACGGGTCCGTGTCGGGGTTGCGGATGCCGATCCACGACACGATCCCGCCGACCACCAGCAGCACCGCGAGCACGATCGCGACGCGGTGGTACCCCGCCACGTCCAGTTCGCCGGCGACGATGACCCCGATCGAGGCCACCGACACGAGCCCCGCGATGCGCGCGACCGCGTTGTTCACGGCGGAGCCGATGCCCGCCCTCGACGGGTCGACGGCGCCCAGGATCGCCGCGGTCAGCGGCGCGACGGTCATGGCCATGCCGAGGCCGACGACCAGGACGCCCGGGAAGACCTGCCACCAGTACTCGACCGGCACGTCGACCGTCAGCGTGAGCAGGTAGCCGAGCCCGACCACGATCGGCCCGGCGGCCATGAAGAACCGCGGTCCGTAGCGCCCGCCGAGGGTGCCGAACCACGAACCGAGGAGCACGAGCATCGCCATGGGCGGGAGCGTCGCGACGCCGGCGAGGGTCGCCGAGAAGCCGCCGACCTCCTGCAGGAAGATCGGCAGGGCGAACAGGCCGAGCGTGAACGCGGCGTAGATGAACCACGTCGCGAGGTTGCCGACCGCGAAGTTCCGCGCACGGAACAGTGACAGCGGCAGCATCGGCGCCGGCGCCCGCCGTTCCCAGAGCACGAGCGCCACGAGCGCGATCGGCCCGACGATGCCGGGGACGAGCACGAGCGGATCGGTCCAGCCGAGCCGCCCCTGCTCGATGAGCGCGAACACCGTGCCACCGAGCCCGACGATCCCGAGCGCTCCGCCGAGCCAGTCGACCCGGGCGCGGGGCTCGACCGCCTCGTCCCGCCCCAGGGCGCGCATCATCACCAGCGCGACGGCGATCGGCAGCACGTTGATCGCGAACACCAGGCGCCACGAGCCGAGGTCGACGAGCGCACCGCCGAGGATCGGCCCGACGATGAAGGCCGCCGTCGTCCAGGCCGTCCAGCGGCCGATCGCACGGCTCTGCTCCGCGGACGGGAAGGTCGCGATGATGATCGCGAGCGAGCTCGGCACGAGCAGTGCGCCCGCAGCCCCCTGCAGCGCGCGCGCGATCACGAGCGTGGTGCCGTCCAGCGCCACCGCGCACACGATCGAGGTCGCGCCGAAGCCGTACAGTCCGATGCGGAGGATGCGGAGCCGCCCGAACGAATCGGAGAGCGACCCGGCGAGCAGGATGCATGCGCCGAGCGTGAGCAGGTAGGCGTCCACCGCCCACTGCTGCAGGGTGAGGCCGCCCCCGAGCTCCGCCTCGATGGCCGGAAGCGCGATGTTGATCACCGCGCCGTCGAGGAACGCGATGAACGCGACGACGATCGCGACGACGAGCACGCGGGTGCGGCGGTCCATGCCGGTCATGCTACGCCGGGGCGTCGAGGAGCTCGTCGCGATCCATCGGCCGGACGCGCCGGGATCCGCGTCAGCGTCCGGAGAGCCGGCGCCGCAGCAGCTCGATGCGCGACTGCAGCTGCGTCACCGTGGCCTGGGCGACCTCGGGGCCGCCGCACGCGCGTCGCAGCTCGGCGTGCACGAGCGAGTGCGCCTGCCCGGACTGCCGGGCGTAGAGGCCGACGAGGCTGTTCAGGAGGGTGCGCTGCTCCTTCAGCGTGCGGTAGAGCGCGACGGGCTCGGCCGCGCCGTCGTCGGCCGGCGCGTCGACGGTCGACGCCGCGTGACGTCGACGGTCGTTCGCGCGTCGCGCCTGCCGCGCCTGCCGGTGGCGCAGCAGCTCGGACACCTGCTCGGGCTCGAGGATGCCCGGGATGCCGATGAAGTCGAGCTCCTCGTCGCTGCCCGGCTCCGCGAAGGTGCCGAAGTCCGTCCCGTCGTAGACGACCCGGTCGAAGGTCGCGTCCGAGCCGAGCGCCTGCCAGGTGAACTCGTCCTGCAGTTCGTCGGACGCCTTCTCCTCCCGGTTCGCCGACTCGAGGAGGCCGTCCTCCAGCCCTGGGTCGTCCTCGTCGCCCGAGCGCCGGTCGAGCGCATGGTCGCGCTGCCGTTCCAGCTCGCCGGCGAGGGCCATCAGCACCGGGACGTTCGGGAGGAACACCGATGCGGTCTCGCCGCGACGCCGGGCACGGACGAACCGGCCGATGGCCTGCGCGAAGAACAGCGGGGTCGATGAGCTCGTCGCGTACACGCCGACGCAGAGCCGCGGCACGTCGACGCCCTCGGACACCATGCGGACCGCGACCATCCACCGGCTCGTGCCCGAGGAGAACTCCTCGATCCGGCTGGACGCCTCCTTCTCGTCCGAGAGGACGACGGTGACCTTCTCCCCGCTGATCCGCTGGAGGATCTCGGCGTAGGCGCGCGCCGTGGACTGGTCGGTCGCGATCACGAGCCCGCCGGCGTCCGGGATGGCGTGGCGCACCTCCGACAACCGGCGATCCGCCGCCTGCAGCACCGACGGGATCCATTCGCCGGTCGGCTCCAGCGCCGTCCGCCAGGCCGCGGAGTGGATGTCCTTCGTCGCGTCCTCGCCGAGGCGCGCCTCCATCTCGTCGCCGGCCCTGGTGCGCCACCGCATGTTCCCCGCGTAGACCATGAACAGCACGGGGCGCACGACGCCGTCCTGCAGGGCGCGGCCGTACCCGTAGTCGTAGTCCGTGCGCGAGAGGCGCACGCCCTGCTCGTCCGGCGCGTAGTCGACGAACGGGATCGGTGCGGTGTCGCTGCGGAACGGCGTGCCCGTCAGCGAGAGCCGCCGCGCCGCGGGCTCGAACGCCTCGCGGATCGCATCGCCCCACGACAGCGTGTCGCCGCCGTGGTGCACCTCGTCGAGGATGACCAGGGTGCGCCCGGAGAGCGTGAGCTCGCGGTGCAGCGCAGGGCGGACCGCGACCTGGGCGTACGTCACGGCGACGCCGTGGAAGTGACGGGCGGTGCGCCCGTGCGCGTTGCGGAACCCCGGGTCGAGCCGGATGCCGACGCGGGCCGCCGCATCGGCCCACTGACGCTTCAGGTGGTCGGTCGGGGCGACCACGGTCACCCGGTCCACGGTGCCGCGGGCGCGCAGCTCGGCGGCGAGGCGGAGCGCGAACGTCGTCTTGCCGGCACCCGGGGTGGCGGCGGCGAGGAAGTCGCGCGGCTCGGTCTCGAAGTACCGGTCCAGCGCCTCGGCCTGCCACGCACGGAGCTTCGAGGCCGTTCCCCAGGGCGCACGCGCCGGGAACGAGGGTGAGAGGTGCTCGGCCGCCGAGGTGCCCGGCAGGTGGGCGCCGGAGGGGGTCGCTGTACTCACTCTGCAGCACTGTAGTCGAGCCGGCCGACACGTTCGGCCCGGCGGCGGTGCGGCCGTGGACGACGCGCCCGGGCGGGCCGCCGACCTGTGCAGAATGGGGGGATGGTCACCCAGCAACACCCATGGTCGCGATACGTCGCCGTCGGCGATTCGTTCACGGAGGGCATCGGCGACCCCGAGCCCGAGGCGCCGGGCGGCCACCGCGGCTGGTCCGACCGGGTGGCCGAGGTGCTCTCCCGCGGCAGCGACGACTTCGCCTACGCCAACCTCGCGATCCGGGGCCGGCTGATCCAGCAGATCATCGACGAGCAGGTCGAGCCGGCCCTCGAACTGCGCCCCGACCTCATCACGATCTCGGCGGGCGGCAACGACGTCATCCGCCCCCGCACGGACCCCGACGAGATCTCGGCCCGGTTCGAGTACGCGATCGAGCGGCTGGCGCGCGACCGCGCCACGATCGTGATCTTCACGGGCGTCGACGTCGGCTTCTCCCCCGTCTTCCGCGGCATCCGCGGCAAGGTCGCGATCTACAACGAGAACCTCCGCGCCATCGCCCAGAAGCACGACTGCCTCGTCGCCGACCAGTGGGCGCTCGCCGAGATCCAGGACCAGCGGATGTGGGATCGCGACCGGCTCCACCTGAACTCGCTGGGCCACCACGAGGTGGCGCGGATGGTGCTCCGGGCCCTCAACGTCGAGAACGACCTGGAGCCGATGAAACCCGAGCCCCTGCCCGAGCGGTCCTGGCGCGATGCGCGCGTCGAGGACCTCTCCTGGGCGCGGGAGTACCTCGTGCCCTGGGTCATCCGCCGCATCCGCCACCAGTCGTCGGGTGACACCGTCACCGCCAAGCGACCCGAGGCGGGTCCCTTCGCCTCGCGGCCGACCGAGTCCGACTGACCCGCCGGCGGCGTCCCGCCCGGCGGCGTCCGACGCACCGCGACCCGGGTCAGCCGGCCGGCGTCGGACGCGGGGTGGGCGGGTCCGCCGCGACGCCCTCGTCGAGCCCGCCGGGGTTCGTCAGGCGCCAGACGGCACCGGGGTCGTCGATCGACGCGTCGAGCACGATCGGGATGCGGATCACCTCCGAGCCGGCCGTGACCACCGCGGTGCCCACCTCGTCGCCCTCGTCGGCCAGCCGAAGCGGCTCGGCCTCGACCGCGACGTCGACGGGCGTGTCGCCCCACACGAGGACGGTCGCGCCGTCGGCGGCGCGCGCCGAGGCCGCGTCGCCCCACGGCGTCGCGTACGCCGCGAGCGGCCGCCCGGCCTCGAGCGCCTGCACCTCGTGGAAGCCGGGTGCGATGGAGTCGATCAGTCCGGCCACCGCGTCGCGCACGAGCGCGTGCGTGTCGCCGCCGAGCACGACCCCGACGAGGGTGACCGTCGTGTCGGCGACCGGGACGTCGGCCGAGAACAGCAGGTTGGCCGCGTCGTCGGTCGTGCCCGTCTTGATCCCGTCGACGCCGTGCGTGCCGAGGAGCTTGTTCGAGTTGACCAGGGTGCCGAGCTCGGGGATCTGCGCCGACGACGTCGAGACGATGTCGGCGAGCGTCGGGTTCTCGAGCGCGAGCTCGCCGAGCCGAACGAGGTCGGCGGCGGTGCTCACGTCCTGCAGCGACAGTCCGCTCGTGTCGACCACCGCGGTCTGCGTCAGGCCGCGGTCGGCCAGCCAGGCGCCCGCGCGCGCGACGTACGCGTCGACCGATCCGAACGCCCAGTTCGCCAGCGAGATGCTGTAGTTGTTGCCCGAGGGGAGCATCATCGCCTCGAGGCTCTCCCGCAGCGTGAGCGACGACCCGGCCACGACGGGCGCGACCGAGCCGTTCTGGGCGACCATGTCCCAGTAGATGTCGACGTCGGCGTCGGTGTACGCGATCTCGGGGCCGCCCTCGCCCTCGCCGATCGGGTGCTCCTCGAGGATCACGAGCGAGGTGATGACCTTCGCGATGCTCGCCATCGGCATGGGCGTCTGCTCGCCGCCGGCCGCCATGAGTCCGTCGAAGCCCACCGCGCCGACCGCCCACGTCCCGAACCCGGGCTGCTCCAGGGCGGGCGCCTCGGGCGTGATCGGCGCGGGGTCGTCGACGGTCGGCCGTGCGGTCGGGATGGGCGCCCCGAGCGCCGAGGTGGCGTACAGCCCGCCGCCGAGCAGCAGCAGCAGCACCGTCGCCAGCGCGCCGAACACGACGATGCGACGACGGCGGTAGACCGCGGCGGACGGACGGGCGGGGCGGGCGGGGGCGGGCTGGGGCGTTCGGGACATCCGTTGCAGGATACTCAACCGGCCTCGGTGAGCGCGTAGAGCGCGACGGCGCCGGCAGCGGCGACGTTCAGGGAGTCCACCCCGTGCGCCATCGGGATCGTCACGATGGTGTCGGCGGCATCGAGCGCCCGTCGGGACAGGCCGTCTCCCTCGGCGCCGAGGACGAGGGCGAGCTTCGCCGGCGGATCGTCGGCGAGTGCGCGCAGCGTGACCGCGTCCTCGGCGAGTGCGAGGGCGGCGACGTGCACCCCGTGGGCGGTGAGCAGGGCGCGCGCCTCCGGCCAGTCGGGCAGGCGGGTCCACGGCACCTGGAAGACGGTGCCCATCGAGACGCGCACGCTCCGCCGGTACAGCGGGTCGGCGCAGCGCGGGGTCACCAGCACGGCGTCCGCGCCGAGGGCGGCGACCGATCGGATGATCGCGCCGACGTTCGTGTGGTCGACGATGTCCTCGAGGATGACGACCCGGCGCGCGTCGGCGAGCAGCTCGCCCGGGTCGGGCAGCGCGGGCCGTTCGAACGCGGCGAGCGCACCCCGGTGCACCCGGTACCCGGTGATGGCCTCGAGGCCCGCCGCGTCGGCGAGGTGGACGGGGATGTCGAACGGTTCGAGGTGCGGCGCGAGGTCGGCGAGCCACTTCTCCTCCATGAGCACCGACCGCGGCGTGCATCCCGAGGCGATCGCCCGCCGGATGACCTTCGCGGACTCGGCGATGAAGATGCCGCGCTCGGGTTCGGTGATGCTGCGCAGGGCCACGTCGGTCAGGCGCGCGTAGTCGGCGACGGCGTCGGATGCCGCGTCCGTGACGTGTTCGATGCGCATGGGTCCTCCCGGTTCTCGCGCGGTCGGCGGAAACATGCCGGAAAAGCCGCATGTCTAGAATCGCAGCACCGTCGAAGGGAGACGTTCGTGGTCACTGGGCTCGAGGCGCCGGCGCCGTCGGATGTGCTGCTCGACGAGGCTATCCGCCTCATGCGCGGCTCGCGCGTGGCGGTGCTCACCGGCGCGGGCGTGAGCACGGACTCGGGCATCCCGGACTATCGCGGCGAGGGCGCCCCGGTGCGCACGCCGATGACCGTGCAGACGTTCCTGGCGTCGGAGTCGGCGCGCAAGCGGTACTGGGCGGGCAGCCACCTGGGGTGGCGGAGCTTCGGTTCTGCTCGGCCGAACGACGGGCATCGCGCGCTCGCGGGCCTGGAGGCCGGAGGGGTCGTGTCGGGCGTGGTGACCCAGAACGTCGACGGGCTGCACCGCCGGGCCGGGAGCACCCACGTCGTCGAGCTGCACGGCGCCTCCGATCGCGTGGTGTGCCTGAGCTGCGGGCAGATGTTCGCGCGCCAGTCGGTCGCCGACCGGCTCGCGGAGCTGAATCCGCATGTCGACCTCGACGTCGCGATCCGGCCGGCGCCCGACGGCGACGTGGAGGTCGACGACGTCGACGCGATGGTGATCCCGTCGTGCACGGTGTGCGGCGGCATCCTGAAGCCCGACGTGGTGTTCTTCGGCGAGTTCGTGCCCACGCCCGTGTACCGGGCCGCGGCGGCACTCGTGCAGCGCGCGGACGTGCTGCTGGTGGCCGGGTCCTCGCTCGTCGTGAACTCGGGGGTACGGCTGCTGGAGATCGCGCGGCGTCGACGGGTGCCGATCATCGTGGTGAACCGCGGCATGACGAAGGGCGACAGCCGGGCGACGGTGAAGCTCGACGCTGGCGCGTCGGAGACGCTGACCGCGATGGCGAGCGCCCTGCGGTGACGGACCGCCTCCCGTCCCGTCCCGGGGACGGCCCGGGTCCGCATCCGACCGATGGGGTGACGATCGTGATGGTCCGTCACGGCGAGACCGACTGGAACCGCGAGGGCCGCATCCAGGGATCGACCGACGTTCCGATGAACGCGACCGGTCGCGCACAGGCCCGGCTGGCGGCCGCACGACTCGCCTCCCGCGGTCCGTGGTCCGGAATCGTGACGAGCCCGCTCTCCCGCGCCGCGGAGACCGCCTCGATCATCGCGGGCCGGCTCGGCCTGCAGGGGCCCGTCATCGAGGCCGGGATCGCCGAGCGTCGTCACGGCGCCCTCGAAGGCCTCACCGTCGCGGAGCGGCGCCGGGTCGAGGCCCGCGCAGTGCCGATCGCGGGGCTGGAGGCGCGGACCGCCGTCGTCGCGCGGGCCGTCCCTGCGCTGGCGGCGCTCGCCACGGCGCACCCGGGCGGCTCGGTCGTCGCGGTGACGCACGGCGGTGTCATCCAGTCGGTGCTGCTCCACCTGCTCGATCGGGCCGCGCTGCCGAGCGGCGCGGTCGCGAACGGCTCGTTGCACGTCGTTCGGGTCGCGCACGGCGTGCTCGAACTCGTCGCGACCGATGCACTGCCGGCCGAGGAGCCGTCCGCGACGGCGTGACCGCGATCCCCGTGGGGATCAGCGGCGCCGGCGCGCGTGGGCCGCGCGCCCGGTTCCCGACCCCACCTCGACGAGGAGCTCGAGGAGTCGCTCGGCCGAGGCGGCCCACGTGAACCGCGCGGCGGCGGCGAGGGATGCCTCGGAGCGGCGTTCCCACTCCCCCGGCAGGTCGAGTCCGGCGATGGCCCGGGCGGCGGCGTCGGCGTCGTCGACGGGGAAGTACGCGGCGGCGTCGCCGCCGATCTCGCGGAAGATCGGGATGTCGCTGACGACCACGGGGGTCCCGAGGCGCATCGCCTCGACCAGCGGGATGCCGAAGCCCTCCGCCTTGGACGCCGTCACGAGCGCGGTGGCCTCGGCGAGGACGGCGGCGTACTCCTCGTCGGATGCGCCGTCGTGGAACACGAGCCGCGCCTCGGGCGCGAGCCGGGTGAGCCGTCGACGCTCGTCGTCGGTGATGCGGCTCATGAGGTGCAGCTCGTGGTCCGGGAGCGCGGCGACGGCCCGCACGAGCGTGTCGACGCCCTTGTAGGGCATGAAGGAGCCCATGTAGACGAGCCGGCCGCCACCGGGTCGGCGGCGCGGCAGCTCGGGCGTGCCGAGGGCGTCGGCGGCGTTCGGGACGACGGTGAGCGGCCGGGACGTGAGCCGATGGCGCCGGATCAGCGCCGCCGTGGTGTCGGAGACGGTGACGACGGCGTCGGCGCGGTTCAACAGCATCCGCTGCGGCCACCAGGCCAGGTGGTAGAGGCGCCAGAGCGCGCGCACGAACACCGGGAGGTCGCGCGGCGGCGTGCGGTTCTCGTAGTAGATGAGGTCGTGCAGCGTGAGCACGAGGCCGTACGTGCGCCCCCACGAGCCCATCGTCTGCATGGGCGAGAAGACCACGTCCGGACGGAGCTTGCGGACCTGGCGCGCCACCCACGGCTCCCGCACGCTCGTCGGTGCGCTCACGAGCTCCCACGGCAGCGGCGGCAGCTTCGCCAGCTGCCGGCGGTCGCTGATGAGCATCGTGATGGGATGGCGCTCCGCGAGCTCTCCGACCAGGCCCGCGGTGAAGCGGCTGATGCCGTCGTGGTGGCCGACCCGGACGTACCGGCAGTCGACGACGATCCTCACGCGCGCTCCCCCTCGGCGAACACGCGGATGTGTCCCGCGGCCGCGTCGGGCGTCTCGTAGTGGATGAGGTGGCCGACGTCCGGGATCACGGCGAGCGTCGCATCCGCGAACAGCGGCCGGAGCCGGATCTGGGCGGCGAGCGGGGTGATGTCGTCCTGCTCGGCGACGACGAGCAGGGTGGGCACGTCGATCAGGGGCGCGTACTCGCGGACGTCGTGCCCGACCGAGGCCTCGAACGCCTCGAGGACCGCATCGCGATCCTCGAACGAGGAGAAGTAGCGGTCGTGCTGGTCGTGGATGAACCGCCGCAGCTCGGGGTCGCGGGTCTTGGCCATCGTGACGCTCATCACCCGCACGATCGCGGGGTTGCGCAGCAGGGCGAACCCCGCCCGCTCGGGCAGCGCGGCGGCGGCGCGGTAGTACGCGATCGCGAGGCGCGTCATGACGGCGCGCGGACCCTCGAGCGCGGGAGCGCCGATCGGATTGAGCAGGACCAGCCGGTCCGGCGCGAGTCCGGCGGCGACGGCGGCGCTCGTCACGATCGAGCCGAACGAGTGGCCGAGCAGCGTCCACTCCCCGCCGCGTGCGGAGACGTCGGCGGCGCCGCACGCGACCGCGAAGTCGGCGAGCCATTCGGCGTATGCCTCGATGTCGTGCGGGCCGCGTTCGAAGGTCGCCGACGCACCGAAGCCCGGCAGGTCGGGCACCGCGATCCGGTAGCCCGGCAGCTTCGCGACGACCGGCTCGAGGCCGTGGTGGTCGCCGCGGAAGCCGTGCACCGCGACGATGAGCGGTCCGTCCTCCGGGCCGTACTCCCACCATGCGGTCGAGCTGCCGCGGACCTCGGCGCGGTGCTCGCGGACCGGGATGCTCTCGAGGTCTGCGGCGTACGGTGAGGCGATCATCCGTGTCATCCTACGGCGCGGCACCTGAACGCTGTCGGGGGCCGCGGATACGGTGACCGGCATGGAGCACTCCCCCGTCGCATCCTGGGCCGACACGCTCGCCGTGTTCGACCTCGAGACCACCGGCATCGACATCGACACGTGCCGCATCGTCACCGCCCACGTCGGCGTGATCGGGCGCGACGGGGCCGTGCTCGAGCAGCGCCAGTGGCTCGTCGACCCGGGAGTCGAGATCCCCACGGCCGCCACCCTGATCCACGGCGTGACCACCGAGCGGGCACGCCTCGAGGGGCTGCCCGCGGTGCAGGGCGTCGAGGAGATCGTCGCGGCGCTGCGCGACGCGGCGCGGCGCGGCCTTCCCATCGTCGCGTACAACGCGGCGTACGACCTCTCGGTCCTGCGCCGGGAGGCCGAGCGATACGGCCATGAGCCGTTCCTCGGCCCGGGCCACGTCATCGACCCGCTCGTGATCGATCGCGCGGTCGACCGCTACCGGCCCGGCAAGCGCACGCTCACGGCCGCGTGCGAGCACTACGACGTCGAGCTGACCGCGGCGCACGACGCGGGCGCCGACGCGATCGCGGCGGGCCGGGTGGCGCAGGCGATCGCCCGCGCGTTCCCCGACCTCGCCGCCGTCGCCGTGGGCGACCTGCACGCCCGGCAGGTCGACTGGTCGCGCGAGCAGGCCGAGAGCTACCAGGACTGGCGGCGCCGCAACGGCGAGCCCGAGTTCACGACCACCGGCGCCTGGCCGCTGCGCTGAGGGCGGAGCCGCGCGGGCCGGAGGGCCTCGCGGTCGCGCCGTGCGCGTGCGATCCTTGCCCCATGACGGCACCTGTCCCCGATCGGTCCGCGATCGACGCCCTCGTCGAGGCGAGCGCGCTGTGGATCCTGGGCGACAGCCCGCCGGGGTTCCTCGTGGACGCCGCCGTCGAGGCGACCGTGGCCGGGCTCGACGCGCCGGCCCTGCACGAGCTCGCCGGCATGAGCGATGCCGACTCCCCGTGGGCGCTGCGCGACGCCCTCGGGCGTTCCCTCGAGCAGCTCGGGTCGGGCGTACCCGATCCCCTCGCCCCGGAGACGGTGCAGCTCGCTCTGCGCGAGCTCGCGGTGCAGTTCCTGCACGAGCGGATCTCGGTCCGCGAGCTCGTCGATCGGGCGCGGTCGGTGCTCGACGAGGGGACCGGCACCCCGACCGACGCGCGCGCGCTCGTGGCGGTCGGCGAGGCGTTGGACGCCGAACGGATCACGGCGCATCAGGCGCAGGTCGATGCGCTCGACTGGGCGGCCGGGCTCACGCGGGTCCCACGCCCCGGCGCCGACTGAATCGCGACGAGGCGCACCGCGCTGCGCGGGCATGACGAAGGGGCGGACGACCGGAGTCGCCCGCCCCTTCGTGGAGCGTCTTACGCGCCGAAGCCCTTGAAGCGCTTGTTGAACTTCTCGACGCGGCCGGCCGAGTCCATGATGCGCTGCTTGCCCGTGTAGAACGGGTGCGAGGCCGACGAGATCTCGACGTCGATCACCGGGTAGGTCTCGCCGTCGAGCTCGATGGTCTTGTCGCTGGTCACCGTCGAGCGGGTGAGGAACGTCTCGCCCGAGGCGAGGTCGCGGAAGACGACGGCGTTGTACTCGGGGTGGATGTCGGTCTTCATGAGAATCCTTGCTGGTCGGATGATGGGGTCGCCCTGCGCCGGGGCAGGGAAGCGTGTCGGCCGTCGGGCCAAAACACGATTCTAGCAGAGGCGCGACGTGCGATGCGTCACCGGGCGGCGCGCGCGGTGTAGCGCCCGTCTCGCTCGGTGAGCTCGATCGGCATGCCGAACGTCTCGGTGAGCGTCTCGGCCGTGAGCGCCTCGGCGATCGGACCGGCGGCGCGGATCTTCCCGTCGGCCAGCAGCATCGCGTGCGTGAAGCCCTCGGGGATCTCCTCGACGTGATGCGTCACCATCACGATCGCGGGCGACGATCCGGACGAGGCGAAGCCGCCGAGCAGTGCGACGAGCTCCTCACGGGCGCCCAGGTCGAGGCTGGCGGCCGGCTCGTCGAGCAGCAGCAGTTCGGGATCGGTCATGACCGACCGGGCGATCTGCACCCGCTTCTGCTCTCCGTCGGAGAGGCTGCCGAAGCGACGCTCGGCGAAGCCCTCGAGGCCCCACTCCTTGAGCACGCGCTTCGCGCGACGGTCGTCGATCGTCTCGTACTCCTCGTTCCAGCGCCCGGTCACCGAGTACGCGGCGGTGATCACGGAGTCGATCACGGTCTCGTTCTTCGGGATCTGCCGGGCCATCGCGGTCGAGGCGAAGCCGATCATCGGACGCAACTCGAACACGTCGACCTTGCCCAGCGACTCCTGCAGCACCTCGGCGGTGCCGCGCGTGGGGTGCATGGCCGCCGCCGCGATCTGCAGCAGCGTCGTCTTGCCGGCGCCGTTCGGGCCCAGGATCACCCAGCGCTCGTCGGACGTGACGCTCCAGTCGATGTCGTCGAGGATCGTGTTGCCGTCGCGGACCACCGACACATGCTGGAACTGGAGAACCGTAGACGCCATGGCTCCCATGCTAGTGGGACGCACGGGACGCCCCCGGCCACCCGTGGACGGCTCAGCGCCCCGCGAGCACGCGCTCGTAGAGCGCCCTGGTCTCGGCGGCGATCGCGTCCCACGCGAAGTGCTCCTCCGCGCGCCGACGGCCCGCCGCACCCATCTCACGGGCCCGCGCGGGGTCGGCGACGACGCGCTCGAGCGCCGCCGCGAGGTCGGCGACGAAGCGGTCGGGGTCCAGCGGCGTCCCGGTGCCGTCGTCATGCTGTTCGATCGGGACCAGCACGCCGGTGACCCCGTCGTCGACGACCTCCGGGATGCCCCCCGTCGCCGTCCCGACGACCGCCGCGCCGCACGCCATCGCCTCGAGGTTGACGATGCCGAGGGGTTCGTACACCGACGGGCAGACGAAGCAGGTGGCCGCCGTGAGCAGGGCCGTGAGCTCGCCGCGCGGCAGGTGGCGGTCGATCCACACGACGCCCTGGCGGGTCTGCGCCAGCTCGGCGACGAGACCCGACACCTCCGCCATGATCTCCGGGGTGTCGGGAGCCCCCGCGCACAGCACCAGCTGCACCTCGGGCGGCAGCGACCCGGCCGCCCGCAACAGGTACGGCAGGCCCTTCTGGCGCGTGATCCGACCGACGAACACGATCGACGGGCGGTCCGGATCCAGGCCGAGCGACCGGGCGAGGTCGGCGTCGGGGTTCGGCGTCCAATCCGCCAGGTCGATGCCGTTGTAGACGACCGAGACCCGCGCCGGGTCGATCCCCGGGTAGGACCGCAGGATGTCCCGCCGCATGCCGTCGCTCACAGCGATGACCGCATCCGCGTCCTCGAAGGCGGTCCGCTCCACCCAGCTCGACACGCGGTACCCGCCACCGAGCTGCTCCGCCTTCCATGGACGTAGCGGCTCCAGGCTGTGCGCCGTGACCACGTGCGGCACCCCGTGCAGCTGCTTCGCCGTGAATCCGGCGAAGTTCGCGTACCACGTGTGCGAATGCACGAGGTCGGTCCCGGCGGCGTCCTGGGCCATGAGCAGGTCGACGCCCATGGTCGAGAGCGCCGCGTTCGCCCCCGCGAACTCGGCCGGCGTGGCGTAGGCCGTCGTGTCGGGTTCCTCGCGCGGACCGCCGACGCAGCGCACCTGGACCTCGATGTCGTGGCGGAGCGCCCGGACGAGCTCGGCGACGTGCACGCCGGCGCCTCCGTAGATCTCGGGCGGGTACTCGCGCGTGAGCAGGTCGACTCGCATGCGGCCACGTTAGCCCCATGGGGACGCGAGGCGTCAACACCCCTGTCGCCCGCGGCGTCCCTCTGGCTACGCTGGGCTCATGGTTACGCGGAAGATCTTCGGCATCGTGCTCGCGGGCGGTGAGGGCAAGCGCCTCATGCCACTGACCGAGGATCGGGCCAAGCCGGGGGTCCCGTTCGGAGGGCAGTACCGCCTCATCGACTTCGCGCTGTCGAACCTGGTCAACTCCGGCCTGCGCCAGATGGTCGTGCTGACGCAGTACAAGTCGCACAGCCTCGACCGGCATGTGTCGCAGACCTGGCGGCTCGACGGCATGCTCGGCTCGTACATCGCCTCCGTGCCGGCGCAGCAGCGGCTCGGCAAGCGGTGGTTCTCCGGCTCGGCCGACGCGATCCTGCAGAGCCTCAACCTGATCTACGACGAGCAGCCCGACATCATCGTCGTGGTCGGCGCCGACCACGTGTACCGCATGGACTTCAGCCAGATGATCCAGGCGCACATCGACTCGGGCGCCGACGCGACCGTGGCCGCCATCCGTCAGCCGATCTCGCTCGCCGACCAGTTCGGCGTGATCGAGGTCGACTCGAAGTCGCCCGACCGCATCCACCGGTTCCTCGAGAAGCCGAAGGAGCCGGAGGGGCTCCCCGACTCGCCGGACGAGGTGCTCGCGTCCATGGGCAACTACGTGTTCAACGCCGACGCCCTGATCGACGCGGTGCTTCGCGACGGCGAGCGCACCGATTCGAGCCACGACATGGGCGGCGACATCATCCCGGCCTTCGTGGCGCAGGGCAATGCCGGCGTGTACGACCTCAAGCGCAACGACGTGCCGGGCTCGACCGACCGCGACCGGTACTACTGGCGCGACGTGGGAACGATCGACTCCTTCTTCGAGGCCCACCAGGACCTCATCTCGGTGCTCCCGGTGTTCAACCTCTACAACCAGGAGTGGCCGATCTTCAGCCAGCAGGTGAACTCGCCGCCCGCGAAGTTCACGCGCGACGCGCGCGGCTCCCTGGGCACCGTCATCGACTCGATCGTCTCGCTGGGGTCGGTGATCTCGGGCGCGCACGTCGAGCGCAGCGTGCTCGGTCCGTGGGCCATCGTCGGCTCGGGCGCGAACGTCTCCGACTCGATCCTGTTCGACCGGGCGCGCATCGAGGCCGGCGCCACCGTGCGCCGCGCCATCCTCGACAAGGAGGTCGTCGTCGAGGCCGGAGCGCACATCGGCGAGAACCGCGAGGAGGACCTCGCGCGCGGATTCGTCGTGACCGACAGCGGCATCACGGTGGTGGGCAAGGGGTCGCACGTCCGGAAGCACGCGTGAGCCCTGCGTCCCCGGGCCGCTCCGGCGGCCTCCTCGTCGTGCTCGACGCCGACTCGACCCTGATCCGCGAGGAGGCGATCGAACTGCTCGCCGAGGCGGCCGGCACCCTCGAGCACGTCGCGTCCGTCACCGAGCGCGCGATGCGCGGCGAGCTCGACTTCGCCGCGAGCCTGCGGGAACGCGTCGCGACGCTCGCCGGGCTCCCCGTCGCCGAGGTCGAGGCGGCGCGGTCGCGGCTCACGCCGACACCCGGCGTGCACGAGTTGATCGACGGCGTGCACGCGGCGGGCGGACGGGTCGCCGTCGTCTCGGGCGGCTTCCACGAACTGCTCGACCCGCTCGCCGAGCGGCTCGGCCTCGACTTCTGCCGCGCGAACCGGCTCGAGGTCGCGGACGGGCGACTCACCGGGCACGTGCTCGGCGACGTCGTCGACGCCGAGGCGAAGCGCCGCGCGCTCGAGGAGTGGGCCGCGGCCTCCGGGACGCCGCTCTCGCGCACGATCGCCGTCGGCGACGGCGCGAACGACCTCCGCATGCTCGATCGTGCGGCGCTCGGCGTCGCGTTCTGCGCGAAGCCCGTCGTGCGGGCGCAGGCGGATGTCGCGATCGATCGCGCCGACCTCAGCGGCGTGCTGGCGCTCGCGGGCCTGCGCGGCTGAGTCGATCGGGAGGCCCGGGCTGGGAGTCGCATCCGAACCCCGCCCGGCACCGACGGATGCGCCTAGCCTGACCCCATGACCAGCCGCACCGTCGCACGCTCGTCCGCCGCGGCCGCATTCGCCGCGCTCCTCGTCGCCGCCGTCGCCTCGCCGGCCGTGGCGGCACCGCCGTCCCACGCAGGCGGTGGCGCGGTCGAATCGGTCATCGCGCTGCCGGACGGCTTCCAGCCGGAGGGCATCGCGATCGCCCCCGGCGGCACCGCGTACTTCGGGTCGCTCGCGAACGGGGACATCTACGCCGCCGACCTGAAGACGGGGACCGGGGAGATCGTCAGCGACGGACCGGGGACGCCCTCGGTCGGACTCGACCTCGACGCGCAGGGGCGACTCTTCGTCGCCGGCGGTCCCGTCGGCGATGCGCGCGTCGTCGACCCCGACTCCGGCGAGGTGCTCGCGTCGTACCAGCTGACCACGGATCCGGCGTTCATCAACGACGTGATCGTGACGCGGGATGCGGCGTGGTTCACGAACAGCCAGGCCGCCGAGCTCTACCGGCTCCCGATCGGTCCGGGCGGAACGCTCCCCGACCAGTCCGAGGTCGAGACCGTGCCCCTCGGGGGTGAGTGGGTGCAGGTGCCCGGCTTCAACGCGAACGGGATCGTCGAGACCCCCGATCATCAGGCGCTGCTCGTCGTGCAGACGTCGACGGCCACGCTCTACCGCGTCGATCCGGCGACCGGCGACGCCACCGCCGTCGACCTCGGCGGCGCGAGCGTGCCGAACGGCGACGGGATGCTCGTCATCGGCCGCACGCTCTACGTCGTGCAGAACCAGCTGAACCAGGTCGCGGTGATCAGGCTCGACCCGTCCGGCACGACCGGCGAACTCGTCGACACGCTCACGAGCCCCGACTTCGACGTGCCGACGACCGTCGACTCGTTCGGCCACGGGCTCGTCCTGCCCAACGCCCGCTTCGGGACGCCGGCCACCCCGACGACGCCCTACCAGGCGGTGCGGATCGACCGCTGAGCCGCGCCGCGCGGTCGGGGTCGACTCCGCGCCCGCGACGCCCCGTGTCGTTCCCGACCCGAGGTCAGTGCCCCATGCCGAGGCCGCCGTCGACGGGGATCACGGCGCCGGAGACGTAGCCGGCGTCCTCGCCGGCGAGCCAGGTGACGACCCGCGCGACCTCGCCGGGCGTGGCGAAGCGACCGGCGGGGATGTTCTTCTTGTACTCGGCCTGCTGGGCCTCGGGGAGCGCGTCGGTCATGTCGGTCTCGATGAAGCCGGGCGCGACGACGTTGGCGGTGATGTTGCGGGCGCCGAGTTCGCGCGTGAGCGAGCGGGCCATGCCCACGAGGCCGGCCTTGGACGCGGAGTAGTTGACCTGGCCGGCCGAGCCGTACAGGCCCACGACGCTCGAGATGAGCACGATGCGACCGAAGCGCGACTTGAGCATGCCCTTCGACGCGCGCTTGACCACGCGGAAGGCGCCCGTGAGGTTGGTGTCCACGACGCTCGTGAACTCGTCCTCGCTCATGCGCAGCAGCAGGGTGTCGCGGGTGATGCCCGCATTCGCGACCACGACCTCGACCGGTCCGAACTCGGCCTCGATCTCGGTGAACGCGCGGTCGATCGAGTCCGCGTCCGTGACGTCGGCTCGGACCGTCAGGCTGCCCTCGGGCCCCTCGCCCGAGCGGGCGGTCACGGCCACGCGGTGGCCCTGCGCCACGAACTCCTCGGCGATGGCGTAGCCGATGCCGCGGTTGCCTCCGGTCACCAGCACCGTTCGGCTCGTGGTCATGGCGGGACTCCGTCTCTGTCGGGGAACGCGGCCGGCGTGCGTGCGGCGGCGCGATCGAGGTGAAGGCGCGGCCCGCGCGCCGCGTCCCAGCATAGAGGTTGCCGAGTGCGCGTCATCGGGCGGGTGCAGCGGACGTAGGCTTGACGGAGAGGAGCGCCGCAGTCCACGGCGACCACCATGAAGCACGAGCCCCTGCAGTCGATCACCTCGCTGCCGCCGTCCCCCGAGGAGGAGCGGCGGGCACGGATGATCAAGTACACGGTCATGATGTCGATCCGTGTCGTGTGCATCATCGCGCTGCTGTTCGTCCAGGGATGGTGGCTCCTCGTCTTCGCCGCCGGTGCCGTCTTCCTCCCCTACTTCGCCGTCGTGGTGGCCAACGTCGCGACATCGCGGCGCAGCGAGGTCGAGCGACCCGGCGGACTGGTGGCGCTGCGACGACCCGACGGCGGCACGGACTGGACCGAGGCCGACCCGGCTGCGGGCGACGGTGGAGCGGACTCCGCCGGGCCGTCATCGCACGACCGGGAGCGCGAGCCCGGCCGGCAGGAGGGCGACCGGTGATCGGCCTCTCCTCCGCCGCCCCCCAGGGCGGCTGCTCACGCGCGGGGTGCCGCGAGGCGGCGGCGTGGCGCATCGACTGGCGCAATCCCCGCATCCACTCGGAGGACCGGGTGAAGACCTGGCTCGCGTGCGACGAGCACGTCGACTACCTCCGCGACTTCCTCGCCTCGCGATCGTTCCCGGTCCGGGTCGAGGCGTTCGCGGCGACGGACGGCGGGCGCTCGTGAGCGACTGGCGCTTCCTGGCCTCGCCACGGTGGGCAGGCTACCTCGCACTCGTCATCGTGTTCGCGATCGCGTGCTCCGCGCTCGGCACGTGGCAGCTGAACCGGCGAGCGGAGGCGCTCGCCGAGGTCGCCCGCATCGACGCCAACTACGATGCCGCGCCCGTCCCGCTCGCGGACGCGCTCCCCGACCCGGCCGGGTTCGACATCGACCAGCGCTGGCAGGTGGTCGCCGCGACGGGCGAGTACCTCCCGGCGGAGGAGGTCGTCGTGCGCAACCGGCCGTACCGCGGCAGCACCGGATTCGAGGTGATCACGCCGCTCCGGCTCGCGGACGGCTCGGTCTTCATGGTCGACCGCGGCTGGATTCCCCAGGACTCGGATGGCCGTCCCTCCGCCGTGCCGGCGCCTCCGCCCGGCGAGGTCGAGGTGATCGCGCGGTTGAAGGCCGGCGAGGGCACGATCGCCGGGCGCACGTCCTCGGGCGCCGAGCTCGCGACGATCGACCTCGACGAGATGGCGGATCGGGTCGGTGCGCCGACGTACACGGGCGCCTACGGCATCCTGGTCTCCGACGGCGGTGGACCTGCGGAGGCTCCGGCGGCGCTGCCCCGCCCGATCCGCGACGAGGGCCCGCACCTCTCGTACGCCCTGCAGTGGTTCCTGTTCGCGCTCATGGCGTTCGTTGCGCTCGGATGGTTCGCCGACCAGGAGCGCAGGGCCATGCTCGCGGAGCCGGGCGAGGCCGGCGAGGCGGACGCGGACCGGCACGGACCCGGCGCGGCTCCGACCCGAACGGGTCCTCGGCCGCGGCCCGCGGCGACACGACGGCCCGGCAGGCCCGGGCGTCCCTCCGACGCCGACGTCGAGGACGAGATCCTCGACCGCCGCTGACGCCCGACCTCCGTTCAGCCGAGCGAGAAACCGCCGTCGCTCGTGAGCACCTGGCCCACGACCCAGGCGCCGGCGGGCGTGGCGAGCCATCCGATCAGCTCGGCCGGATCCTCGGGCCGGCCGTACCGGCCGAACGGGAGCGTCGCGAGTCGCTCCTGCAGCTCCTCGAGCGGCCGATCGGTGGTCTCGGGATCCAGGTAGCCGGTGTTCACGGGGCCCGGGTCGATCGTGTTCAGGATGATCCCGAGCTCGAGCAGTTCGGCGGCGACCGTCGCGGTCACTCCGGCGAGGGCCGCCTTGCTGGTCGCGTACGCGACCTCGCCGCGCATGGCCCCGTGGATCTGGCCGGACGTCATCCAGAACACCCGTCCCCGGGGCTCGGCGAACGGCCGCTCGCTCGGCACGAGCTCGCCGGGACGACGCCGGCTCCCCTCGGGCGCACCTGAGCGGGTCCGTGCGAACGCGGCCGTGAGGAGCAGGGTGGAGCGCGTGTTGGCGTCCCAGAACGCGTCCAGCCGGTCCGGGGTCATGTCGAGGATGCCGCCGTCATCGCCGCTCTTCGCATGGTTGCAGACGAGGAGGTCGAGTTCGCCCGTGAGGCCTCGCGCCGCCTCCAGCAGCGCCTCGATCCGGCCGGCGTCGGTGAGGTCGGCGCCGAAGTCGCCCATCGCCGCGCCGGGCGCGAGCGCCGACCGGACGCCGCCGCGGACCGCGTCGAGGTCGTCGCCGCCCCACGGCTGGTCGAGATCGTGCGGTCGGTGGTGGTGGATGAAGATGCTCGCGCCGAGCGAGGCGAGCCTGATCGCGACCGCGTATCCGATCCCGCGGCGACGTGAGACGCCGGTGACCAGTGCGGTCTTCCCGGCGAGCGGAAGGGAGTGGTCCATCGTGGGTCTCCTCGGTTCGGGGCGCGCGCCTGCGGGGCGGCCGGCTACGCCAGTTCGATGAGCTCCTGGTACTCGCGGCTCCAGTGGTCCTCGACGCCGTCGGGCATGATCAGCACGCGCTCGGGGTTCAGCGACTCGACCGCGCCGGGGTCGTGCGAGACGAGCACGACGGCGCCCTCGTAGTGCGCGAGCGCGTCGAGGATCTCGGTGCGGCTCGCCGGGTCGAGGTTGTTGGTCGGCTCGTCGAGCAGCAGCACGTTGGCGCCGGAGACGACGATGGTCGCGAGCGCGAGGCGCGTCTTCTCACCGCCCGAGAGCACGCCCGCGGGCTTGTGCACGTCGTCTCCGGTGAACAGGAAGGAGCCGAGCACCTTCCGCGCCTCGGTCTCGGTGAGGTTCGGCGAGGCGCTCACCATGTTCTGCAGGACCGTGCGCGAGACGTCGAGTGTCTCGTGCTCCTGCGCGTAGTACCCGATGCGCAGGCCGTGGCCGGCTTCGACGACGCCGGTGTCGGCCCGGTCGACGCCCGCGAGCAGGCGCAGGAGGGTCGTCTTCCCGGCGCCGTTCAGTCCGATGATCACGACCTTCGAGCCCCGGTCGATCGCGAGGTCGACGGCGGTGAAGATCTCGAGCGAGCCGTAGCTCTTCGACAGGTCGCTCGCGGTCAGCGGCGTGCGGCCGCAGGGCGCGGGGGTCGGGAACCGGAGCTTCGCGACGCGGTCGACGGCCCGCACCTCCTCCAACCCGGAGAGCAGCTTCTCGGCGCGGGCGACCATCTGGTGCGCCGCCGCCGCCTTCGAGGCCTTCGCCCCGAACTTCGCGGCCTGCTGGCGCAGCGCGTCCGCCTTCTTCTCGGCGTTGGCGCGCTCCTTCTTGCGTCGTTCCTCGTCGGCGGCGCGCTGCCGGAGGTAGTGCTTCCAGCCCATGTTGTAGACGTCGATCACCGACCGGTTCGCGTCGAGGTAGAACACCCGGTTCACGACTTCGCCGACGAGCTCGACGTCGTGGCTGATGACGATGACGCCGCCGCGGTAGCCCTTCAGGAACTCGCGGAGCCAGATGACGGAGTCGGCGTCGAGGTGGTTGGTCGGCTCGTCGAGGATCATCGTGTCGGCGTCGGAGAACAGGATGCGCGCGAGCTCGATGCGCCGGCGCTGCCCGCCCGAGAGCGTCTTCAGCGGCTGGTCGAGGATCCGGTCGGGCAGGTTGAGGTTCGAGGCGATCGAGGCCGCCTCCGCCTCGGCGGCGTAGCCGCCGAGGGCCGTGAACCGGTCGGTCAGCGTGCCGAACCGCTTCATCGCCTTCTCGGCGACGGCCGGGTCGGATGAGCCCATGCGCTCGGACGCCTCGTGCATGCCGAGTGCGATCGACCCGAGCCCGCGAGCGTCGAGGATCCTCGTCCGTGCGAGCATCTCCGGGTCGCCCGAGCGCGGGTCCTGCGGGAGGTAGCCGATCTCGCCGGAGCGGTCGATGCGTCCGTCGGTCGGCAGCGTCTCCCCCGCCAGCGTCTTGGTGAGCGTGGTCTTCCCGGCGCCGTTGCGACCGACGAGGCCGATCTTGTCGCCGGCGGAGACGCGGAAGCTCACGCCCTCCATGAGCAGGCGCGCGCCCACCCGGATCTCCAGGTCGTGGACGGCGAGCACGGTGACCTCCGGGTTCGGATGGGTTGGGGTTCGTGCCGACCGGCACAGCCCACCAGTCTAATCCCCGCGACCGGATGCCGCGTGTCGGCGGAGCACGGCAGACTGGCGCCATGCCGACCGGAACCTCCCCGCGGGCCCGCGCGCTCCGCCTGCAGTCCCACGGGTTCCGCGAGCCGGCCGCCGACGCGGTCGCGGTCGTGGAACGCCTGGGGGCGCTCCAGGCCCAGGACCTCGGGGCGGCGAAGTGGGCGATCGGGTCGCGCATGTCGCAGCCGAGCCTCGCGGCCGTCGACGTCGCGCTCGCCGATCGCCGTCTCGTGCGCTCCTGGCCGATGCGCGGAACCCTGCACGTCATGCCGGCTCGGCTGCTCCGGCCCACGCTCCGCCTGACCTCGGCGCGCGTCCTCGCGGGCGCACGCCTGCGACACGAGCGGCTCGAGCTCGGCGATGCCGAGTACCGGAGGACGCGCGAGTCCGTCGAGCAGTCGCTCGCAGGCGGACGCACGGCCACCCGAGACGAGCTGTCGGCGATCTGGGAACGTGCCGGCATCGCACCGAGCGGCCCGCGCACGTACCACCTCATCTGGTGGCTCGCGCTCGACGGCGTGCTGTGCGGCGGCCCCGTCGACGGGCGACAGCAGCACTTCGCGCTGCTCGACGAGTGGTCGCCGTCGAGCCCGGACGACCCGGACTCCCGCGAGGAGACGCTCGCGGCGCTGTTCGCCGCCTACGTCGCCGGTCACGGCCCGGTGACGCTCGCCGACTTCGCCTGGTGGTCGGGCCTGACCCTGCGCGATGCGCGGACCGGGCTCGACGCCGCGGGCGACGCCGTCGAACCCGTGCAGGAGGGGTCCGCCGCGGGCGATCGAGCCCGGTACGTGGCCGCCGGCGTGGCGGACGCCGCCGCGAACCGACCGCGCGGCGCGCTCGCGCTCGCGGCGTTCGACGAGTACTTCCTCGGCTACGCCGACCGGTCGACGGTGTGCGATCCGAGCTTCGCCGACCACGTGATCCCCGGCGGCAACGGCGTGTTCCAGCCGGTCCTCGTGCTCGACGGTCGCATCGTGGGCACGTGGCGCCGCGCGGGCACCGCGGCGAAGCCGCGCGTCGAGCTGCGGTGGTTCGGGTCGCCGGTCGCGGGTGCGACCGAGCGGTTCGAGCGCCCGATCAGGGTGTGGGCCGGGTTCCAGGGCCTCGAGTTGCACGGCATCGACGAGACCGTGCTCGGCCCGGTCGGCTGAGACCGGGCGCGGCGCGGTGCGCGGCGGCGGCCCCGGCCTCGGCGCATGACGAACGGGCCGCGCCCGGAGGGTGCGACCCGTTCGACATGGTGCTCGCGTGCGCCGCGAGCGTCGGCTCAGTCCTGGACCAGCGCCGCCTGCAGCTCGAGGGTGATGGTGACCTGCTCGCCGAGGAGCACGCCGCCCGTCTCGAGGGCCGCGTTGTAGCTCAGGCCGAAGTCCTCGCGGTTGATGACGGTCTTCGCCGTGGCGCCGGCCTTGTAGTTGCCGTAGGGGTCGCCGCCGAAGCCGCCGAAGTCGAAGTCGAAGGTCACGGGCTTCGTGACGCCGCGCAGGGTCAGCAGGCCGTCGACCTTGAACTCGCCGCCCTCGACGCGGACGCCGGTGGAGGTGAAGTCGATGGTCGGGTGCTCGTCCGCGGCGAAGAAGTCGCCGGTGCGCAGGTGCGCGTCGCGGTTCGGCTCGTTCGTGGTGATCGAGGCGACCTCGGCCGACGCGGTCACGCGCGACTCGAGCGGGTCCTCCGCGGTGATGAAGGTGGCGTCGAAGCGCTCGAACTTGCCCTTGACCTTGCTGATCATGAGGTGGCGGATGCTGAAGCCCACCTCGCTGTGCATCGGGTCGATCTTCCAGGTGCCGGCGCGGTAGCCGGGGATCTCGACGGTCGTCGCGGTCGTCGTCATGCGGTTCTCTCCCAGTGGTGTGCATTCGCGGCCGGTCGGCCACGATCAATGCAAACGTATCGAACCGCCCGAACTATTCCCGACCGGCCTCCACGAGTTCGCGGCGCAGCTCGAGCACCCGCGTGGCGGCGTCGTCCAGCCGCTCCCCCGGGATGCGACCGTCGGCGACGGCGGCGGCGATCGACGCGCTGAGTCCATCGACGCTGATGCCGAACTCGGACGGATCGGCCGGCAGCACGTACAGCAGCAGGTCGCTGCCGGCCGCGACCGCGCGAATCGCGTTCTCACCGGGGTCCTGGTACTCGGCCAGCCCGTTGTGCTGCAGCATCAGCATGTCGTCGGTGACGAGGACGCCGTCGAAGCCGAGCTCCTCGCGGAGGATCCGGTGCCACTCGGACGAGAGCGATGCCGGCGCCGCATCCACCGACGGGTACGCGAGGTGACCCGTCATGACGAGTTCGACGTCGGCGTCGATCGCGGCCTCGAACGGCATGGCCGGGCCCGCCCGCCACTGGTCGAGCGAGAGCGGGGCCGACGGCACCGAGACATGCGAGTCGCCGGGAGCGGCGCCATGCCCCGGGAAGTGCTTCACGGTGCTCGCGACCCGGCCGCGCTCTCCCTCCACGGCGGCCGCGACCCGCTGGGCCGCCCCCTGCGGCTCGGTGCCGAGGACGCGATCGTAGATGAACGAGCCGGGATCGTCCGTGACGTCGGCGACGATGCCGAAGTTGACGTTCACGCCGGATGCCGCGAGCGCGGCCGCGCGGGCGGCGAACGCATCGCGCGTGGCCGCAGGGTCCGCACCGCGCAGGTCCCACGGAGCGGGAGCCGGATCCCAGGCGATGCGGCTCACGATGCCGCCCTCCTGGTCGATCCCGATGAGCGTCGCCGCGTCGGGGTCCGCCTGCAGTTCGGCGGTCAGCGCGGCCAGGCCCGCCTCGTCCGCGGGGATGTTGTCGCCCATGAGGATGACGCCGGCGATACCCGCGTCGATCATCGTGCGCATCGCATCCGGCGTCGTGCCGGGCGCATGCAGCATCAGGAGGGACGCCGCCTTCTCGCGGTCCGTCATGGCGGCGACCCGATCCGCCGCCCACTCCGCGGCGGTCGGCGGCGTCGGGGTGGGCGTCGGCGACGGCGCCGGCGCCGCCGACGGGCTCGGCGCCGCCGCATCCGACGGCGCGCTGCAGCCGGCGAGGATCGCGGCGCCGATGACCGCGATCGCGACGGGGAGGAGTCTCGGAGCGCGACGCACCCGGCGAGTCTACGCGGCACGGCTGGGCGGCATCCGCACGAGAGGCATGGACACTGGAGGGGTGGACCACCGCCGCGCCGATGATCTCGCCATCCTCCGCCGACACGCGGCGGATGCGACGCTCATGGCCGGCGGCGCCGCCGCGATCCTGCTGCAGCTCGCCGACCCGAGGGTCGCCGCAGGCGTGGCCGGGCACAGCCGGTTCCGGGAGCGGCCGCTCGACCGCCTCGTGGCCACCCACGGCTACCTCACCGCCGTCACGTTCGGCGACGAGCGCACCATCCGCGGCGTCGTGCGTGCGGTCGACGGGCGGCACGCCTCCGTCCGTGGCGGGAGGGGGCCGGCGTACGACGCGCGCGACCCCGACGCGCAGCGCTGGGTCGCCGCGACGCTGCTGGCGGTCAGCCTCCGGCTCGAGGAGCGCTTGCAGGGTGCGCCGCTCGACGACCGCACGGCCGACGCGCTCGTGCGCAGCTACGGGGCCTTCGCCGCCCGGCTGCAGGGCGAGCCGGCGGGCTGGCCGGAGACCCGGGCGGAGTTCGATGGGTGGTGGGCCGACCGGCTGTCCGCGACCAGCGTGGGCGAGGACGCCCGCGCCGTCGCGCACGACCTGCTCGCCGGCACCGGCCTCCCGCCGGTGCTCGTCCCGCTCATGGCGCCCGTCCGACTGGTCACGGCCGCCCTGCTCCCCGCCGCGTTGCGCGAGGCGTACGGCCTCCACTGGACGCCGAGGGCGCAGCGTACGGCCGCAGGATGGTTCACCGCGCTCCGGGTGCTGCGACGCCTCGTGCCCGCCCGGGTCCGCGCCATCCCGACCCGTCGAACGCTCCGGCGGCTGGAGCGCCCGAGCCGGTACGCTGTGACTGACCCGCGAGGACGAGGATGACCCAGCACGCACCGCAGCACGGCGAACCGCTCGACGCGATCGACCGCCGAATCGTCGCAGAGCTCAGCCGCGACGGCAGACTCTCGGTGCGGACCCTCGCGGAACGCGTGCACGTGTCCCGCACCGCAGCGCACAACCGCGTGCTCGCGCTCCAGCAGCGGGGCGTGATCACCGGGTTCGGGGCGCAGATCGACCGCAAGGCGATCGGTCTGAACATCTCCGCCCTCGTCGTCGTGCGCATCGGCGACGTGTCCTGGGAGGCCATCGCCGCCAAGCTCGCGACCCTGCCCTTCGTCGAGAAGGTCCAGGCCGTCTCCGGCGACATCGACATCATCCTGACCGTCAGCGCGCCCGACCACGAGCAGCTGAGCCAGGCGATCCTGCGCGACATCCATGACATGCCGGGGGTCGTGTCCACCCGGTCGCACCTGATCCTCGAGGAGCTCGACGGCAGCCCGCCCGCGCAGTCCCTGGACATCTGGCGCCCCTGAGCCGCCGTCGACAGGACGAACGGCACGCGTTTCGCCCCTGCGGTGCCGTTCGTTCACGGTTGCTTCGCACCCCGAGCGCGACCCCTGCAGACTGGCGCACCATGGCCACATGAGCCTCAACGTCGAGCATCAGGACCAACGCGTCCTCCCCTCAGAGAAGCCCCTCCGACTCCTCGACAACGCGGGGCACGCCCTGCACGGCCGGGTCACCGGGGGCTTCGAGCTGCCGCCCGTCGAGACGCTGCTGGAGCTCTACCGGCGCATGGTCATCGCCCGCCGGTTCGACGTGCAGGTCACCGCGCTCACGAAGCAGGGGCGCCTCGCGACGTATCCGTCCGCGTACGGCCAGGAGGCGTGCGAGATCGGCGTGATCTCGGCGATCACCTCCGACGACTGGTTCTTCCCCACGTACCGCGACAGCATCGCGCTGCTCACCCGCGGCCTCGAGCCCGGCGAGATCCTGCAGTCCTTCCGCGGCGATTGGCACAACGGATGGGACCAGCACGCCCACCGCACCGCCGCGATGGCCACGCCCCTGGCCACGCAGGCCCTGCACGCCGTGGGCCTGGCGCATGCGGCGCGCCTGCGGCACGACCCGATCGTGACCCTCACGTTCCTCGGCGACGGCGCCACGAGCGAGGGCGACGCGCACGAGGCGTTCAACTTCGCCGCCGTCTGGCAGACCCCCACCGTCTTCCTCGTGCAGAACAACCAGTTCGCCATCAGCACGCCGCTCGCGCGCCAGTCGCACGCCGCCACGCTGGCCGACAAGGCCGTCGGCTACGGCATGCCCGGCTACCACGTGGACGGCAACGACATCGCCGCGATGTACGCGGTCGCCGCCGCCGCGGTCGAGCGCGCACGCGCCGGCGACGGCCCCACGCTGATCGAGGGCCTGACCTACCGGATCGAACCGCACACGAACTCGGACGACCCGACCCGGTACCGGCAGTCGCGCGACGTCGAGCACTGGAAGCGCCGCGACCCGATCGAGCGACTGGAGAAGTACCTCGTCTCCGAGGGAGCGCTCACCGACGAGACGCGCTCCGAGATCGCCGAGGCGGGCGAGGCGCTGGCGGCGCGTACGCGCGACGCGATGGGCGAGGCCCCCGACCTCGACCCGCTCGAGCTCTTCGACCACGTGTACGCGACGCCGCGCAGCGCCCTCGCTGAGCAGCGCGCCGCGCTCGAGGCCGAGCTCGCCGCGCACGCCGGCACCGCGTCGGAGGTGGCTCGATGAGCACGGCCGCGACCGAACGCACGTCACAGCCCGCGGCCTCCGAGGCGGCGCCGATGACGATGGCGGGTGCGCTCAACGCCGCCCTCCGCGACGCCATGGAGGCGGACGACCGCGTCGTCGTCTACGGCGAGGACGTCGGGCCGCTCGGCGGCGTCTTCCGCGTGACCGACGGCCTGCAGGCGAGGTTCGGAGACGAACGCGTGTGGGACTCCCCCCTCGCCGAATCGGGGATCGTCGGCACCGCGATCGGCATGGCCATGTACGGCATGCGCCCGGTCGTCGAGATGCAGTTCGACGCCTTCAGCTACCCGGCCTTCGAGCAGATCGTCTCGCACGTCGCGAAGATGCGGAACCGCACGAAGGGGCGGGTGAGCCTGCCCATGGTGATCCGCATCCCCTGCGCCGGGGCGATCGGCGGCGTCGAGCACCACTCGGACTCGTCCGAGTCGTACTGGGCGTCCACGCCCGGCCTGACCGTCGTCATGCCGTCGAACCCGGCCGACGGCTACTCGATGCTCCGCGAGGCGATCGAGAGCGACGACCCGGTCGTGTTCATGGAGCCGAAGAGCCGGTACTGGTCGAAGGCGGAACTCGCCCTCCCCGTGCAGACCGCGCCGATGAACCGGGCGCAGGTCGTCCGCGAGGGCTCCGACGTCACCCTCATCGGGTACGGGCCGACGGTCCGCACCGCGCTGGATGCCGCCGCCGCCGCCGAGGGCGAGGGGCTGTCGATCGAGGTCGTCGACCTGCGCAGCCTCTCCCCGTTCGACGACGAGACCGTGGGCGCTTCGCTGCGCAAGACGTCGCGCGCCGCCGTGATCCACGAGGCGGCCCAGTTCGGCGGGTACGGCGCGGAGGTGGCCGCACGGCTCACGGAGCGCAACTTCTTCCACCTCGCCGCGCCGGTCCTCCGGATCACCGGGTACGACGTGCCGTATCCGTCGCCGAAGCTCGAGGAGCACTACCTGCCGACGCCCGACCGGGTGCTCGACGCACTCGCCTCCTGGGAATGGGACCTCGCATGAGCGCTCGCGAATTCATCCTGCCGGACCTCGGCGAGGGCCTCACCGAGGCCGAGGTCGTCGCCTGGCTCGTCGCGCCCGGCGACGAGGTCGCCGTCGACCAGCCGGTCGTCGAGCTCGAGTCGGCCAAGTCGGTCGTGCAGCTCCCGACGCCGTTCGCCGGGGTGGTCGATACGCTCGGCGGCGAGGTGGGCCAGGTGCTGCACGCCGGCGACGTCCTGATGCGCCTGACCCCGGTCGGCGCGGCCGTCGAGACCGCGGATGCCGATGCCGGGACGTCGTCCGGCGCCACGGCGACGCAGGACCGGCCGGAGGCCGCCGAGCCCGGCATCGCCGTGCCGACCGAGGCCGCGGGCGAGGAGTCCGGAGCCGTGCTGATCGGATACGGCACGCGCGCGAGCACCGCGACCGCCCGGTCCTCGTCCGCGCCGTCGCGCTTCGGGCGGAGTCGCGGTACTGGGGCGGCCGAGCACGGCGCGCCCGCGCCGGCCGCCGAAGCCGCTCGGCCCACGGAGTCGCCGTCGCGCGCTCAGGCCGCTCCCTCGCCGTCCACGCCCTCCGGATCCGGCGACGAGGATGCCGCGGTCGCCGAGGCCCACGCCGCCCACACGCTCGAACACGGGCGCCACTCCCCCGTGATCTCCCCGATCGTGCGCCGACTCGCCCGCGAGAGCGGATTCGACGCGAGCGAGCTCCTCGGCTCAGGGCCGGACGGCCTGGTGACGCGCGGCGATGTCGAGGCGTTCATCGCGGAACTCGACGAGGCGCGTGCCGGCCTCACCGCGCCGCACGCCGGACTGCCGACCGCACCGTCCGCGTCCCCCGCACCGTCGCCCGCGCCCGCCGACCGACCCGGCACGCACCGCGTCCCGCTCGATCGCACCCAGCGCGCCGCCGCCGCCCACTTCAGCCGGTCGCGGCGCGAGATCCCCGAGGCGACCGTCTGGATGGACGTGGACGCCACGGAGCTGCTCGCCGCGCGCCGTCAGCTCAACGAGGCCACCGGGGAGCGCTTCGGCGTCACGGCGCTCGTGGCGCGCTTCGTGGTCGCGGCGCTGCAGCGCCATCCGTCGCTCAATGCCAGCTTCGACGCCGAGCGGAACGAGCTCCTCCTGCACGACGGGGTGAACCTGGGCCTCGCGGCGCAGACCCCGAGGGGCCTGATGGTCCCCGTGGTCCACGGCGCCGAGCGGATGTCGCTGCGCGGCCTGCGCGACGCCGTGCAGGCGCGCACCGAGCAGTCGGCGTCGGGTGCGTTCCCTCCGGACGCCCTGAGCGGCGGCACGTTCACGCTGAACAACTACGGCACCCTCGGGGTGGACGGCTCGGCGGCGATCATCAACCACCCCGAGGCGGCGATGCTCGGCATCGGGCGACTCGTGGAGCGGCCCTGGGTTGTCGACGGCGCGCTCGCCGTGCGGACGGTCACCGAGCTGACGATCTCCTTCGACCACCGCGTCTGCGACGGCGCGGAAGCCGCCGCCTTCCTGACGTACGTCGCGCGCTGCATCGAGCGGCCGATCTCGCTGCTCGCCGACCTCTGATCGGCCCCACCGGGTCCACGGGCATGGCGACGGCGCATCCGCATCGGATGCGCCGTCGTCGTTCCGGGCTCCCGCCGGTCTAGAAGAAGTCGTCCGACGTGCCGGCCGCACGCTCCACGTCTCGCGTCTCGATGCGCGCCGCCACGAGCTTGGCCACCGCGACGCGCAGTCCGGACTCCATCTGCGCGGCCCAGGCGTCGGACTCCCGCGCGCTCGTCTCGGCGGCGCGGGCACGCGCGTCGGCGGCCTCGGCGGCGCGTCGCGCGTCGGCGACCTGCCGCAGGGCGAGCGAGATGCCGTAGTACGCGGCCACCATCGTGGCGACGGGGGCGGCGATGATGGCGAGCGCGGCGATGCCGGAGGCATCGGGGCTGAACGCCACGACCAGGGCGAAGGAGAGGAACAGGGCGGCGATCGCCGCGAGCACGACGAGCATGAACCGCAGGTCGCGGCTCCAGGATCCGCGCTTCGCGGCTCCCGAGGACTCCGCGGGCTCGGGCTCGCTCTGGAACACCACCGTGTCGCCGTACGCGGGATCGGCGTTCGAGGCTTCGGCGGTTCGGACGGTCGTGTCGCTCATGTTCGCGCAGTCCCCCAGTAGTCGGATGTCCCCCAATTGTGGGCCGAGTGCGAGGGAGGGTCAAGCATGCGCGCCGCGGGCGGCGGGTCGCGATGTCGGCGGGTCATGAGAACCTCTCGACATGGGAATCGTCGAACTCACGCAGGCCAGGGAACTCGCCGCAGGCGACACCCTCGTCAGCGCCACCGGCGGCTCGTACGAGATCACGAGGGTCGCGCGCATCGGGCGCGGCATCCGGGTGCAGTACGTCACCGAGGCCGGGCGTCCCGGGCGCTTCACCGCTGCACCCGACTCCGTGGTGCGCGCTCGCCGGGGCCACGGGGCGCACGCCGCCTGATCCCCGCCGAGGCCACCCCGCTGTGTCGAACGGGTGCGCCATGGGCCCACGGACGACGAAACCCCCGAGCCGCGGGCTCGGGGGTTGCTCTGGAACTGATTCCTGTTGGTGGATCTGAGGGGACTCGAACCCCTGACCCCCTGCATGCCATGCAGGTGCGCTACCAGCTGCGCCACAGACCCATTCGGTGCTTCCGCCGCCCTTCCGGGCAACGAGATCAGCTTACAACAGCCCTCCGGCGGAAACGAAATCGAGGTGAACTCACCGCTGAGGGCCCCCGGCCGACGGCGCGGACGAGTCGTCGCGCTCGAGCATCGGGGCGACCGGGATCGCCGGGCAGTCGCGCCAGAGCCGCTCGAGGCCGTAGTACGTCCGCTCCTCGCGGTGGAACACGTGCACGACGAGGTCGCCGAAGTCGAGCAGCGCCCAGCGGCCGCCGTCGCGTCCCTCCCGCCGCAGCACCTCCTGCCCCTCGCCGTCGCGGAGGGCCTCGACGACGGCATCGGCGATCGCCACCACGTTGCGCTCCGCCGTGCCGCTGACGAGCAGGAAGACATCGGCGAAGGGCAGCGGCTCGGACACGTCGAGCGCGACGAGGTCCTCGCCACCCTTCGCGTCGGCCGCGCGTGCGGCGACCTCGAGCAGGTGACGTGCGTTCTCGGATGCGGTCATGTCCTCGACTTCCCGGAGGCCGACGGTGCGGTCACTCCCCTGGTGTCCCTCTCCCGCATCGCGACGTACGGGTCCATCACGCTCAGAACAGCCCTGCGACCGCGCCGACGATGAGCGTCGCGACGACGCCGAGCGCGAGCACGCCGGCCGTCACGGCGAGCACGAGCGGGACGTTCATGGCTTCCTTCGACGGCGGGGCCATCATGGCCTTGTTCGGCTGCTGCGTGCTGATCGCGCGGGTCGCCGAGATCGGGGCGACACCGGGCCCGGACACGTCCTCGACCGAGTCGAAGAGGCGATCGACGTCGCTGGAATCGACCTGGCTCGGGTGCACGCCGGTCGCGCCGTAGCTGCGCGGGAGGTCGATCGAGCCGGTGACGATGATCTCGCCGCTCGGAGCGAACGGCTGGCCGATGCCGCCGTCATCGGGCAGCGACGGGAGGATCAGGGCGTTCGTGGTCGTCGGGACGCCGCGCATCGAGCCGCCGCGCGAGAGCAGCTGGTCGTACGGCTCGGAGCGCTCCTCGGGGAGGTTCAGCTGCGACGTCCAATGACCGACCGGCTTCGGCGCCGCGACGGGCTCGTCGAGGCCGCCGTCGACGGTGGTGTGCGGCGCCGCGGCGCGCGACGGCGCCGCCTGGTGCGGAGGGCGCTGCGGGCGACCCTGCGGTGGGGCACCCCCGCCCGGTCGCGGCGGTCGCTGCGGCGCGCCGCCGCCGGGCGCCGGACGTCGTGCGGGCTCCGGCTCGGGTTCGTCGAGGTCGAAGCCATCGCCCGAGTGCGCCTCGAGCATCGCCCGGAGCTCTCGGCGCGTGAGCGTGCGTTCCGGAGTGGTCTGCGGAGCGGCCCCGCCGCGCGGCGGGCCCTGCGGTGGACGTGCCGGGCCGCCGTGCGACGGCCCCTGCGGCGGGTACGCGCGACCGTCGGCGGGCACCGGCATCGGACCGGATGCCGTCGCCGGGCGCGGTGTCGGCATCGGTCCCGACCGCGTCGGGCCGGCCGGCTGGCGCGGCCCCGGCTGACCTCCCGGGCGGCGCGGATCCTGCCAGCCCTGCGGCGGCGCCTGCGGAGGCCGCTGGCCCGGTGCCCCCGCCCGGTCGGCCGGTGCCTGCGGCGGCATGCCCTGATGAGGCATCCCCTGCTGGGGTGCCTGGCGCGGCGGCATCGGCCCTCGCGGATCGGGCTGCTGGGGGCGCTGCTGGGGCGGATACGGCTGCGGGGGTCGCTGCTGGGCGGCCGGGGGCTGCCCCTGCGATGGTCCTTGCGGCGGGTACGGCGGCTGCTGGGGCGGCGCGCCCGCGCCGGCGGCAGGCGGTGACGCCGCGGCACGCTGCTGCTCGCGCAGGCGCTCGCGCTCGCGCAGCTCACGTCGCGTGAGCGGCGGTTCCTGCGACGACGTCATTCGACACTCCGGTAGAGGTGGTGCTTGGAGATGTACTGGACGACCCCGTCAGGCACCAAGTACCACACCGGCGAACCCCGGTGCACTCGTTCCCGGCAGTCGGTCGACGAGATCGCCAGCGCTGGGACTTCCAGCAAGCTTACGTCCTGCTCAGGCAGACCCGAAACGGAGAGCGCATGTCCCGGACGACTCACAGCGACGAAGTGCGCGAGCCCCCAGAGCTCGTCGACGTCCTTCCAGGACAGGATCTGCGCGATGGCATCCGAGCCCGAGATGAAGAAGAGGTCCGCCTCCGGCCGTTCCCGACGGATGTCGCGGAGGGTGTCGATCGTGTACGTGGGCTTCTCGCGATCGAGGTCGACCCGGCTCACCGTGAACCTCGGGTTCGACGCCGTGGCGATGACGGTCATCAGGTACCGGTGCTCCGCCGGCGTCACCTCTCCCTTGTGGTAGGGCCGGCCGGTCGGGACGAACACGACCTCGTCGAGGTCGAACTCGTTCGCGACCTCGCTCGCCGCCACGAGGTGCCCGTGGTGGATCGGGTCGAATGTGCCGCCCATCACGCCGAGGCGGGATCGCCGTGCGTCCGAGGTCATCGCCTGGTCGCCGGGTCAGTGACCGCCGTGCTCGTCTCCCGCGTGCCGGGCGGCGTACGCCTCGGCCTTGGACCGGTGCCGGTTGGCGACGTCGCGGTACGAGTACGTCACGAACCCGAGGGCCACGAAGATCGAGAAGACGATCACGCCGAACCAGATCGGGTCGAACGGGAGCTCCCTCGCGTGGACGGTCTCGGTCAGGACCGTGCTCGTGTGCAGTGCGGTCGCCAGGCTCATCAGCCGTTCCTCCAGGTCTTTCGGGTGACGCTCAGGACAGTCTACCGGTGGGCGGGGTCCCGTCCACGTTCACGCGCGCACGTGGCCCGCGCCACGCACGATCCACTTGGTGCTCGTGAGCTCGGGCAGGCCCATCGGACCGCGCGCGTGCAGCTTCTGCGTGGAGATGCCGACCTCGGCTCCGAAGCCGAACTCGGCGCCGTCGGTGAACCGGGTCGAGGCGTTGACCATCACGGCCGCGGCATCGACCTCGTCGAGGAAGCGCTCCGCGTTGCCGAGGTCGTTGGTCACGATCGACTCCGTGTGGCGCGTCGAGTACCGCCGGATGTGCGCGAGCGCGTCGTCGAGCGAATCGACGACCCCGACGTTGAGATCGAGGCTCATGTGCTCGATCGCCCAGTCCTCGTCGGTCGTGGGCAGGGCACCGGGGTGGATGGCACGCACCCGCTCGTCGCCGTGCACGGTCACGCCCGAGGCCTCGAGCCGGGCGATCACGGGCGGCAGGAGCCGGTCGGCGGCATCCGCGTGCACCAGCAGGGTCTCGAGCGCGTTGCAGACGCTCGGCCGCTGCACCTTCGCATTGTGCACCAGGTCGACGGCCCAGTCCTCGCGCGCGCTCTCGTCGAGGAACATGTGCACGACGCCGGCGCCGGTCTCGATCACCGGCACGGTCGCCTCGTCGACCACCGCGCGGATGAGCGAGGCGCTCCCCCGCGGGATCAGGACGTCGACGTGCTCGCGCGCGCGCATCAGATGGCGGGCGCCGTCGCGTCCGAAGTCGTCGACGGTCTGGACGACGTCGCCCGGCAGCCCCGTCGAGGCGATCGCCTCGCGCAGCACGTCGACGAGCACGGCGTTCGTCCGCTCGGCGGCCGACCCGCCGCGGAGCGCCACCGCGTTCCCGCTCTTCAGCGCGAGGGCGGCGATGTCGACGGTCACGTTGGGACGCGCCTCGTAGATCGCCCCGACCACGCCGAGCGGCACGCGCACCTGCTCGATGCGGACGCCGTTCGGAAGGGTTCGTCCGCTCACGGTCTCGCCGACCGGGTCGCCGAGCTGCACGACGTCGAGCACGGCATCGGCGATGGCGTCGATGCGCGAGGCGTCGAGCGTCAGCCGGTCGAGCAGCCCGGTGCCGATCCCCGCGGCCCGGCCCGCATCGAGGTCAGCGCGGTTCGCCGCGACGATGTCGTCGGCCCGAGCCCGCAGCAGGGCCGCGATCGCCTCGAGCGCGGCATCCTTCTCGGCCGTGGTCGCTCGCGCGAGTCGTCGCGCGGCATCCTTCGCGGCGGCCAGGCGCGCGTCGAGCACCTCGGCGAGGTCGGCGGGGGCGGTGCGCAGGTCGGTCATGCTGCCAGCCTAGTTCGGCGTGCGGACCCGGATGCCGCCGTGTGACGTCAGTCGTCGGCCGGCTCGAACCACGTGCCGATGGGCGCACCGGCGAGCGCTTCGGCCACGAGCGACGTCGCGGTCACGAGGACGCCGGTCCCGGAGGCCGCCGCGATCCGAGCGGCGGAGACCTTGGTCTCCGCGCCGCCGGTGCCCACGCCCGCGCGACCGACCGATCCGATCTCGACGCCCGCGAGCTCGTCGCCGTACGGGACGTGCGCGATGCGCTCGGCGCCCTCGACATGCGGCGGACGGGTGTAGAGCGCGTCGACGTCGGAGAGGAGCACGAGCAGGTCGGCGCCGGTGAGCTCGGCGACGAGCGCCGCGAGCCGGTCGTTGTCGCCGAACCGGATCTCGTGGGTCGCGACCGTGTCGTTCTCGTTGACGATCGGCAGGATCCGGAGGCCCAGCAGCCGCTCCATCGCGCGCTGCGCGTTGAGCCGGTGCGTGGGGTTCTCGAGGTCGCCGGCCGTGAGGAGCACCTGCCCGGCCACGATGCGGTACCGGCGCAGCGACTCCTGGTACCGGAAGATGAGGATGTTCTGCCCGACGGACGCCGCGGCCTGCTGCGTCGCGAGGTCGTCGGGCCGGGCGTCGAGCTGCAGGTAGGGCATGCCGGTCGCGATCGCGCCCGACGAGACGAGCATGACCTCGGCGCCGCGCTCGTGCGCGGCCGCGAGGGCGTCGACGAGCGGGGCGATCTGCCCGACGTTCGCGCCGGAGATCGAGGAGGATCCGACCTTCACGACGATCCGGCGCGCCGAGGCGATGCCGTCGCGGGTCAGACGGGTCATGCCCGGTCCTCGTCCTCGTCGCTCCAGATCCCCGCCTCGCGCTCGCGCTCGAGCTCGGCACGCGCCTCGGCCTTGGCATCCATGCGCTCGTGGTAGTCGCTGCGACGCTCGGCTCGGGTCGCCCGGCGACGCTCGTCGAGTCGGTCGTCGGACCCGCGCGGCGACGTGATGAGCTCCGCGGTCGAGGTGAGGGTCGGCTCCCAGTCGAACACCACACCCGCGCCCGGGCCGATCACGACGGTCGACCCGGCGACGGCACCGGCGCGGACGAGTTCCTCCTCCACGCCCAGGCGCGCGAGCCGGTCGGCGAGGTAGCCGACGGCCTCGTCGTTCTGGAAGTCGGTCTGCGCGACCCAGCGCTCGGGCTTCGCGCCCAGCACGCGGTAGATGGTGCCGTAGCTGCCGCCCTCGGGGCGGACCACGAACTCGGCCTCCTTGACCGCGCGCGGGCGCAGCACGATGCGCGGCGCCTCGGGCTCGGCGGCCGCCTCCGCGCGGGCCGCGTCGACGACCTCGCCGAGCGCGAAGCCGAGCTGTCGCAGGCCCTCGTGGCTGACCGTGGAGATCTCGAACACGCGGTACCCGCGCGACTCCAGCTCCGGCCGCACGAAGTCCGCCAGTTCGCGCGCCTCCGGCACGTCGACCTTGTTGAGCGCGACGAGCTGGGGTCGCTGCAGCAGCGGCACCTGGCCCTCGGGGACCTCGTAGGCCCCGAGCTCCGCGAGGATGACGTCGAGGTCGCTGATCGGGTCGCGACCGGGCTCGAGCGTCGCGCAGTCGAGCACGTGCAGCAGCGCCGAGCAGCGCTCGACGTGGCGGAGGAACTCGAGTCCGAGGCCCTTGCCCTCGCTCGCGCCCTCGATGAGTCCCGGCACGTCGGCGACGGTGAACCGGTGGTCGCCCGCCTGCACGACGCCGAGGTTCGGGTGCAGCGTGGTGAAGGGGTAGTCGGCGATCTTCGGCCGTGCGGCCGACATCGCCGCGATCAGGCTCGACTTGCCCGCCGAGGGGAAGCCGACGAGGGCCACGTCGGCGATCGTCTTGAGCTCGAGGGTGACCTCGCCCTCGAAGCCGGGCGTGCCGAGCAGCGCGAATCCGGGCGCCTTGCGCTTCGTCGTCGCGAGCGCCGCGTTGCCGAGTCCGCCCTGACCGCCCTGGGCGATCACGACGCGCGTGCCCGGTTCGGTGAGGTCGGCGAGCTCGAGGCCGTCCTCGTCCTTCACGACCGTGCCGACGGGAACGGGCAGCTCGAGGTCGACGCCGGCGGAACCGGATCGGTTGTCGCCCTGGCCGGGCTGGCCGTTCTCGGAGGAGCGGTGCGGACGCCCGTGGTACGCGAGCAGGGTCGTCACCTGCGGGTCGGCGACGAGCACGATGTCGCCGCCGTCACCGCCGTTGCCGCCGTCGGGGCCGGCGAGCGGCTTGAACTTCTCTCGGCGCACCGAGACGCAGCCATTGCCGCCGTGACCGGCGCGCAGGAACAGCTTGACCTGGTCGACGAAGCTCACCATGCCGCTGCCCTCCTCTCAGGAAACGCGTGAGGGCGAGCCGAAGCCCGCCCTCACGAAACCGATCTCGCTTACGCGTCGACCGTGACGATGTTCACGACCTTGCGGCCGCCCTTCTTGCCGAACTCGACCGCGCCCGCCTCGAGGGCGAACAGCGTGTCGTCGCCGCCGCGACCCACACCCGCACCGGGGTGGAAGTGGGTGCCGCGCTGGCGGACGAGGATCTCGCCGGCCTTGACGACCTGACCACCGAAGCGCTTCACGCCGAGGTACTGCGCGTTCGAGTCACGACCGTTGCGAGTGGAGCTCGCACCCTTCTTGTGTGCCATTGTCCCTGTCTCCTCTGGCCGTTACTTGATGCCGGTGATCTTGACGCGCGTGAGCTCCTGACGGTGGCCCTGGCGCTTCTTGTAGCCGGTCTTGTTCTTGAACTTCTGGATCACGATCTTCGGACCGCGAAGGTCGTTCAGGACCTCGGCCGTGACCGTGATCTTGGCGAGCGACTTCGCGTCGGAGGTGATCTTGTCGCCGTCGACGAGGAGGACGGGCGTGAGCTGCACGTTGCCGTCCTTGTCGGCCTTGATCCGGTCCATCGTCACGATGGTGCCGACCTCGACCTTCTCCTGCCGACCACCGGCGCGCACTACTGCGTAAACCACTTCTCGTACCTATCTCTGGGGAGTCCATCGGACTCCGACTGCCTGGGATGGGATGTCACTGCGCGGATGACCCCAGCGGGAATGAGGGTCGTCACTGCCAGAAAACTGTGCGTGCCCGCCGGGATAAGCCGGTGGCACCAACGGGAGAGTCTACCGGAGGTTCCTGAGAGCGGTCAAACGCGCGCCGACCGCGTGTCGGCTCCCGGGTCTCGGGCACCGAACCGCGGCGTACACTCGCCGCATGGCCGTGCTCATCGACCCGCCCCTCTGGCCGAAGCACGGCACCGTGTGGTCGCACCTGGTGAGCGACACGTCGATCGACGAGCTCGTCGCGTTCGCGGACCGCGAGGGCATCCCGCGACGCGGCTTCGACCTCGACCACTACGACGTGCCCGCCGAGCGGTACGACGAGCTCGTCGCGGCCGGGGCGGAACCAGTACCGGCCCGCGAACTCGTCCGCCGCCTCGCAGCGAGCGGGCTCCGCGTCAGGCCGCGAGACCGGCGCCGATCACTCGGCGCCTGACTCCGCCTCCGAGTCCGCGGCGGGCTCGTCGGGCCGCGTGATCACCGGCGGTGCGCCCGTCGGGCTGAGCGCTGCGGTCGTCACGCGACGGCTCTTGGAACGCGAGCGCCCCTCCCCGGCCGCCTTCGGCGACGGCAGCGCGTCGAGCACCGAACCGAGGAGCGCCTCGGGGTCGCTCGTCCCCGACGGACGCTCGCGACGCGCGGGAGCCGCCTCGGGCAGGTCGATGATCGGGGCCGGCCGCTCCGCGGGAGCCTCGGATGCCGGAGCCTCCGACGCGGCGGCCGGGGCCGGCTCGCGCGACGCGCCGGCTCGACCGGCCTCCGCGGCACGCTCCTCGCCGCTCGTCCGCTCGCCGCCCTGCGGGGTCGTCCCGGATCCACGCGAGGCTCGGCGACGACCGCGGCGACCCGAGCGCGAGGACCCGCCCTCGCTGCGCGGCGCATCGGACGACGCCGCGGCGGGCGCGGACCCCTCGGCCGTGCCCGCCGGGGCGACGGCAGCGCCGTCGGCCTCCGCGGCGGGCCGCTGCTCCTGGTGCGAGACCGTCGACGCCGCGATCTGCGCGAGCGCGTTCTTCACGTCGTCGGTGATGCTGTGGGTGCCCTGATGCGCCTTGTCGACCGCCTGCTGGGACTGCGAGGCTCCGCCGCCGCCACTCCCACCGGCGGCGCCGCCGCCTCCGCCGCCGCCGCGGTTGCGCCGGCGCTCGACCTGCTGCGGTGCGCGGTGCTTGGCGATCGGCTCGTGGTGCACGATGATGCCCCGTCCGGCGCACACCTCGCACGGCTCGCTGAACGACTCCAGCAGGCCCAGGCCGAGCTTCTTGCGGGTCATCTGCACGAGGCCGAGCGAGGTGACCTCCGCGACCTGGTGCTTCGTCCGGTCGCGCGACAGGCACTCGACCAGACGCCGCAGCACGAGGTCGCGGTTGGACTCGAGCACCATGTCGATGAAGTCGACGACGATGATGCCGCCGATGTCGCGCAGGCGCAGCTGGCGGACGATCTCCTCGGCCGCCTCGAGGTTGTTCTTGGTGACGGTCTCCTCGAGATTGCCGCCCGAGCCGACGAACTTGCCGGTGTTGACGTCGATGACCGTCATCGCCTCGGTGCGGTCGATGATCAGCGAGCCGCCGGACGGCAGCCACACCTTGCGCTCGAGCGCCTTGTCGATCTGCTCGCTGATGCGGAACTCGTCGAACGCGTCGCGCTCGCCCTCGTAGGCCTCCACGCGCTCGAGGAGGTCGGGTGCGACCTGGCCGAGGTACTTCTCGATCGTCCGACGCGCGTCGTCGCCGGAGATGATCATCTTCTGGAAGTCCTCGTTGAAGACGTCTCGGACGATCTTGATGAGCAGGTCGGGCTCCGAGTGCAGCAACGCCGGAGCCTGCACCTTCTCGACCGTGGCGGAGACGTCCTTCCACTGCGAGACCAGGCGATTGACGTCGCGCGTGAGCTGCTCCTCGGTGGCGCCCTCGGCCGCGGTGCGGACGATCACGCCCTGGTTCTCGGGGAGGACCTCCTTGAGGATCTTCTTCAGGCGCGCGCGCTCGGTGTCGGGGAGCTTGCGGCTGATGCCGTTCATCGAGCCGTTGGGCACGTACACGAGGTAGCGGCCGGGCAGGGAGATCTGGCTGGTGAGGCGCGCGCCCTTGTGACCCACCGGGTCCTTGGTGACCTGGACGAGCACGCGGTCGCCGGGCTTCAGCGCGAGCTCGATCCGGCGCGGCTGGTTCTTCTCGCCGTTCTCGGCGGCGGCGTCCCAGTCGACCTCGCCCGAGTACAGGACCGCGTTGCGGCCCCGGCCGATGTCGACGAACGCGGCCTCCATCGAGGGGAGCACGTTCTGCACGCGACCGAGGTAGACGTTGCCGATGAGCGACGCGTCCTGGTTGCGCGCCACGTAGTGCTCGACGAGCACGTCGTCCTCGAGGACGCCGATCTGGATGCGGCCGCCCTTCTGCCGCACGACCATCTGCCGGTCGACGGACTCGCGGCGGGCCAGGAACTCGGCCTCGGTGATGACGGCCCGGCGGCGGCCGGCGTCGCGGCCGTCCCGGCGGCGCTGCTTCTTCGCCTCGAGGCGCGTGGAGCCCTTCACCTTCTGGGGCTCGGTGATGAGCTCGGGCTCGCGGGGCTTGCGGACCTTGACGACGGTGTTCGCGGGGTCGTCGCCGTTCGCGCGCGACTCCTCGCCGCTACGGCGACGGGACCGACGGCGCACGTTCGAACCCTCGCGCTCGGCCGCCTCGCGCTCGCCGGAGCGGTCCCCGCGATCGCCGCGCTCCGTGCGCTCGCGCTGGGCGGGCAGCTCGAACACCGGCGGAGCATGGAAGATCAGCGAGGTGGTGCTCAGCTCCGACGGGATGGGCGACCCGGCCTCGGGCTCGCCGCCGTCCTCGGCCGCGTCGGTCGTTCCGGAGCCACCCCCGGTGGCGTCGGCGTCGGCGTCTCCGTCAGCCGGCTCGGGCGCTCGAGGCGTCGCGTCATCGGCGTCGGCCCGGTCGTCGGCCGGCGCGTCCGACGCCACGTCCTCAGCGTCGTCCGCGTCCGACGACTGGCGCTCGTCCGCCGTCGGCTCGGTCGGCTCGGAATCGGCCTCCGCCGTCGCCGGCGTCGCCTCGGAGGCGACGCGGCCGGCGGTGGTCGCCGCGTCGACGCCGTCCGCGACCGCGGCCTCGTCGACCGGGGCCGCCGCGTCGTCGGCGGCACGCGGCACGACCTGGGCTCGGCGGGACCCTGCCCGGCGCGAGCCGAACAGGCTGCCGCGTCGGCGGGTCGAATCACCCTCGGGTGCGTTCGGCGGTGTTGCGTTGTCTTCCACCATCTCTGGTGCACTCCTACACCGGGATCGACGGCCGCGCCATCGTTCCCGTACTCCTCGGAGCGGCCCTCACGCGACTCGCGCTGGGCCACCAATCCTTACTCTGCTGCGCCCGGCGGGTGCCGGTGACGCCAAATCTCGCGGTTCATCCGCGGGGTGGGATGCGGTGCATCCTCGAAGCCTCCGTTGGCGCCGCTCCGGGCGCGGCCCGGGCGACTGCATCGATTATCGCACGCTCTCCCGGTGGACCGTCGAACCGGCGTGCCAGAATCGGGTCATGCCCGACTCCCCCCGCTCGTCCAGGCCCGTCGCGTTCGCCGTCTTCCTCGTCGTCGCGGGGGCACTCGGGCTCCTCGCGACCTTCGAGCTCTCGCTCGAGAAGGTGCTCACGCTGGCCGACCCGACGCACGTCCCGAACTGCAACGTCGGCGTGCTCGTCGGCTGCAGCACGAACCTCGCCTCGTGGCAGGGCAGCGTGTTCGGCTTCCCCAACCCGTTCGTCGGCCTCATGGCCTGGCCGGTCGTCATCACGATCGGCGTGGCGCTGCTGGCTGGGTCGCGGTTCCCCCGGTGGTTCTGGATCGGGTTGAACGCCGGCGTGGCCGGCGCGCTGGTGTTCGTCGGCTGGCTCATCTACCAGAGCATCTACGTGCTCGACGTGCTCTGCCCCTGGTGCATGCTGACCTGGGCCGTGACGATCCCCACGTTCTGGGCCGTGACCTTCCGCAACCTCCGCGAGGGCGTCTACGGCGACGCCCCGGGAGCTCGGCGGTTCGGCGCGGTCGGGCTGAACTGGATCGTCGTCGTGACGGCGGTGACGTACGCGATCGTGATCGTGCTGGCCCAGGCGCAGATGAACGCGATCCCCCGCGTCCTCATCGACCTGCAGAACCTGTTCTGACCCGGAGCGCGTCGCTCGGAGCGGTGCCGCGGGCGGCGGCGGGGCCGCGGCATCCGGCGCACCGGACGTCGCGGCCCCGCAGGCCGAGCACGCGCCGCCTCAGGCGAACCAGAGTGCGAGCTCGCGCTCGGCGGACTCCACCGAGTCGGAGCCGTGGATGAGGTTCTGCTGCACGGCGAGCCCCCAGTCGCGGCCGAAGTCGCCGCGGATGGTGCCGGGGAGGGCCGTGGTCGGGTCGGTGGCGCCCGCGAGCACGCGCACGCCCTCGATGACCCGGTTGCCGGCCACGCGCATGGCGACGACGGGGCCCGACTCCATGAACTCGAGGAGCGGCTCGTAGAAGGGCTTGCCCTCGTGCTCGGCGTAGTGCTCGGCGAGGATGTCGCGGCTGGGCTGCACCATCCGGATGTCGACGAGCGAGTAGCCCTTGTCCTCGATGCGACGGAGGATCTCGCCGGTGAGGTTGCGGGCCACCCCGTCGGGCTTCACGAGGACGAGGGTCTCTTCGATGGCGGTGGTCATGAGGGTTCCTTTCCTTGGTCCTGCTCCGCGGCGGCCTGGGCCGCCCGGGCACGGTCGATGCGCGCGCCGACGATCATGCAGTAGGCCCACATGCCGCCGAACAGCGCGCCGACGACGAACATCGCGGGGTTGAGCAGCCCGGACGCGAGGAGCAGCACCTGCAGGGCCCAGCCCAGCAGGTACCCCCATTCGTACCGGAGCAGCGGGATGGTGAGGGCGAGGCCGGCGATGACGAGACCGCCCGCGACCAGCGGCGCCCACGAGGGCAGCCCGAACGCGCCGCCGTCCTCACGCGAGAGTCCCCAGATCACGAGGGCCGCGAGGAAGACGACGACGACCTCGAAGACGAGCACGATCGACGCGAGGCTCTCGCGCACCGAACGCTCGCGGCGCGCCCGCCGCGCGTCGCCGGTCACCGGCCGCTCCAACCGCGGTCCTCGGCGATCTCGAGGACGTCGGCGACGAGCGTGACCGAGCCGGTCACGACCACGCCGCGCTTCTCGCCACGCGATGCCCACTCCCGCGCCTCGTCGAGCGCGTCGTCGAGTCGCTCGGCGGTCCCGACCCGGTCGGGTCCGAGCACCGGAGCGATCCGCTCGGCGAGTCGCTCCGGGTCGATGGCACGATCGGAATCGGACCGGGTCGCGATCACGTGCGCACCGGTCGGCGCCAGCGCGCTCGCGATGCCCTCGGCGTCCTTGTCGCCGAGCACGCCGAGCACGATGACGAGCTCGTCGAAGTCGAAGTACTCCTCCAGCGCCTGGACGAGCGCCGCGGCGCCGTGCGGGTTGTGCGCGGCGTCCACGAGGACGGTCGGATCGGTGGAGACGAGGTGCAGCCGGCCGGGCGAGGTCACCTCGGCGAACCCGGTCTCGAGCACCTCGTCGGCCAGGCGCACGGCGCGGCCGAGGAACGCCTCGGCGGCCGCGACCGCCACGGCGGCGTTCTCCGCCTGGTGACGCCCGTAGAGCGGCAGCGCGAGGTCGCGGTACTCCCCCGCGAGCCCGCGGATGGTGACGAGCTGGCCGCCGACGGCGACCTTCGAATCGAGCACGGCGAACGCGCCGCCCTCGACCGCGAGGCTCGCCTCGTTGCGCTCGGCCGCATCGCTCAGCGCCTGCAGCGCCTCGGGCTCCTGGAAGGCCGTCACGACCTCGGCGCCCGGCTTGATGATGCCGGCCTTGGTGCAGGCGATCTCCGCCACCGTTCGTCCGAGGCGGTCGGCGTGGTCGATCGCGATCGGCGTGATCACGGCGACCTGCCCGTCGGCGACGTTCGTGGAGTCCCACTCGCCGCCCATCCCGACCTCGAGCACGACGACGTCGACGGGTGCGTCGGCGAACGCGGCGAAGCCCAGTACCGTGAGGGCCTCGAAGAAGGTGAGGGCCGCCTCGCCGCGCGCGATGAGCTCGGCGTCGACGAGTTCGATCACGGGAGTGATCTCGTCCCAGATGCGAGCGACCGCCTCGTCGGCGATGGGTTCGCCGTCGATCCGGATGCGCTCGGTGAAGCGCGAGAGGTGCGGGCTCGTGAGCAGCCCGGTCCGCAGGCCCTGCGCGCGCAGGATCGACTCGATCATGCGACTCGTCGAGGTCTTGCCGTTCGTGCCCGTGAGGTGGATGACGGGAGCCGCGCGGTGCGGGTCGCCGAGCAGCTCGACGGCCCGCTGCGTCGCGTCGAGTCGCGGCTGCGGAGCGGCCTCGCCGATCCGGTCGAGCAGCGCCGCGTAGACGGCGTCGGCCGCGTCGCGGTCCTCGGGCGTGGACTCGATCGTCATGCCTTCTCCACCCCGATCCGTACGCGCGTGCCTCCGGCGAGCGGCTTGACCGCGTCGGCCTCGGCGTCGTCGAGGTCCCGGACGTCCAGGTCGACCGCGAGCGTCTCGCCGGTGATCAGGTCGCGGTGCGCCCGGGCCGCGGCGGCGCTCGGCGCATCGAGTGCGAGCGTCAGCCGGATCCGGTCGCCGACCTCGAGGCCCGCCGCCTTGCGCGACTCCTGCACCGCGCGGACGATGTCGCGCGCCATGCCCTCGGCCTCCAGTTCGGGCGTCGTGGCGATCTCGAGCAGCGCGAACCCGCCGTCGGCGAGCAGCCCCAGCGCCGACCCGTCGGCGTCGGCGCCGCCGGCCTCGAGGACGAGGTCGTACTCGCCGGGCTCGAGCGCGATGCCGCCCGCGACGACCGCGTCGCCGTCGACCGACCAGTCGCCCGACCGGGCGGCGCCGATGGCCTGCTGGACCTGCTTGCCGAGACGGGGGCCGGCGGCGCGCGCGTTGACCGTCAGGCGCTTGGTCACGCCGTAGGCCGCCGCGCTGGACTCGTCGAGGGCGACGAGCTCGACGCGCTTGACGTTGAGCTCGTCGCGCAGGATCGCCTCGAACGGCGCGAGGGCCGCGGCATCCGCCGTCACGACCGTGAGCGACGCGAGCGGCAGGCGCACCCGGCGCCCCGCCTGCTTGCGCAGCGCGAGCACCGCACCCGTGACCTCGCGCACCGCGTCCATCGCCGCGACGAGCTCGGGGTCGGCCGGGAACTCCTCCGCCTCCGGCCAGTCGGCCAGGTGCACGCTGCGGCCGCCGGTGAGCCCGCGCCAGACCTTCTCGGTCACCAGCGGGAGCAGCGGCGCCGCGAGGCGCGTGAGCGTCTCGAGCACGGTGGCGAGCGTGTCGAACGCCTCGGCGCCCGTGCCGTCCTCGCCGACGCCCTCCCAGAACCGGTCGCGCGAGCGGCGCACGTACCAGTTCGTGAGCACGTCGCCGAAGTCGCGCAGCTTCTGCGCGGCCAGGGGCGAGTCGAACGCCTCGAGGTCGGCCGTGACGGACTCGACGAGGTCGCGCAGCTTCGCGAGCAGGTACCGGTCGAGCACGTCGGTCGAATCGGTGCGGCGTGCGGCCTCGTAGCCGCCCTCGCGCGCCGAGTTGGCGTAGAGCGAGAAGAAGTACCACGTGCTCCAGAGCGGCAGCATGAACTGCCGCACGCCCTCGCGGATGCCCTCCTCGGTGACGACGAGGTTGCCGCCGCGGAGCACCGAGCTGGACATCAGGAACCAGCGCATCGCATCGGAGCCGTCGCGGTCGAAGACCTCGTTCACGTCGGGGTAGTTGCGCAGCGACTTCGACATCTTCTGCCCGTCGTTGCCGAGCACGATGCCGTGGCTCACGACGTTCTCGAACGCCGGGCGGTCGAAGAGCGCCGTGGAGAGCACGTGCAGCGTGTAGAACCAGCCGCGCGTCTGCCCGATGTACTCGACGATGAAGTCGGCCGGGCTGTGGGTGTCGAACCACTCGCGGTTCTCGAACGGGTAGTGCACCTGCGCGAACGGCATCGAGCCGGAGTCGAACCACACGTCGAGCACGTCGGGGATGCGGCGCATCGTGCTCCGCCCCGTCGGGTCGTCGGGGTTCGGCCGGGTCAGCTCGTCGATGTACGGCCGGTGCAGGTCGGGCTCGCCGTGCTGGTTCAGCGGCAGTCGGCCGAAGTCGCGCTCGAGCTCCTCGAGCGATCCGTACACGTCGACGCGCGGGTACGCCGGGTCGTCGCTCTTCCACACCGGGATCGGCGAGCCCCAGTAGCGGTTCCGGCTGATCGACCAGTCGCGCGCGCCCGCGAGCCACTTGCCGAACTGGCCGTCCTTGACGTTGGCGGGCACCCACTCGACCTGCTGGTTCAGCTCCTCCATGCGCCCGCGGAACTCGGGCACGCGGACGAACCAGCTCGACACGGCGCGGTAGATGAGCGGGTTCCGGCAGCGCCAGCAGTGCGGGTAGGAGTGCTCGTAGCTCGCCTGGCGCAGGAGCCGGCCCTCGGCCCTGAGCAGCTGCGTGAGGGGCTTGTTCGCGTCGCTCCAGAGGAGCCCCGCGACATCCGTCACCTCGGGCAGGAACCTCCCGCCCTCGTCGACGGAGAGGATGACCGGGATGCCGGCCGCCTCGCACGCCTTCTGGTCCTCCTCGCCGTAGGCGGGGGCCTGGTGCACGATGCCCGTGCCGTCCTCGGTCGTGACGTAGTCGGCGACGAGGATGCTCCACGCGTTCTCGAGGCCCCAGCGCTCGACGTCGGCGTAGTAGTCGAAGAGACGGTCGTAGGTGACGCCCTCGAGCTCGGCACCGCGCACGGTGCGCTCGATCGCGGCGCGCGCGTCGTCGGCCGACTCGTAGCCGAGCTCCTTCGCGTAGTTGCCGACCAGGTCGCGCGCGATGAGGTACTCGGCACCGAGCACCTCGGTGTCGGATGCCGCGTCCGAGCCCTCGCGCAGCACCGTGGCGTCGGGCGTGCCGTTCGGGCCCGCCGGCACGACGGCGTACTCGATGTCCGGTCCGACCGCGAGGGCGAAGTTCGTCGGGAGCGTCCACGGCGTCGTCGTCCAGGCCAGAGCCCGCACGGCCGTCAGGCCGAGCGACTCGGCCTTCGCACCGGTGAGCGGGAAGGTGACCGTGACGGTCTGGTCCTGGCGCATCTTGTAGACGTCGTCGTCCATGCGGAGCTCGTGGTTCGACAGCGGCGTCTGGTCGCGCCAGCAGTAGGGCAGCACGCGGTGCCCCTCGTAGGCGAGCCCCTTCTCGTGCAGCTGCGCGAAGGCCCAGATCACCGACTCCATGAAGGTCACGTCGAGCGTCTTGTAGTCGTGCTCGAAGTCGACCCATCGCGCCTGCCGGGTGACGTACGCCTCCCACTCCTCGGTGTAGCGGAGCACGGCGTCGCGGGCGGCCTGGTTGAAGGCCGCGATGCCCATGCGCTCGATCTCGCTCTTGTCGGTGATGCCGAGCTGCCGCTCGGCCTCGAGCTCGGCGGGCAGGCCGTGCGTGTCCCAGCCGAACCGACGGTGGACCTGCTTGCCGCGCATGGTCTGGAAACGCGGGAAGACGTCCTTCGCGTATCCGGTGAGCAGGTGGCCGTAGTGCGGCAGCCCGTTCGCGAACGGCGGGCCGTCGTAGAAGACCCATTCCTCGGCGCCGTCGCGCTGGTCGATCGAGGCCTGGAAGGTGGCGTCGGCCTTCCAGTGGGCGAGCACCTCCTGCTCGATCGCCGGGAAGGACGGCGACGGCGTGACGGACTGCTGCTCGGGATCGTGGCCCTTGGGGTACAACGCTCGCTCCTGGTCGGGATTCGCCGGTTCACGAGGACGGCGGGTTCGTCGAACCCCTCCGCGGTACCACCCCGCTTGCCCCGGCGATGCCGGAGCCGCTCGTTCGTCAGCTGTGACGGGCTGGACCCGTTCGGTTCTACTGACGGCCCGGCCGCCGGGGCGGCCGTTCCGCGTTCTTCCGAAGACTCCCCGGTGATGGCCGGATCGATGTCGTTGCCGACCATCGTACCGTGCGGCGCGGTGCCGTCGCTCGCCGGAACCGCGTCCTCGCGCTCAGCGCCAGGCCGCGCGCACGAGCGCGAGCAGCGCGGGCTCGTCCACCCCGTTCAGCCGGGCCTCCTCGACGAGGTCGTGGATGGCGCCGGCGAGCGCGGTGTGGTGTCCGAGCCGCTTGGCGACCGTGGCCCCGCGCCCGGGATGCAGGTCGATGAACCCCTCGTCGCGGAGCATCCGGTAGGCCCGCAGCACCGTGTGGACGTTGACGTCGAGCGTCCGGGCGAGCGCCCTCGCCGGGGGCAGTCGCTCCCCGTATCCGATGCGGCCGTCGACGATCGCCGCACGGACGGCGTCGGCGAGGCGCTCGAAGATCGGGCCGGGCGCGGCGGGGTCGAGTCGGATCCGCACGCCTCGACGGTACGCCCGTCGACCGCGCAGTTCAATGCCTTGTGCTAGTGCGAATAGTTCAATCGGCTTGTCCCGCCCTCCCCGCGCTGTCAGGATGGCTCCCCGTGACCACCGCACCCCCCTCCCCCACGTCCCTCCCGCCCGCCTCGTCGCCCGTGCGCCGCGTGGCCTGGGCGTCGATGATCGGGACCTCGCTCGAGTCCTTCGACTTCTACGTCTTCGCGTACTTCAGCGCCTACTTCATCGGTCCCCTGTTCTTCGACCCGCTCGGGCGGTTCGGCGGCACGCTCGCCGCGTTCGCGACGGTCGGCGTCGCCTTCGTCGTGCGCCCGCTCGGCGCGGTGATCTTCGGCCACATGGGCGACCGCCTCGGCCGCCGGGCGACCCTGCTCTGGACCGTCGCGATCATGGGCGTCGCCACGGGCCTCATCGGCCTGCTGCCGACCTACGCCCAGGCCGGGTGGCTCGGCGCCGTGCTGCTCGTACTCCTGCGCGTCGCACAGGGCCTCTCCCTCGGCGGCGAGTGGGGCGGCTCCATCCTGCTCGCGACCGAGCACTCGAGCCCGGTCAAGCGCGCGTTCTACGCCGCCGTCCCGCAGCTCGGCTCGCCGGTCGGCTCGATCCTCTCCGCCGTCGTGTTCATCGTCATGACCCTGGCGCTGCCGGCCGAGGAGCTCGCCGCCTGGGGCTGGCGCATCCCGTTCCTCCTCGCGATCCCGCTGCTGCTCGTCTCGCTCTACCTCCGGCTCACGATCGACGAGACGCCGGTCTTCAAGACGGTCGTGTCGGAGCAGCGCCGCGACCGCGTGCCGTTCGCGACCATGTTCCGTGCGCAGCCCGTCGCACTGGTCGTCGCGTTCGGCGCCGCCCTGCTCGGCATCGGCTCGTACTCGCTGATGAACACGTACACGATCAACTACGGCGTCGGCACGCTGGGCTTCAGCTTCCAGGACCTGCTCGTGGCGACGACGATCGGCGGCCTGCTGCAGCTGGTGACGATCCCGCTCTTCGGCTGGTGGGCGACGCGGATCGGCTCCGCGCGGGTCGTCGCCTACGGCGCGATCGGCACCCTGCTGATCACGTTCCCGATGTACTGGCTGCTCCAGTTCGCGAGCTTCCCCGTGCTCGTGGGCACGATGATCGTCGGCGGCATCCTGCCGACCATGTCGTGGGCCGCGCTCGGCGGGCTCATGAACGACCTCTTCGCCGACCACTACCGCTACTCGGCGCTGTCGGTCGCCTACGCGGTGGCCGCGGCCGTGAGCGGGTTCATCCCGCTGCTCACGACGCTGCTCGGCGAGTCGACCGGATACGTGTGGTGGCACCCCGGCGTCGTGCTCGCACTGCTCTCGGCGATCACGCTGGTCTCCGCGTGGGCGGCGAGCCGCATGCGGCACGCCCCGATCGCCGAGGACGGCCGCGAGGTCGAGCCCGCCGCGGCCTGACGCGCACCGGATGCCGCGGGGACGTGTCGCCCCGCGGCATCCGCCGTGTCCGCCGTCGGATGTCGCCGGTCAGCGCGGTGTTCGGCGCACTCCGCTAGGCTTGATCGTCGCACATTCAGGCACCCCAACGGACTCGGTGCCGCACATACCGAATCGGAGCATCATGACCGACACCGCGCGCATTCCCGACAAGCCCGCCCTCGAGGGCCTCGAGACGAAGTGGGGCGGGGTCTGGGAGACCGAGGGCACCTACCGGTTCGACCGCACCGGGGCGACGCGCGAGTGCATGTACTCGATCGACACTCCGCCGCCGACCGCGTCCGGCTCCCTGCACATCGGGCACGTGTTCTCGTACACGCACACCGACCTCGTGGCGCGCTTCCAGCGGATGCGGGGCAAGCACGTCTTCTACCCGATCGGCTGGGACGACAACGGCCTTCCCACCGAGCGCCGGGTGCAGAACTACTACGGCGTGCGCTGCGACCCGTCGCTGCCGTACGAGGCCGACTTCACGCCGCCGCACGAGGGGGGCGAGGGCAAGAGCATCAAGGCCGCCGACCAGAAGCCGATCAGCCGCCGCAACTTCATCGAGCTCTGCGAGCGCCTCACCGCCGAGGACGAGCAGCAGTTCGAGGCGCTGTTCCGCCAGCTCGCGATCTCGGTGGACTGGACTCAGACGTATCGCACCATCGCCGACGAGGCGCTCTTCACCTCGCAGCTCGCGTTCCTCCGCAACGTCGAGCGCGGCGAGGCCTACCAGGCCCTCGCGCCCACCCTGTGGGACGTCACGTTCCGCACCGCCGTCGCGCAGGCCGAACTCGAGGACCGCGAGCAGCCCGGGCACTACCACCGGGTCGCCTTCGCGAAGCCCGACGGCGGGCACGTCGAGATCGAGACGAGCCGGCCCGAACTGATCCCCGCGTGCGTGGCCTTGGTCGCGCACCCCGACGACGAGCGATACCAGCCGCTCTTCGGCACGACCGTCACCACGCCCGTGTTCGGCGTGGAGGTCCCCGTCGTGGCCCACCACCTCGCCCAGAAGGACAAGGGCACCGGCATCGCCATGATCTGCACGTTCGGCGACGTGACCGACGTCGTCTGGTGGCGCGAGCTGAACCTGCCCAACCGCGCGATCATCGGCTTCGACGGCCGTGTCATCGCCGAGGCGCCCGAGGCCATCACCACCGAGGCCGGACGCGAGGCCTACGCGAAGCTCGCCGGCAAGACCCCGTTCTCCGCCAAGCAGGCCGTGGTCGACCTCCTTCGCGAGTCCGGCGATCTCCTCGCCGACCCGAAGGCGATCACCCACCCGGTCAAGTTCTTCGAGAAGGGCGACCGCCCGCTCGAGATCGTGTCGACGCGCCAGTGGTACATCGTCAACGGCGCACGTGACGAGGCGTTGAAGTCGAAGCTGGTCGACCGCGGCCGCGAGATCGACTGGCACCCCGACTTCATGCGCGTGCGCTACGAGAACTGGGTCGGCGGCCTGTCGGGCGACTGGCTCGTCTCGCGCCAGCGCTTCTTCGGCGTGCCGATCCCGGTCTGGTACCCGATCGACGGCTCGGGCGACCCCGTGTTCGACGAGCCCATCCTCGCCACCCCGGAGATGCTGCCGATCGACCCGTCGTCGGCGCCGGCCCCCGGCTACGAGGAGTCGCAGCGCGGCGAGCCGAACGGCTTCATCGGCGAGCACGACGTCATGGACACCTGGGCCACGTCCTCGCTCACGCCGCAGCTCGCGGGCGGCTGGGAGCGCGATCCCGAGCTGTTCGACCTCGTGTTCCCGTACTCGCTGCGGCCTCAGGGGCAGGACATCATCCGGACCTGGCTGTTCTCCACGACCCTGCGCGCCGAGCTCGAGCACGACCTGGCCCCCTGGGCGAACGCGGCGGTCTCCGGCTTCATCGTCGACCCGGACCGCAAGAAGATGTCGAAGTCGAAGGGCAACGTCGTGACGCCCGCCGGGCTCCTCGACCAGCACGGGGCCGACGCGGTGCGCTACTGGGCGGCATCGTCGCGTCTCGGAACCGACGCGGCCTTCGACCCCCAGAACCCGACGCAGGTGAAGATCGGCCGGCGACTCGCGATCAAGGTGCTGAACGCCGCGAAGTTCATCCTCGGCTTCGAGGGCGCCGCCGACGCGCCCGTGACGGTCCCCGTCGACCGCAGCATGCTCGCGGGGCTCGCGACCGTGGTCGAGCAGGCCACGCGCGCGCTGGAGTCCTACGATCACGCCCGCGCGCTCGAGCTGACCGAGACCTTCTTCTGGACCTTCTGCGACGACTACCTCGAACTCGTCAAGGAGCGCGCCTACGGCGAGGCCAGCCCCGAGCAGGCGTCCGCGGTCGCCGGGCTGAAGACCGCGCTGAGCGTGATGCTGCGGCTGTTCGCACCCGTGATCCCGTATGCCGCGGAAGAGGCCTGGAGCTGGTCGAACGAGGGCTCGGTGCACGTGGCATCCTGGCCGACCGTCGACGAACTGTCCGCCCGCGGCGACGCGGGAGTGGAACTGCTCGAGCTCGCGAGCCTCGCACTCACCGGCATCCGCCGCGCCAAGACCGATGCGAAGGCCTCGCAGAAGACGCCGGTCGCGTCGGCGGTCATCGCCGCGCCGGAGTCCGCGGCGACGCTGCTCGCCTCGGCCGAGGGCGACCTGCGCGCGGTGGGCCGCATCGCCGATCTCCGGTTCGCCGACGGCGAGGAGCTGCAGGTCCGCGACGTGGTCCTCGAGACCGCGCAGGAGGAGGCGCGCGCATGACGGTGACGGTTCGCGAGGTCGCCGAGAACGACTTCTTCGGGTGGCTGCCGCTCTTCGACGCGTACTGCTCGAGCCGCGGCGTGCAGGTCGACGACACGAAGGCGCTCATCGTCTGGTCGTGGGTCCAGAACCCGGGCAGCGCGCTGCGAGCGGCGGTCGCGGTCGACGACGCCGGAGAGCTGGTCGGGCTCGTGCACTTCCACCCCGAGCCGCGCACGCTCGACTCGACCATCGGCATCGAGGTCGACGACCTCTTCGTCGTCGAGGCGCATCGGCGTGGCGGCGTCGCGGCGCAGCTGCTCGAGCGCGTCCGCCAGGTTGCACGCGAGGTGCATGCCACGCGCATCACGTGGGCGAACGATCCGGGCGACGCCGCGGGCCTCTCGATCTCCCAGCAGGTCGCCCGACGGTCCGACGCGGTCGTCTTCGAGATGGCGCTCTGATGCAGCTCGGTACGCGCTGGGCGTTCGGCGAGGAGCCCCCGCGGTCGGTTCCGATCGAGATCCGGCCGGGCATCGCCGCGGCCGAGGCGGACGCCGCGGACGGGGCCGGCCGGCACTGGACGTTGACCTGGCTCGAGGGGCGCCCGATCGCGGAACTCGACGACGGCACGACGGTGACGATCGAGCCCGACCCCGGCGTCGTGTCCGACGTCGACGACGCCGACGGGTGGTGACCCGACCCCCGTCGCGATGACCGGCGGCGTGCCGCACGCCGGGACGGGACGGCGCCGCGTCAGGCGCGTGCGACCACCTCGCCGTGCGGCATGAGCAGCCAGCCGTCGGGGTCCGCCGCCCAGCGCAGCCACGCGGCGGAGATCGCCTCGAGTTCGGCGCGCGACGAGTGGCCGGACTCGATGGCGTGCACCGCGAACGCCGACTCGAGCGTACGTTCCGCCCAGCTGCCGCCCCACCACTCCCGGTCGCTCGCCGACGCGAAGACCCAGACCGACCCCGTGGCCTGCAGTTCGGTGAATCCGGCCTCGCGGACCCACCTGGTCAGCTGGCGGCCGGCATGGCCGTCGCCGCCGTTCCAGGCGCAGATGGCCTCGTTGAGCGCACGCCAGCGCTCGAGTTCGGCCGACGCGGGGCTCCACAGGATCCCCCCGTAGTCGACGTCGCGGACCGCGACGATCCCGCCGGGCCGGAGCACGCGCCGCGCCTCGCGCAGGGCATCCAGCGGACGCGCGAGGTGCTGCAGCACCTGGTGGGCGTGCACGACGTCGAAGGCGGCGTCGGCGAACGGCAACGCGTACGCGTCACCGACCCTGAACTCGGCGTTCGGGACGGCCTCGCTGCGGGCGAGCCCGTTCGCGCGCTCGACGACCTCGACCGACGCATCGAGCCCGATCACGCGGCCGGGGCGCACCCGGTGCGCGAGGTCGAGCGTGATGGTCCCGGCCCGCTGCCGAGGTCGAGGACGTCGAGCCCGGCGCGCAGGTGCGGCAGCAGGTACGCCGCGGAGTTCTCGGCCGTTCGCCACGCGTGCACCCGCAGCACGCTGGCGTGATGCCCGTGGGTGTACGCGTCGCGCGGCGGCACGGCTGGCTCGGTCATCTCTCGACCCTATTGCGCCGATCCGGGGGTCGGCCGGGTCGACCGACCCGTCGAGGTGCGACGGCGCGGACTCCCGGGAGACGACGAGGGGAGGCTCCCTCCGGAGCCTCCCCTCGTCGAGCTGAGCGTCAGATCGCGAAGCCGAGTGCGCGCATCATGTCGCGCCCGTCGTCCGTGATCCGCTCGGGGCCCCACGGCGGCATCCACACCCAGTTGATGCGGAAGCGCTCCACGGTGCCGTCCAGCGCCTCGGCGGTCTGCTCCTCGATGACGTCGGTCAGCGGGCAGCCGGCGCTGGTCAGGGTCATGTTGACCACGAGCGCGTCATGCTCGTCGTCCCAGTTCAGGTCGTAGATGAGCCCCAGGTCGACGATGTTGACGCCGAGCTCGGGGTCCACGACGTCCTTCAGCGCCTCGCTGATCTCGTCGTAGCGCTCGGGTGCGAGTGAGGTGACCATGTCCGTCAGGATACGCCCGGTTACTGGGTCGCCGACTCGGCGACGTGGTAACGGTCGTAGCCCTCCTCCTCGAGGCGATCGGCGAGCTCGGGGCCGCCCTGCTCGGCGATCTTGCCCGCGACGAACACGTGCACGAAGTCCGGCGTGATGTACCGGAGGATGCGCGTGTAGTGGGTGATCAGCAGGATGCCGAGGCCGGTGTTCTCGTGGGCGCGGTTCACGCCCTCCGAGACGACCTTGAGCGCGTCGACGTCGAGTCCCGAGTCGGTCTCGTCGAGCACCGCGAACTTCGGCTTCAGCAGCTCGAGCTGCAGGATCTCGTTGCGCTTCTTCTCGCCGCCCGAGAAGCCCTCGTTGACGTTGCGCTCCGCGAAGGCGGAGTCCATCCGCAGGTTCGTCATGGCCCCGCGGACGTCCTTCAGCCACGTGCGGATCGAGGGCGCCTCGCCGTCGATCGCCGTCTTCGCGGTGCGGAGGAAGTTGGTGACGGTGACGCCGGGGATCTCGACCGGGTACTGCATCGCGAGGAACATCCCGGCGCGGGCGCGCTCGTCGACCGACATCTCGAGCACGTTCTCGCCGTCGAGGAGGATCTCGCCCTCGACCACGGTGTACTTCGGGTGGCCGGCGATCGTGTAGGCGAGGGTCGACTTGCCGGAGCCGTTCGGCCCCATGATGGCGTGGATCTCGCCCTCGCGGATGGTCAGGTCGACGCCGCGGAGGATCTCGCGGGTGCCCTGGTCGGTCTCGACGTTGACGTGCAGGTTCTTGATCTCGAGCACGGACATGGTATTCGGTGGTCTCTTTCGTTCGTGGCGGCCGCGTCGGGCCGGATGTCGGTGAAGTCGGTGGTCAGACGGCGAGGGTGACCGTCGGGTCGATGAACACGCCCCCGTCGGTGATCTCGACCTGGTAGACGGGAACGGGCTCGTACGCGGGGAGCGTCAGCGGCTTGCCGGTGAGGAGCGAGAACTTGGAGCCGTGGGCCCAGCACTCGAGCGTGTCGTCCTCGACGAAGCCCTCGGAGAGCGAGATGTCGCCGTGGGTGCAGGTGTCGCCGATGGCGAAGATGTCCCCGGCGGCGTCCTTCACGACGGCGATGGGCACGCCGTCGACCTCGACCTTCCTGGCCTCGTTGACCGCGAGGTCGTCGACCCCGCACACGCGCGTGGCTGCCACGTCAGCTCCCCTGCAGTTCGGCTTCGAGCGCCTCCGTCAGGCGCCCCTCGAGCTCGGCGTCGCCGATCTGCTGCACGACCTCCGCGAGGAAGCCGCGCACGACGAGGCGACGCGCCTCGTCCTCCGGGATGCCTCGAGCCTGGAGGTAGAACAGCTGCTCGTCGTCGAAGCGGCCCGTCGCCGAGGCGTGCCCCGCACCCTCGATGTCGCCGGTCTCGATCTCCAGGTTCGGGACCGAGTCGGCACGGGTGCCGTCGGTGAGCACGAGGTTGCGGTTCTGCTCGTAGCTGTCGGTGCCGACCGCGGCGTTGCCGATGAGCACGTCGCCGATCCAGACGCTGCGCGCGCCCTCGCCCTGCAGCGCGCCCTTGTAGGTCACGCGCGAGCGGGTGTGCGGGGCGTCGTGGTGCACGAAGACCTGCTGCTCGAGGTGCTGTCCGGCATCCGAGAAGTACATCCCGTAGGCCTCCACGTCGCTCCCCTGCTCGGCGAGGTGCGTCGACGGGTTGACCCGCACGACCTTGCCGCCGAGGGAGACGACGATGTGCTTCAGCTTGGCGTCGCGTCCGATGCGGGCGAAGTGGCTCGCGAGGTGGACCGACTCGTCGGACCACTCCTGCAGCGAGACGACCGTGAGGTTCGCGCCCTCGCCGACGACGATCTCGACGTTCTCGGCGAGTCGGGCATCGCCCGTGCCGCGCAGCACCACGAGGCCGCGGCTGTTGGGCGCCGCCTCGATGATCGTGTGCGCCGCGCGGGGCGTCTCGCCCAGGCCGGAGCGGGTCACGGTGGCCGTCTTGGCCTCCTCGCCGCCGACCTCGACGAGGAGCGCCTCGGCGAAGCCGGACCAGGCGTTGGCCGACGCGCGATCCTCGGGCAGCCCGGCTCGCCCGATGCGGGCGTCGTCGCGCGGGATCCACGAGACGTCGACGCCGGCGACGTCGGTCGCCTCGACCTCGACGCGCGAGCCGTCGAGCTCGCCGGAGGTCAGGTCCGCGAACGCGGCGACGGGCGAGTACTTCCACTCGTGCTCACGGCCAGTGACCGGCGCGAACTCGGCGACGTCGGTCGAGCGGAAGCGCTCCGAGCGGGTCTGGACCGGGACGACCGGGCCGTCCGAATGGGGGCGGAAGCCGTGCTGCTCCGCGGTGGGCATGGCGGTGCTCTGCATCGTCGTGCTCATCTGTCAGCCGACCGATCCTTCCATGCCCATCTCGATGAGCTTGTTGAGTTCCATCGCGTACTCCATGGGCAGCTCGCGCGCGATCGGCTCGATGAAGCCGCGCACGATCATCGCCATGGCCTCGTCCTCCGGCATGCCGCGCGACATCAGGTAGAACAGCTGCTCCTCGCTCACCTTCGAGACGGTCGCCTCGTGGCCGAGCTGGACGTCGTCGACGCGGATGTCGATCGCGGGGTAGGTGTCCGAGCGCGAGATGGTGTCGACCAGCAGCGCGTCGCATCGCACCGTGTTCGCCGAGTGGTGCGCGTTGGCGTCGACGCGGACCTCGCCGCGGTAGCCCGCGCGGCCGCCGCCGCGCGCGATCGACTTCGAGACGATCGACGACTGCGTGTACGGCGCCATGTGGATCATCTTCGCGCCGGCGTCCTGGTGCTGGCCCGGGCCCGCGAAGGCGACGGAGAGCGTCTCGCCCTTGGCGTGCTCGCCCATGAGGAAGATCGACGGGTACTTCATCGTCACCTTGGAGCCGATGTTGCCGTCGACCCACTCCATGGTGGCGCCCTCGTGCGCGACGGCGCGCTTGGTCACGAGGTTGTAGACGTTGTTCGACCAGTTCTGGATCGTCGTGTAGCGCACGCGGGCGTTCTTCTTCACGATGATCTCGACCACGGCCGAGTGCAGCGAGTCCGACTTGTAGATGGGGGCGGTGCAGCCCTCGATGTAGTGGACGTAGCTGTCCTCGTCGGCGATGATCAGGGTCCGCTCGAACTGGCCCATGTTCTCGGTGTTGATCCGGAAGTAGGCCTGCAGCGGGATCTCGACGTGCACGCCCTTCGGGACGTAGACGAACGAGCCGCCCGACCACACGGCGGTGTTCAGTGCGGCGAACTTGTTGTCGCCCGCGGGGATCACCGTGCCGAAGTACTCCTCGAAGAACTCGGGGTGCTCGCGCAGCGCGGTGTCGGTGTCGAGGAAGATGACGCCCTGCGCCTCGAGGTCCTCGCGGATCTGGTGGTAGACGACCTCGGACTCGTACTGTGCGGCGACACCCGCCACGAGGCGCTGGCGTTCGGCCTCCGGGATGCCGAGGCGCTCGTAGGTGTTGCGGATGTCCTCGGGGAGGTCCTCCCAGGTCTGGGCCTGCTTCTCGGTGGAACGGACGAAGTACTTGATGTTCTCGAAGTCGATCTCCGAGAGGTCGGCGCCCCAGGACGGCATCGGCTTGCGGTCGAACAGCTGGAGCCCGCGCATGCGGCGCTGCAGCATCCACTCCGGCTCGTCCTTCAGCCGCGAGATGTCGGCCACCACCTCGGGCGACAGACCGCGGCGAGCGGATGCGCCGGCCACGTCGGAGTCGGCCCAGCCGAACTCGTACGTGCCCAGCCCCTCCAACTCGGGGCGGTCGATGAGTACGTCCGTCATGCTCTCCCTCTTCTCCCCCCGCGCACCGGCTATCAGGCCGGCCCACCCCTGCTGCCCGGTCGAGGTGCCGCTGCGGTCGTGGGGTGATGTGCGGGTGGCTTCGTCGCGAACCTACAATGGTGATGCGCCGCGCGCGTGAGCGCGCCGACTCGCATCAACCAACCAAGTCTATAGGGTCGACCGGTTCCGAGGGCCCGACTCCCAGCGCCCTCCCACCGCGATCCGGATCAGGAACGACCAGCGTGAACCGCCTCATCGCGTGGCTGCCCGACCGCATCGACCGCCGCGTGCGCGTGGCGGCCTGGCTCTCGTTCGTGCTGAACGTGCTCATCATCGCCACGGGTGGAGCGGTGCGACTCACCGGGTCCGGACTCGGGTGCACGGACTGGCCGGTGTGCGTGCCGGGCTCGCTGACCCCGACCCCGGAGATGGGGATCCACGGCGTCATCGAGTTCGGGAACCGGACCATCAGCGGCCCGCTGCTGCTCACCGCCGTCGCGGTGGTGCTGTTCGTGTGGCGGATGCGTCGATCGCGTCGCGACCTGTTCGGCCTGGCGCTGCTCGTGCTCGCCCTGGTCCTGGTGCAGGCGCTCGTCGGCGGGATCGTCGTCTGGGAGGGGCTCGACGCGGTGCTCGTCGGATTCCACTACACGGTCTCCGTCGTCATCGTGTGCCTGACGGCGGCGTTCCTGCGGCGCATGAGCACGCCCGAGGGGCCGCGCGCCCGTGCGGTCCCCCGGCGGTTCGCGATCCTGACCCACGCGACGAGCCTCGTCCTGGCGGTGACGGTCCTCGTCGGCGTCGTGACGACGGCGTCCGGTCCGCACTCGGGCGACGAGGACGTCGTCCGGCAGGGGTTCGACGCGACGGTGCTGGCGCACGTCCACGCATGGCCCGGGTACCTGCTCGGGGTCCTCGTCGTCGTCCTCGCCGCCTGGGCCGCCGCGAAGCGGCTGCGTCCCCTGCCGTGGATCCTGACGCTCGGCGGCATCGTCCTCGTGCAGATCGCCGTGGGCCTCTACCAGGCGCGCAACGGGCTGCCGCCGGTCGCGGTCGGCGTGCACATGGTGCTCGCGGCGCTCTCGGCGGCGACGATGACGGTGCTGGTGCTGTCGCTCACGCACCCGACCGCGTCGGATGACGTGGAGGCCCCGCAGGCGGTCGCGGCCGCCGCCGACTGAGCGGAGCTCACTCCCCGGCGGCCGACCGATCCTCGTCGAGCCGGTGCACGAGGCGCGCCGACTCGACCCGGTTCGCCGAGCCGGTCTTCCCGAGCAGGTGCGAGACGTTCGTGCTCACGTCTTCTCGCTGATCATGGGCGCGCTCGCGATCTCCGCGTGGGTCCGCGGAGCCCTCCGCGGGCCGGGTCGCGGATCGCCCAGCAGGGACCGGCCGGAGGGAGGTCGGCGCCGCCGACCATTCGCCCGACGCGACTCAGACCGGCAGCAGCGGGTCGATCCCGATCGCGAGGAACAGCAGCGAGAGGTAGACGATCGAGCCGTGGAACACGCGCATCGGCGAGACCTCCTCGCCGCGCACGGCGAGCCCGTAGAGCCGGTGGCACTCGGCCACGAACCAGACGCCGATCACGACCGCGACGCTCGAGTAGAGCAGTCCCATGCCGGCGACGGGGATCAGCAGCAGCGACGCGGCGACCGTGGCCCACGCGTAGAGGATGACCTGGAGGCCGACCTGGGCGCGCCCGCGGACGACGGCGAGCATGGGCACCCCGGCGGCGGCGTAGTCGTCCTTGTACTTCATCGAGAGCGGCCAGTAGTGCGGCGGCGTCCAGAGGAAGATGATGAGGAACAGGATGAACGGCGCCCAGCTGAGGCTCTCGGTGACCGCGGCCCATCCGATCAGCACGGGCATGCAGCCGGCGACGCCGCCCCACACGATGTTCTGCGCGGTGCGGCGCTTGAGGATGAGGCTGTAGAAGACGACGTAGAGCAGGATGGCGGCGAGCGAGAGCAGCGCCGCGAGCCAGTTGGCGAACACCCAGAGCCACACGATCGACGCCGTGCCCAGCGCGTACGCGAAGACCAGCGCCTCGCGGTCGGTCAGCTCGCCGGTGACGAGCGGCCGCCCCTTGGTGCGCTTCATCACGCGATCGATGTCGCGATCGATGTAGCAGTTGAACGCACCCGCCGACCCGGCGCTCATCGCGCCGCCCACGAGCGTCGCGAGCAGGAGCCACAGGTCGGGCAGCCCGTTCGAGGCGAGGATCATGGTCGGCGCCGTGACCACGAGCAGCAGCTCGATCACCCGCGGCTTCGTGAGCGCGACGTACGCGGCGACCTTGCGTCGCACGCTCGTCGTCGGTCGAGCTTCACGGACGGTCGGCGCGGCCTGCATACATTCCTCTTCCGGGGGCACGCCGAAAGGACGAGGCGCGCGCATCCCGTTCGATTCTAGGCCATCCCCCGACCCTCGGATGGACGCGTCAAGGCCCGTCACAGTGGGCGGGCCAGTCCATATACTGAAGCCAGCGCGCCCGGCGGCGCGGATCCGACGTGCACTCCACCTGACGCATGTCCGGATCGGTCCCGGGCTCCACCGCGCCGTCGCGTTTCCCGGCGGGTCGGCGGCCGTATGGAGCGGCCCCGACGCCGTCACGACCGGAAGGAACAGCAACCCGTGGCAACTCTGCACTGGGACCACATCGACGATCGCGCGGTCGACACGGCGCGCGTGCTCGCCGCCGACGCCGTGGAGAAGGTCGGCAACGGCCACCCCGGCACGGCGATGAGCCTCGCCCCCGTCGCGTACCTCCTCTTCCAGAAGGTGATGCGTCGCGACCCGGCCGACCACGACTGGCTCGGCCGCGATCGCTTCATCCTCTCGGCGGGCCACAGCTCGCTCACGCAGTACGTCCAGCTCTACCTCGCCGGCGACGGCCTCGAGCTCGCCGACCTCGAGGCGCTGCGCACCTGGGGGTCGAAGACCCCGGGCCACCCCGAGTACGGGCACACGGCCGGCGTCGAGATCACGACCGGGCCGCTCGGCCAGGGACTCGCCTCCGCGGTCGGGTTCGCATACGCCTCGCGGTACGAGCGCGGCCTCTTCGACCCGGAGACCCCCGCGGGCGAGAGCCCGTTCGACCACCACGTCTACGTCATCGCCTCCGACGGCGACCTCGAGGAGGGCATCACGAGCGAGGCGTCCTCGCTCGCCGGCCACCAGGAGCTCGGCAACCTCGTCGTCATCTACGACTCGAACCAGATCTCGATCGAGGACGACACCGACATCGCCTTCACCGAGGACGTCGCGAAGCGCTACGAGGCCTACGGATGGCACGTGCAGACGGTCGACTGGAAGAAGTCGGGCGAGTACGTGGAGGACGTGCCCGAGCTCGACGCGGCGATCGAGGCGGCGAAGGCCGAGACCGGTCGCCCCTCGATCATCGTCCTGAAGACGATCATCGGCTGGCCCGCGCCGAACAAGCAGAACACCGGCAAGATCCACGGCTCCAAGCTCGGCGCCGAGGAGCTCGCCGCGACCAAGGAGATCCTCGGCTTCGATCCCGAGCAGCACTTCGCGGTGGCCGACGAGGTCATCGAGCGGACGCGCGCGAACGCGCGCGACCGGGCGGCCGAGGCGAAGCGCGACTGGCAGGCCTCGTTCGATGCCTGGGCCGAGGCGAACCCCGAGCGCAAGGCGCTGCTCGACCGCCTCGAGGCGGGCGAGCTGCCGGACGGCCTGGAGGACGCGCTGCCCGTGTTCGAGGCCGGATCGGACGTCTCGACGCGCGCCGCGTCCGGCAAGGTGATCAACGCGCTCGCCGCACACCTGCCCGAGATGTGGGGCGGGTCGGCCGACCTCGCCGAGTCGAACCTGACGACCATCAACGGCGCCGCCTCGTTCATCCCGACCGAGCACTCGACCCACGAGTTCCCGGGCAACCCCTACGGCCGGGTGCTGCACTTCGGCATCCGCGAGCACGCCATGGCCGCGATCCTGAACGGGATCGTGCTGCACGGCCCGACCCGCGCGTTCGGCGGCACGTTCCTGATCTTCAGCGACTACATGCGCCCCGCGGTGCGCCTGGCCGCGCTCATGGACATCCCGTCGATCTTCGTCTGGACGCACGACTCGGTCGCCCTCGGCGAGGACGGCCCGACGCACCAGCCGATCGAGCAGCTGAGCTCGCTGCGCGCCATCCCCAACCTGTCAGTGGTCCGGCCGGCCGACGCGAACGAGACCGCGTGGGCATGGCTCGAGATCCTGAAGCGCCGCGGCGGTCCGGCCGGCATCGCACTGACCCGCCAGAACGTGCCCGTCTTCGAGCGCGGCGACGGCTCGGCCTCGGGCGACACGCTCGCGGCGGCGTCGAACACCCCCAAGGGTGCGTACGTGCTCGCCGAAGGCGGATCGGGCGAGCCCGACGTGATCCTCATCGCGACCGGCTCCGAGGTGCAGGTCGCCCTCGCGGCGCGTGAGCAGCTCGCCGCCGACGGCATCGCCGCGCGCGTCGTGTCGGCCCCGAGCCTCGAATGGTTCGAGGAGCAGCCGGCCGAGTACCGCGAGTCCGTCCTCCCGTCCGCGGTCACGGCTCGCGTCAGCGTCGAGGCCGGCGTGGCGATGAGCTGGAACCGCTACCTCGGCTCGCGCGGCCGCGCGGTCTCGATCGAGCACTTCGGCGCGTCCGCCGACTACCAGACCCTGTTCCGCGAGTTCGGCATCACGCACGAGCACGTCGTCGCCGCCGCGAAGGAATCGCTCGCGTCGGACTGACCGGGCACGAAGGAGACCACATCATGAGCACGACTCCCACCGCCGCCCTCTCGGAGGCCGGCGTCAGCATCTGGCTCGACGACCTGTCGCGCGAGCGCATCGCCTCCGGAGGCCTCGAGCGCCTCATGGCGGAGCGGAACGTCGTCGGCGTGACGACCAACCCGACCATCTTCGCCGGAGCGCTCGCCAACGGCGATGCGTACCGCGAGCAGGTCGCGACGCTCGCGGCCGACGGCGCCGACGTCGACCGCGCCGTCTTCGAGATCACCACGGACGACGTGCGCGCCGCCGCCGACCACTTCCTTCCCGTCTACGACCGCACCGACGGCGTCGACGGGCGCGTCTCCATCGAGGTCGCGCCCGGGCTCGCCCGCGAGACCGACGCGACGATCGCGGAGGCCCACCGCCTGTGGGAGAAGGTCGATCGGCCGAACGTCATGATCAAGATCCCGGCGACCCGCGAGGGCCTGCCCGCGATCACCTCGGCGATCTCGGCGGGCATCAGCGTGAACGTGACGCTGATCTTCAGCCTGGACCGCTACCGCGAGGTCATCGACGCGTACCTCACGGGCCTCGAGCAGGCGAAGGACGCCGGCCGCGACCTGTCGACGATCCACTCGGTCGCCTCGTTCTTCGTCTCGCGCGTGGACACCGAGGTCGACAAGCGCCTGGAGGCCATCGGCTCCCCCGAGGCGCTCGCCCTGAAGGGACGAGCCGGCGTCGCGAACGCGCGCCTCGCCTACGAGCTGTACCAGCAGGAGTTCGGCGGACCGCGCGCGACCGCCCTCGTGGAGGCGGGCGCGAACCACCAGCGACCGCTCTGGGCCTCGACGGGCGTGAAGGACCCCTCGCTCCCCGACACGCTCTACGTGACGGAGCTCGTCGCACCGGGCGTGGTGAACACCATGCCCGAGAAGACGCTCGAGGCGACCTTCGACCACGGCGTGGTCGAGGGCGACACGATCACGGGCGCATTCGCCGAGGCCGGCCGGGTGCTCGACGCGCTCACGTCCGTCGGCGTCGACTACGACGACGTCACCGACCTGCTCGAGCGGGAGGGCGTCGACAAGTTCGTCGTCTCCTGGAACGAGCTCCTCGACACCGTGCGCGCCGCACTGGAGTCGGCTCGGTGAATGTCCGCATCTCCGTGAGCGGCCCGGCGGCCGACGCGGTGCGCCGCGTCGTCCCCTCGCTCGCGGCGGAGCGGCTCGCGACGGGCATCACCGGACTCGACGCGAGCCTGTGGGGCGCGGCGGCCGAGGCGGAGGCGGCCCGGCGACTCGGGTGGACCGAGGCCGTCGCGGTCTCGCGCCCGCTCGTCGCCGAGATCGCCACGCTCCGCGACGAGCTGCGGGCACGCGGCGTCGACCACGTCGTGCTCGCGGGCATGGGCGGGTCCTCGCTCGCCCCGGAGGTGATCGCCCGAACGGCACGCGCCGACCTGACGGTCCTCGACTCCACCGAGCCCGGCCAGGTGCGCGCGGCCCTCGGCGACCGGCTGGCGCGCACCGCGCTGGTGGTCTCCTCGAAGTCGGGGGCGACCGTCGAGACGGATTCGCAGCGCCGCGTCTACGAGCAGGCCTTCCGCGAGGCGGGGATCGACCCGGTCACGCGGATCGTCGTCGTCACCGACCCCGGCTCGCCGCTCGAGGCGGCGGCGCGGGAGGCAGGCTACCGGGTGTTCACCGCGGACCCCGACGTCGGCGGGCGCTATTCGGCGCTGACCGCGTTCGGATTGGTGCCCTCGGGGCTCGCGGGCGTCGACCTCGACGAACTGCTCGACGAGGCGGAGGCCATCGAGCTCGAGCTCGCACTCGACGCCGACGACAACCCCGGTCTCGTGCTGGGCGCGGCGATCGCCGCGACCGACCCGCGACGCGACAAGCTCGCGATCGTCACCGACGGGACGCACCTGGTCGGCTTCCCCGACTGGGCCGAGCAGCTCATCGCCGAGTCCACCGGGAAGGACGGCACCGGGATCCTCCCGGTGGTGCTCGGCACGGGCGCGCCCGAGCTCGCGCGACGACCCGCCGACCTGCAGGTGCTCCGCCTCGTGGACGACGCCGGGACCGACCGGCATCGTCACGGCGACGACGGCGAGATCCACGTGTCGGGCACCCTCGGGGCGCAGTTCCTCGTCTGGGAGTACGCGACCGCCGTCGCCGGCCGGCTCCTCGGCATCAACCCCTTCGACCAGCCCGACGTCGAGTCGGCGAAGGCCGCCGCCCGCGGCCTGCTGCAGGCCCGACCCGAGCCGTCGCCGGCCGCGTTCGTCGCCGGCGGGATCGAGGTGCGCGGGACACCGGACGTGATCGGCGCCGCCAGCGACCTCGGCTCGGCCCTCGAGGTGCTCCTCGAGGAGATCCCCGCCGACGGCTACCTCGCCGTGCACGCCTACGTCGATCGCGTCTCGCACCCGCGCTTCGCGGAGCTGCGCGACCTGCTGGCGGCCCGGACCGGCAGGCCGGTCACCTTCGGCTGGGGGCCGAGGTTCCTCCACTCGACCGGGCAGTACCACAAGGGCGGCCCCGCCAACGGCGTGTTCCTGCAGCTCGTGCAGCGGCCCGCCGAGGACCTCGCCGTCCCCGGACGCGACTTCACCCTCGGCGATCTCATCGCCGCGCAGGCGTCCGGCGACGCGACCGTGCTCGCCGAGCACGGGCGGCCGGTGCTCACGTTGACCCTCTCCGATCCCGCGCGCGACCTCGCGTCACTCCGCGGCGCGATCGACTGACCTGGAGGACCCATGGATCCGGTCGAGATCACGGCGAGCAGCAACCCGCTGCGGTCGCCGAAGGACTACCGCCTGAACCGCATCGCCGGCCCGTCGAGCCTGATCATCTTCGGCGTGACGGGCGACCTGTCGCGCAAGAAGCTGATGCCCGCGGTGTACGACCTCGCGAACCGCGGTCTCCTGCCGCCCGGGTTCGCCCTCGTGGGCTTCGCCCGCCGCGACTGGGAGGACGAGGACTTCGCCGAGGTCGTGCACGACTCGGTCAAGCAGTACGCGCGCACCGAGTTCCGCGAGGACGTCTGGCAGCAGCTCTCGCAGGGCATCCGCTTCGTGCAGGGCACGTTCGACGACGACGAGGCGTTCGCGCGCCTGCGCCGAACGGTCGACGCGCTCGACCGCGAGCGCGGCACGATGGGCAACCACGCGTTCTACCTCTCGATCCCGCCGAAGTCCTTCCCGCTGGTGACCGAGCAGCTGAAGCGCTCCGGGCTGACCGAGCAGAGGGACGGCCAGTGGCGTCGCGTCGTCATCGAGAAGCCCTTCGGTTCCGACCTGAAGACGGCGATCGAGCTGAACGACGTGGTCGCATCGGTCTTCCCGCCCGACGCGGTGTTCCGCATCGACCACTACCTCGGCAAGGAGACGGTCCAGAACATCCTGGCGCTGCGCTTCGCCAACCAGCTCTACGAACCCATCTGGAACGCCAACCACGTCGACCACGTGCAGATCACGATGGCCGAGGACATCGGCGTCGGCGGCCGGGCCGGCTACTACGACGGCATCGGCGCGGCCCGCGACGTGATCCAGAACCACCTCCTCCAGCTGCTCGCGCTGACCGCGATGGAGGAGCCGATCTCGTTCGACGCCGCCGACCTGCGCGCCGAGAAGGAGAAGATCCTGCGCGCGGTGCGCCTGCCCGCCGACCTCGCGGCGGCGACCGCACGCGGCCAGTACACCGGCGGATGGCAGGGAGGCGAGAAGGTCGTCGGGTTCCTCGAGGAGGACGGGATGAACCCGGATTCCACGACCGAGACCTACGCCGCCATGAAGCTCCTCATCGGCACGCGACGGTGGGCCGGCGTGCCCTTCTACCTCCGGGCGGGCAAGCGGCTCGGCCGACGCGTCACCGAGATCGCGGTGGTCTTCAAGCGTGCACCGCAGCAGCTCTTCGCCGACAGCCAGACCTCGCAGCTCGGCCAGAACGCGCTCGTGATCCGCGTCCAGCCCGACGAGGGGGTCACCATCCGGTTCGGCTCGAAGGTGCCGGGTGCGGGAATGCAGGTGCGCGACGTCACCATGGACTTCGGCTACGGCCACGCGTTCACCGAAGCGAGCCCCGAGGCCTACGAACGACTCATCCTGGACGTGCTGCTCGGCGACCCGCCGCTCTTCCCTCGCCAGGAGGAGGTCGAGCTGTCGTGGAAGATCCTCGATCCGATCGAACGCTTCTGGGCCGAGGGCGGGCGCCCCGAGCAGTACACGCCAGGATCGTGGGGACCGCCGTCGGCCGACGAGCTCCTCGCCCGTGACGGACGCACCTGGAGGCGGCCATGATCGTCGAACTGCCCGACACCACGACCAGCCAGATCTCGAAGGTCCTCGTCAAGATCCGGGAGGAGGGCGGCGCCGTCGCCCTCGGTCGGGTGCTGACCCTCCTCATCGCGGCGGAGCGCGGCCGCGAGGAGGAGGCCATCGAGGCCGCGAACGACGCCTCGCGCGAGCACCCGATGCGGGTCATCGTGATCTCGACCGACGGCGACGCGCCCTCGGACGAACGCGTGAGCCGGCTCGACGCGGAGATCCGCGTGGGCGGCGACGCCGGCGCGAGCGAGGTCATCATCCTGCGCGCCCGAGGCGACGCGGCGGCCGACGAGCAGAGCCTCGCCATGGGCCTGCTGCTGCCCGACGCCCCGGTCGTGACCTGGTGGCCCGGTGCCTCCCCCGAGATCCCCGGCGACTCGCCCCTCGGGCGGATCGCGCAGCGGCGCATCACCGACGCGTCCACGCAGCCCGATCCCCAGCAGGCCCTCGAGCACCTCGCCCGAAGCTACCGTCCGGGGGACGCCGACTTCGCCTGGACGCGCCTGACGCTCTGGCGCGCGCAGCTCGCCGCCGTGCTCGACCAGCCCCCCTACGAGCCGGTCACCAACGTCCGCGTGACCGGGTCGATCGACTCCCCGTCGACGACCCTCCTCGCCGCCTGGCTGTCCATGCAGCTCGGGGCCTCGACGGACTGCACGCTCACCGGACTCGAGCACGGCTCGCACGGGATCCGCGGGGTCTACCTCGGCCGGGAGACCGGGACCATCGAACTGGTCCGCGACGTCCCGGGCGTCGCCACGCTGCGCCAGCCCGGGCAGCCAGTCCACGACGTGGCCCTCCCCCGGCGCAGCCTGCGCGACTGTCTGGCGGACGAGCTGCGCCGCCTGGACCCCGACGAACTGTACGGTGAGGTGATCACCAGGGGCCTCGGTCTGCTCCCCGAACGGCGGACCGTCGACGACGAAGGAGTCACTGCATGACGAACGAGCGGCGCGTGCTCGTCCACCCCGACAAGTCCGCCCTCGCCGGGTCGGTCGCGGCCCGATTCATCACGAAGGTGCTCGACCTCCTCGACGTGCAGGAGACCGTCCACGTGGTGCTGACCGGCGGGACGATGGGCGCGTCGGTCCTGGAGGCGGTCCGGCACTCTCCGGCGCACACGTCGATCGACTGGTCCCGCGTGCACTTCTGGTGGGGCGACGAACGCTGGGTCCCCGACGGGGACGCCGACCGGAACGACCGGCAGTCCCGCGACGCGCTGCTCGACGACCTCGACCTCCCCGTCGGCAATGTGCATCCCTTCCCGGCCTCGGACGCGGGCCTGACGCTCGACGAGGCGGCCGACGCCTACGCCGCCGAGCTGGCGCGGTTCGGCATGGAGGGTCGCTCGCATCCGGTGTTCGACATCGTCTTCCTCGGCGTCGGCCCGGACGGTCACATCGCCTCGCTGTTCCCCCACCGCTCCGGTATCCAGGTCGTCGACCGCACGGTCATCCCGGTCCGGAACTCGCCGAAGCCGCCGCCCGAACGGCTCAGCCTCACGCGCCCGGTGATCAACGCGTCGCAGCGGATCTGGTTCGTCCTGGCCGGCTCCGACAAGGCCTCCGCGCTCGGACTCGCGCTCGCCGGCGCGAGCCGCGACGAGGTGCCCGTCGCCGGCATCAAGGGCCGTCGTCGCACGGTGTTCTTCGTGGACCGACAGGCATCCGCCGAGGTGCCGGAGGCGCTCATCGCCCGCGACTACTGAGACGCTCGCACCTCACCCGTACGACGAAGGGCCGCCCCGATGGGGCGGCCCTTCGTCGTACGTCGGTGCGGCGTCAGTCGTCGTCGGACGACGCGGTGCCGCGACGTGCGCGGAGCTGCTGCAGCGCCTCCTCGAGCAGGGCTGCCGCCTCCTCCTCGGTGCGGCGCTCCTTCACGTAGGCGAGGTGCGTCTTGTACGGCTCGGTCTTCGCCACCGCGGGCGGGTTGTCCTTGTCGCGCCCGGCCGGCAGGCCCGTGGACGGGCTGTCGATGACGTCGGGGATCTCCTCCTCCGGGAGGTTGGCCGCGAAGTGCCGAACGGTCTCGTTGCCTTGGGCGTCCCAGTAGCTCACCGCCACGCGGTCGGCGTGGAAGCCGCGGTCCTGTTCGCCCATCGGACCTGAACCGACCCGCGAGCCGCGGATCGCACTGTTTCCGGAAACCACCTTGCGTTCGCCTCCGTCAGATTCCCGCGTCGAACTTCGTGATGAGTCCGAGGATCACGATGCAGGTGACCCAGACGAGTCCGAGGATGATCGTGATGCGGTTGAGGTTGCGCTCCGCGACCCCCGACGCGCCGAGGCTGGACGTCATGCCGCCGCCGAACATGTCGGAGAGACCGCCGCCGCGGCCCTTGTGCAGCAGGATCAGGAGCGTGAGCAGGATGCTCGTGAGGCCGAGCAGGACCTGCAGGACGACCTGGAGAATCTCCACGGTGAAACCTTTCCGGGCATGAGGGGGTAGTCGATGCCGCTGAACGAGTATAGCCGCCGCCCCGTCCACCCCGCGTTCGGGCGGGCCGGACGGCGCGGCGGCCGCGGTGGATGCCCGGTGGTCAGGCCCCCACGTGCTTCTTGAAGCGCACGATGCTCGAGAACTCGTCGAGGTCGAGGCTCGCCCCGCCGACCAGCGCGCCGTCGACGTCGGGCTCGCGCATGAATGCGGCGATGTTCGCCGCCTTCACCGACCCGCCGTAGAGGATGCGGGTCGAGGCGGCCAGTTCATCACCGGCGACCTCGGCGAGCACCGCGCGGAGGGCGGCGGCCACCTGCTGCGCCTGGTCCGGCGTCGCGGCCTGGCCCGAGCCGATCGCCCAGACCGGCTCGTACGCGACGACGAGGCCCTCGGCGACGTCGACGCCCTCGAGCGCCGCGCGGAGCTGCGCGACGGGCACGGCGCTCGCGCCGTGCTGCTCCAGGTCTTCCGCCGTCTCGCCGACGCAGAGCACCGGGACGAGGCCGTGGCGGTGGGCCGCGACGACCTTCGCGTTGACGACCTCGTCGGTCTCCGCGTGCATCGTGCGACGCTCCGAGTGGCCGATGATCACGTACGCGCAGTCGAGCTTGGCCAGGAACGCGCCCGACACCTCACCGGTGTAGGCGCCGGAGTCCTTCGCCGAGACGTCCTGTGCGCCGTACTTGACGGGCAGGTCGTCGGCCGAGACCAGCGTCTGGACCGACCGCAGGTCGGTGAAGGGCGGGAACACCGCCACTTCGGCGTCGGCCGGATCGTGCTTGGCGTCCGAGAGGTTCCATGCGAGCTTCTGCACGAACGCGATCGCCTGGAGGTGGTCCAGGTTCATCTTCCAGTTGCCCGCGATGAACGGGGTGCGGGTCACTGCCATCCGAGGACCTCCAGTCCGGGGAGTTTCTTGCCTTCGAGGAATTCCAGGCTCGCGCCGCCGCCCGTCGAGATGTGGCCGAACGCGGCCTCGTCGAACCCGAGCTGCCGCACGGCCGCCGCGGAGTCGCCACCGCCGACGACGCTGAGGCCGTCGAGCTCGGTGAGCGCGGATGCCACGGCGCGCGTGCCGTCGGCGAAGGGGGCGAGCTCGAACACGCCCATCGGGCCGTTCCAGAACACCGTCTTCGCACCGCGCACGCGCTCGGCGAACGCGGCGGCCGTGTCGGGGCCGATGTCGAGGCCGAGGCCCGAAGCGCCGAACGGCGTCTCCTGGATCGCATCGGCCGCGGCGACCACGTGGTCGGCCTCGGCGGAGAACGACGCGGCGACCACGACATCCGTCGGCAGCACGATGTCGACGCCGCGCTCCGCGGCGTCGGCGAGGTAGCCCTTCACCGTGTCGATCTGGTCGGCCTCGAGGAGGCTCGAGCCCACCTCGTGACCCTGTGCGGCGAGGAACGTGAACAGCATGCCGCCGCCGATGAGGAGCGCGTCCACGCGCGGCAGCAGGTGCTCGATGACGCCGAGCTTGTCGGAGACCTTCGAGCCGCCGAGCACGACGACGTAGGGGCGCTGCGGGTTCTCGGTCAGCCGGTCGAGCACCTCGAGCTCGTCGGCGATGAGGAGGCCCGCCGCGCTCGGCCGGAGCTGCTCGAGCTCGTAGACGCTCGCCTGCTTGCGGTGCACGACGCCGAAGCCGTCGGAGACGACGGCGTCGGCGAACTCGGCGAGCCGGCCCGCGAACGCGGTGCGCTCCGCCTCGTTCTTGCTGGTCTCGCCGGGGTTGAAGCGGAGGTTCTCGAGCACGAGCACCTCGCCGTCGCCGAGCGCGGCGACCTTGGCCGCGGCGTCATCGCCGACCGTGTCGGCGGCGAACCCCACCGGCGCGTCGAGGAGCTCGCCGAGCCGAGCCGCGACTGGCGCGAGGCTGTACTTCGGGTCCGGCGCGCCGTCGGGGCGGCCGAGGTGGGAGATCACGATCACCTTGGCGCCTTGGTCGACCAGGCGCGTGAGCGTGGGGACCGACGCGCGCACGCGGCCGTCGTCCGTGATGACCCCGTCCTTGAGCGGGACGTTGAGGTCGCAGCGGACGACGACGCGCGTGCCGGCGAGCGGACCCAGGGAATCGATGGTTCGGAGGGTCACGTCGTCTCGATTCAGAGGCGCTCGGCCACGAACTCGGTGAGGTCGACCAGGCGGTTCGAGTAGCCCCACTCGTTGTCGTACCACGACGAGAGCTTGACCTGGTCGCCGATCACGCGCGTCAGGCCCGCGTCGAAGATCGACGAGTGCGGGTCGGTGACGATGTCGCTGGAGACGATCGGGTCCTCCGTGTACTTGAGGATGCCCTTCATCGGACCCTCGGCGGCCTTCTTGTAGGCGGCCTTGACCTCGTCGACCGTGACGGGCCGCGAGGAGGTGACGGTCAGGTCCGTGATCGAACCGGTCGGGACCGGCACGCGCAGCGCGAAGCCGTCGAGCTTGCCGACGAGCTCAGGGAGCACCAGGCCGATCGCCTTCGCCGCGCCGGTCGAGGTCGGGACGATGTTGATGGCGGCGGCGCGTGCGCGGCGGAGGTCCTTGTGCGGGCCGTCCTGGAGGTTCTGGTCGGCCGTGTACGCGTGGACGGTCGTCATGAGGCCGCGCTCGATGCCGAACTCGTCGTTGAACACCTTCGCCAGGGGCGCGAGGCAGTTCGTCGTGCACGACGCGTTCGAGATGATGTGGTGCGCGTCCGGATCGTACGAGTCCTCGTTCACGCCCATGACGAAGGTCGCGTCCTCGTCGGTCGCGGGCGCCGAGATGAGCACCTTCTTCGCGCCGGCGTCGAGGTGCTTGCGCGCATCGGCGGCCTTGGTGAAGAAGCCGGTCGACTCGATCACGATGTCGACGCCGAGGTCGCCCCAGGGCAGGTTCGCGGGGTCGCGCTCGGCGAACGCCTTGATGGCCTTGCCGTCGACGATCAGGTTCTCGTCGTCGTACTCGACCGAGGCGTCGAGGCGCCCGGTGATGGAGTCGTACTTGAGCAGGTGCGCGAGCGTCTTGTTGTCGGTGAGGTCGTTCACGGCGACGATCTCGAGGTCTGCGCCCTGCGCGAGCGCGGCGCGGAAGTAGTTCCGGCCGATACGGCCGAAGCCGTTGATGCCGATCTTTACTGACACAGGAATCTCCCCTGTAGGTACGGGCGCGAACGCGCCTATCGAGATGGATCCGATCGGACGGCGGTGTCCCCGGACGGCGCCCGGGGACACCATCCGCTATGACAGTAGCAGCAGGCCCGAAGTCCGCTCGGTCGCGGCCTGGAAGCGCTGCTGGACGTTCGCCCAGTCGACGATGTTCCAGAACGCCTTCACGTAGTCGGCGCGCACGTTCCGGTAGTCGAGGTAGTACGCGTGCTCCCAGACGTCGAGCATCAGGAGCGGCACGACACCCGCCGGGAGGTTCGCCTGCTGGTCGAAGAACTGCAGCACGACCAGGCGCTGGCCGATCGAGTCCCAGGCGAGCACCGCCCAGCCCGAGCCCTGGACGCCGAGTGCGGTGGCGGTGAAGTGCGCCTGGAACTTCTCGAACGACCCGAAGTGGTCGTCGATGGCCGACGCGATCTCGCCGGTCGGCTCGTCGCCGCCGTCGGGCGACATGTTGGTCCAGAAGATCGAGTGGTTGACGTGGCCGCCGAGGTTGAACGCGAGGTCCTTCTCGAGCTTGTTCACGTTCGCGAGGTTGCCGGAGTCGCGCGCCTCGGCGAGCTGCGCGAGCGCCGTGTTCGCACCGGTCACGTAGGCCTGGTGGTGCTTCGAGTGGTGCAACTCCATGATCGTGCCGCTGATCGACGGCTCGAGCGCCGAGTAGTCGTACGGGAGGTCAGGGAGGGTGTAGTCAGCCATTGCTTCTCCTTGTCAGCGGCCGGGTCGTACCGGACGTCTGCCCGGCGTACCGCGGCCTCCTCGATCCTATGCCCGCGCCGCGAGCCGATGACGAGGGTTGACGACCTTCACGGTCGTCGTTCCCCTGCCGTTCAGACGTCGTCGAGGTCGGCGGGCAGGCTCGCCTCCGTGCCCGGCACGCCGAGTTCCGCGGCGCGCTTGTCGGCCATCGCGAGGAGGCGGCGGATCCGCCCGGCGACGGCATCCTTCGTCAGCGGCGGATCGGCGTGGTGGCCCAGCTCGTCGAGGCTGGCATCGCGGTGCGCGAGGCGCAGCTCGCCGGCGTAGCGGAGGTGCTCGGGCACCCCGTCGCCCAGGAGCTCCATCGCGCGCTCGACCCGGGCGCACGCCGCCACCGCCGCCTGCGCCGACCGCCGCAGGTTCGCGTCGTCGAAGTTCACCAGGCGGTTCGCCGTGGCGCGGACCTCGCGACGCTGCCGCAGCTCCTCCCAGTTGCGGACCGTCTCGGTCGCGCCCATGAGGCCGAGCATGGCGCTGATCGCCTCGCCGTCGCGGATCACCACCCGGTGCACGCCGCGCACCTCGCGCGCTTTCGCCGGCACGCCGAGTCGCCCGGCGGCTCCCACGAGCGCCATGGCCGTCTCGCTTCCCGGGCACGTCACCTCGAGCGCCGCCGATCGGCCGGGGTCGGTGAGGCTTCCGCGGGCCAGGAACGCGCCGCGCCACACGGCCGCGACCTCCTCGCGGGACCCGGTCGTGAGCTTGTTCGGCAGTCCGCGGACAGGTCGGCGGCGAGCGTCGAGCAGCCCGGTCTGGCGGGCCAGGGTCTCGCCGCCGTCGAGCACCCGGACGAGGTACTGGTTGGTCCGGCGCAGGCCCGAGGCCGAGATGACGGACACGTCGGGGCGCACGCCGTAGAGCTCCCCGAGGTCGCGCGTCACGCGCCGCGCGAGGCCGGGTGCGTCGAGCTCCGCCTCGATGGCGATCCGCCCCGAGATGATGTGGAGTCCCCCGGCGAACCGGAGCACGGATGCGAGCTCCGCGGCCCGCACCGAGGTCCGCGCGACCTCGACCTTCGCCAGCTCCTCTTTCACCTCAGCCGTCAGGGCCACGTGGTCGTCCTCTCTGTCGTGCGATGGCGCTCGTGGCGCCGGTTCATTCCCGTCCGAGGTCGCGATGCTTCACGCTGACCGCGAGTCCCGGGATCGATGCGAGCCTCGCCGCGAGTTCGCGTGCGAGCGCCACCGAGCGATGCTTGCCGCCGGTGCAGCCGATCGCGATCATCGCGTGCCGCTTGTTCTCCCGTTGGTAGCCGTCGAGCACGGGTCGCAGCGCTGCGACGTACGCGTCGAGGAACTCACGCGCTCCGACCTGCCCGAGGACGTAGTCGCTGACGTCGTCGTCCTGGCCGGAGAGCGACCGCAGCTCGGGCTCCCAGAAGGGGTTCGGGAGGAACCGCGCGTCCGCGACCAGGTCGGCGTCGGGCGGCAGGCCGTACTTGAAGCCGAAGCTCTGCACCGCCACGCGCAGTCCCGCACGATCCTCCTCGGCGAAGGTCTCGGTGACGAGGGTCGCGAGCTGGTGGATGTTCAGGTCGGAGGTGTCGACGATGATGTCGCTCGACTCGCGAACGGCGGCGAGCCGGGCGCGTTCGGCGCCGATGCCGTCGAGCAGCGTGCCGTCGCCCTGCAGCGGATGCGGACGGCGGACGGACTCGAAGCGACGCACGAGCACCGCGTCGTTCGCGTCGAGGAACACCACGCGCACGTCGACGCGGTCGCGCAGCGACTCGACCATCTCCTGGAGTTCGGAGAAGAACTCACCGCCGCGGATGTCGACCACGGCCGCGATCCGCGGGAGCGAGGCGCCGGCGCGCTGCGCGAGCTCGACCAGCGGGCGGAGCATCTGCGGCGGCAGGTTGTCGACGACGTACCAGCCGAGGTCCTCGAGCGCGTCCGCGACGGTGGAACGCCCGGCCCCGGACATCCCGGTGACGATGAGCATCTCCTGGCGATCGCCGTCGGTCATGCGTTCGGCGCTCCCTTCCTGCATCCCCCGAGGGTCCAGCCTAGTCGGCGCTGGAACGCGCGGTCGCCAGCAGGTGGCCGCGGATCGCGGTGGCGAGGTTCGGTCCGATGCCGGGGACGTCGGCGATGGCCGACTCGTCGGCCTCGCGGAGCCGCGCCACCGAGCCGAAGTGCTTCAGCAGCGCCTTCACGCGGGCCGGGCCGAGCCCGGGCACCTCGCTCAGCACGGTCGCGATGTCGCGCTTGCGGCGCTGCCGCTGGTGCGTGATCGCGAACCGGTGCGCTTCGTCGCGGATGCGCTGGAAGAGGAAGAGGGCGTCGCTGTTGCGCGGCAGGATCACCGGGAAGTCGGACTCCGGCGTCCAGATCTCCTCGAGTCGCTTGGCGATCCCGCACAGGTAGATCCCTTCCACCCCGGACTCGCGGAGGGCACGCTCGGCCGCCGCCACCTGCGGCTGCCCGCCGTCGACGACGAGGAGGTTCGGCCGGTAGGCGAACTTCGCTCGCCGGGTCGAGGTGACGACCTCGCCGTCGGCGACCGCGTCGGCCCCGGCGGCGGCAGCGACGTCGGGCAGCGTCGTACCGTCGTCCCCCGGATCCGCGAGGTAGGCCAGGCGCCGGGTCAGGACCTGGTGGATGGAGTCGGTGTCGTCGGTCGAGCTCGGGATCGTGAACCGCCGGTACTCGTCCTTGCGCGGAAGGCCGTCCTCGAAGACCACCATTGAAGCGACGATGTTCGTCCCGCTCAGGTGGGAGACGTCGAAGCACTCGATGCGCAGCGGCGCGTCAGCCATCCCCAGCGCCTCCTGGATGTCCTCCAGCGCGCGTGAGCGCGCCGTGAAGTCGGCGCTGCGCCGAGTCTTGTACAGCATCAGGGTCTGCTTGGCGTTCTGCTTGGCGGTCTCGAGCAGCGCGGCCTTGTCGCCCCGCTTCGCCGCGCGGAGCCGGACCTTCCGACCGCCGATCGCCCCGAGCCATCCCTCGAGCGCCTCGGCGTCGTCGGGGAGGGCCGGCACGACCACCTCGGCGGGCGGACGGATGTCGTCGCCGTAGGCGTGCTGCACGACGGAATCGACGAGATCGCCGAGCGGCATGTCGAGCTCGGTGTCCACGGTCCAGGAGCGCACGCCGCGGATGCGTCCGCCGCGGACCATGAAGAGGTGGACGGCCGCGGCGAGCTCGTCGTGGTCGATCCCGAACACGTCGACGTCGACGTGCTCGCGGAGGACCACGGCGCTCTTCTCGAAGAACGACTCGGCGGCCTGCAGCTCGTCGCGCCGTCGCGCGGCGGTCTCGTAGTCCTGCACGGCTGCGGCGGCCCGCATCTGCTGGGTGAGGTCGGTGACGATGCGCCGGTCCTGGTTCTGCATGAACGCGACGAACCGTTCGACGTTCGCGCGGTGCTCCGCGACCGTGACCCTGCCGGAGCACGGGCCGAAGCACCGCCCGATCTGCCCGGCGAAGCAGGGCTTCCCGGTCTGGATCGCGCGCTTGTAGTCGGAGTCCTTGCACGTGCGGATCGGGAAGAGCTTGAGGAGCAGGTCGAGGGTCTCGTTGACCGCCCAGACCTTGGGGTACGGGCCGAAGTACTTCGCCCCCGGAATGCCGCGTCGACGCGTCACGATGGCCCGGGGGGCCTCGTCGGCGAGGGTGACCGCGAGGTAGGGGTAGGACTTGTCGTCGCGGTACTTGACGTTGAACGGCGGCGCGAACTCCTTGATCCAGGTGTACTCGAGCTGCAGCGCCTCGATGTCGTTGCCGACCACCGTCCACTCGACCGACGACGCGGTGGTCACCATGCGCCGCGTCCGCTCGTGCAGGGTGTGCAGCGGCGCGAAGTAGTTCGACAGCCGGGCGCGCAGGTTCTTCGCCTTGCCGACGTAGAGCACGCGGCGCTCCGCGTCGCGGAACCGGTAGACACCCGGGTCGGTCGGGATCTCGCCCGGCCTCGGACGATAGGGGACGGTGGTCGCCATGCTCAGCTGGCGGCCTCCGCCGGGCCCGCGGCCGCGTCGAAGATCTCGCGGAGGAAGTACCCCGTGTGGCTCTCGTGGACCTGCGCGACCTGCTCCGGGGTGCCCGTCGCGACGACCTGCCCGCCGCCGGACCCGCCCTCGGGGCCGAGGTCGACGATCCAGTCGGCCGACTTGATGACGTCGAGGCTGTGCTCGATCACGATGACCGTGTTGCCCTTGTCGACGAGCTTGCCGAGCACCTTGAGCAGCTTCCGGACGTCCTCGAAGTGCAGTCCGGTGGTCGGTTCGTCGAGTACGTAGACGCTGCGCCCGTTCGACCGCCGCTGCAGTTCCGTGGCGAGCTTTACACGCTGCGCCTCGCCCCCGGAGAGCGTCGTGGCGCTCTGCCCGAGCTGCACGTACCCGAGCCCGACGTCGACGAGGGTCTTCAGGTACCGGTGGATCGCCGAGATCGGCTCGAAGAACTCGGCCGCCTCGCTGATCGGCATCTCGAGCACCTCTGAGATGTTCTTGCCCTTGTAGTGCACCTGCAGCGTCTCGCGGTTGTACCGCTTGCCGCCGCACACCTCGCACGCGACGTACACGTCGGGGAGGAAGTTCATCTCGATCTTGATCGTGCCATCGCCCTGGCAGTTGTCGCAGCGACCGCCCTTGACGTTGAAGCTGAACCGGCCCGGCAGGTAGCCGCGCGCCTTCGCCTCCGCGGTCTCGGAGAACAGCGTTCGGATGCGGTCGAAGACCCCCGTGTAGGTCGCGGGGTTCGAGCGCGGCGTGCGACCGATCGGTGCCTGGTCGACGTGCACGACCTTGTCGAGGTGCTCGAGGCCCGTGACCCGACGGTGCTTGCCGGGCACCTTGCGGGCGCCGTTGAGCCGGTTGGCGAGCACCCGGTAGAGGATGTCGTTCACGAGGGAGGATTTGCCCGACCCGCTGACGCCCGTGACGGCGGTGAACGTGCCGAGCGGGAAGTCGACGTCGACGTTGCGGAGGTTGTTCGCCTGGGCCCCCTGGACGTGGATCATCCGCTCCGGGTCGATCGGACGCCGCGAAGCGGGGATCGGGATCTCCTTGCGCCCGGCGAGGTAATCGCCGGTGAGGGAGTCGGTGTTCTTCATCAGGTCGGCGTAGCTGCCGCTGTGCACGACCGTGCCGCCGTGCACGCCCGCGCCCGGCCCGATGTCGACGATCCAGTCGGCCGTCCGGATGGTGTCCTCGTCGTGCTCGACGACGATCAGGGTGTTGCCGAGGTCGCGCAGGGCGACGAGCGTGTCGATGAGCCGGCGGTTGTCGCGCTGGTGCAGGCCGATGCTCGGCTCGTCGAGCACGTACAGCACGCCCGTGAGGCCGGATCCGATCTGCGTCGCGAGGCGGATGCGCTGCGCCTCCCCGCCCGAGAGGGTTCCGGCGGCCCGGGCGAGGTCGAGGTAGCTGAGCCCGACCCGGATCAGGAAGTCGAGGCGGAGCTTGATCTCCCGGAGCACCTGGGCCGCGATCGTCTGCTCGCGGTCGGTGAGCTCGAGGCGATCCATGAACGCGCGGGCGTCGTGCAGGCTGAGACGGCACACGTCGGCGATCGAGGCGTCGTGGATGAGCACCGACAGCACCTCGGGCTTCAGGCGGTCGCCGTGGCAGACCGGGCACGGCACCTCTCGCAGGTACTCGGCCCAGCGGGCGCGCTGCACGTCGGTCTCGGCCTGCAGGTACTGCCGCTCGATGTAGGGGACGACCCCCTCGAAGCCGGAGGTGTAGCTCATCTCGCGGCCGTATCGGTTGCGCCAGCGCACGCGGACCTCGAAGTTGTCGCCTCGGAGCACCGCGGCGCGGGCGGACTCGTCGAGTTCCTCCCACGGGGTGTCGAGCGAGAACCCGAGGTCGCGGGCGAGCCCGTCGAGCAGCTTCTCGTAGTAGTTGTAGAGGCTCTTGCCCTGCGAGGTCCACGGCAGGATGACGCCGTCGGCGATGCTCAGCGACGGGTCGCCGAGCAGCAGGTCCTCGTCGACCGACATCCGCGTGCCGAGGCCGGAGCACTCGGGGCACGCGCCGAACGGGGCGTTGAAGGAGAACGTGCGCGGCTCGATCTCGGTGAGCGCGATCGGATGCTGGTTCGGGCAGCTCAGCTTCTCGGAGAAGGTCTGCCACGCGGCATCCCCCTCGCGGTCGACGTAGTTGACCTGGACGAGTCCGTCGGTCAGTCGCAGCGCGGTCTCGAGCGAGTCGGTCAGGCGGCCGAGGATATCGTCGGAGGCGACCAGCCGGTCGATCACGACCGAGATGTCGTGCTTGACCTGCTTCTTCAGCTTCGGGGCCTCGTCGAGCCGGATGAGCTCGCCGTCGACGACGGCGCGCGAGTAGCCCTGCCCCGAGAGGTCGCGGAACAGGTCGACGAACTCGCCCTTCTTCTGCGACACGACCGGGCTCAGCACCTGGAAGCGGGTGCCGGACTCGAGTTCCATGAGCCGGTCGGCGATCTGCTGGACCGTCTGGCGCTGGATGCGCTCGCCGCAGACCGGGCAGTGCGGGACGCCGATGCGCGCCCACAGCAGGCGCATGTAGTCGTAGATCTCGGTGATCGTGCCCACCGTCGAACGGGGGTTGCGGTTGGTCGACTTCTGGTCGATCGAGACCGCGGGGCTGAGCCCCTCGATGAAGTCGACGTCGGGGCGGTCCACCTGGCCGAGGAACTGCCGCGCGTACGCCGAGAGGGATTCGACGTAGCGTCGCTGGCCCTCGGCGAAGATCGTGTCGAAGGCGAGCGAGGACTTGCCCGATCCGGAGAGCCCGGTGAAGACGACCATGGCGTCGCGGGGGATCTCCACGTCGACGTCGCGCAGGTTGTGGACGCGTGCCCCCCGGACGCTCAGACGCGAATGGGCATCGAGACGTGAAACTGGCACCCTACGAGTTTACGAACGCCCTCCGACATGACCGCCCTGACGGCAGGTGCTCACAGCGAACACGCGTTCGATCCCCGGACGCACGGCAGCGGCCGACGCGATGCGCCGATCAGCCGAGGTGGCCCGCCTTCTCCATCTGGCGCAGTTCGCGCTTGAGTTCGGAGACCTCGTCGCGCAGCCGCGCGGCGAGCTCGAACTTCAGCTCACCCGCCGCCTCGAGCATCTGCTCGTTCAGGTCGCGGATGAGGTCCTCAAGGTCGTTCGCACCGGCGGCGGCGATGCCGTCCCGCTTCGCGGGCGCCGAGCCGCCCTTCCCGTCGCGACCCGCGAGCAGCGCGGCGGTGTCGGCCTCCTCGCGCGCGAGGACCTGGGTGATGTCGGCGATGCGCTTGCGCAACGGAGCCGGGTCGATGCCGTTCGCCCGGTTGTACTCGAGCTGCTTGTCGCGGCGACGGTTCGTCTCCTCCATGGCCAGCTGCATCGACTCCGTCTCGACGTCGGCGTACATGTGCACCTGCCCCGAGACGTTGCGCGCCGCGCGCCCGATGGTCTGGATGAGCGAGGTCGACGAGCGCAGGAAGCCCTCCTTGTCGGCGTCGAGGATCGCCACGAGCGACACCTCCGGGAGGTCGAGCCCCTCACGGAGCAGGTTGATGCCCACGAGCACGTCGTAGACGCCCGCCCGGAGCTCGGTGAGCAGTTCGACGCGGCGGAGCGTGTCGACGTCGGAGTGCAGGTAGCGCACGCGCACCCCGGCCTCGGTGAGGAAGTCGGTGAGCTCCTCCGCCATCCGCTTGGTCAGCGTCGTGACGAGCACGCGCTCATCGCGCTCGGTCCGAAGGCGGATCTCCTCGAGCAGGTCGTCGATCTGGCCCTTGGTCGGCTTCACGACGATCTCGGGGTCGACCAGCCCGGTCGGGCGGATGATCTGCTCCACCACGCCGTCGGCGATCCCCATCTCGTACTTCCCCGGGGTCGCCGAGAGGTAGACGGTCTGGCCGACGCGGTCCTTGAACTCGTCCCACTTGAGCGGCCGGTTGTCGAGTGCGCTCGGGAGCCGGAAGCCGTGCTCGACGAGCGTGCGCTTGCGCGACGCGTCGCCCTCGTACATCGCCCCGATTTGGGGCACGGTCACGTGCGACTCGTCGATCACGACCAGGTAGTCGTCCGGGAAGTAGTCGAGCAGGCAGTGCGGCGCCTCCCCCGCGGCGCGGCCGTCGATGTGGCGCGAGTAGTTCTCGATCCCCGAGCAGAAGCCGATCTGCTCCATCATCTCGAGGTCGAACGTGGTGCGCATGCGCAGCCGCTGGGCCTCGAGCAGCTTCCCCTCGCGCTCGAGCTCCTGCAGGCGTTCGTCGAGCTCGTCGCGGATGGTGCCGATCGCGCGCTGCATGACGTCGACGCTCGCGACGTAGTGCGATGCCGGGAAGACCGGGACCGCGTCGAGCTTCGCGATGACCGAGCCGGTCAGCGGGTGGAGGCTGTGCAGCGCCTCGACCTCGTCACCGAACATCTCGATCCGGATCGCGTGCTCCTCGTAGACCGGGATGATCTCGATCGTGTCGCCGCGCACGCGGAAGGTGCCGCGCGAGAACGCGACGTCGTTGCGCTGGTACTGCATCGAGACGAACTTGCGGATGAGCCAGTCGCGGTCGACGCGCTGGCCGACCTGCAGCGGCATCATGGCGCTGAGGTACTCCTCGGGCGTGCCGAGTCCGTAGATGCACGACACGGTCGAGACGACGACCACGTCGCGCCGGCTCAGCAGCGAGTTCGTGGTGGAGTGGCGCAGCCGCTCCACCTCGGCGTTGATCGAGGAGTCCTTCTCGATGAACGTGTCCGTCTGCGGGACGTACGCCTCGGGCTGGTAGTAGTCGTAGTACGAGACGAAGTACTCGACCGCGTTGTGGGGCATCAGCTCGCGGAACTCGTTCGCGAGCTGGGCGGCGAGGGTCTTGTTGTGCGCCAGCACGAGCGTGGGTCGCTGCACCTGCTCGATGAGCCAGGCGGTGGTCGCGGACTTGCCGGTGCCGGTCGCTCCCAGCAGAACGACGTCGGTCTCGCCGGCGTTGATACGGCCCGCGAGCTCGGCGATCGCCTGCGGCTGGTCACCGCTCGGCGCGTACTCGCTGACGACCTCGAACGGGCGCACGGAACGGGTGGACTGCATGGATTCCAGTCTAGGTTCGGCCGCCGACACGACGCCCGGACGAGTTCCGCCGTGGGCGGACGGCCGGCCTCCGGTCAGGTGCCGGACTGCTCGCGTCGCGAACGTCGTGCGCGGTCGACGTCGACCCAGAGCGCATCCGTCTGGCTCATCGTGTGCGCCAGGGTGCCGCCGGTGTCGATCACGACGTCGGCGACAGCGCGACGCTCCTCGTCGGAGACCTGCGCATCCACCCGCGCCTCGGCCTGGATCGGGTCGAGTCCGCGCTCCTCCACGAGTCGGCGCACCTGGTCGCGCTTGGGCGCGCTGGTCACCACCACCAGGTCGAACGGATGGTCCACCTGCGCCTCCACGAGCAGCGGGACGTCGTAGACGACCACCGCGTCGGGATCCTCGTCGCCCGCCTTCTCGATGAGCCGACCCGAGAGCTCGCGCACGGCCGGATGGACGATGGCGTTCAGCCGCGATCGCGCCTCGTCGTCGTGGAAGACGATCTCCCCGAGGCGCGTGCGGTCGAGGGTGCCGTCCGAGCGGATCAGCTCGTCGCCGAACGCGTCGGCGATGGCCTGCAGGCAGGCGGTGCCGGGCTCGACCACGCGCCTGGCCAGCTGGTCGGCATCGAGGTGGACGGCGCCGTGCTCGACGAGCCGACGCGCGACGGTTGACTTGCCGGACGCGATGCCGCCGGTGAGGCCGATCAGGTACACGCCTCCACCCTATTGGGCGCGAGCGCGGCGCGGTCGACCGGGCGGCGGGACGCCGGAAGGCCGGCCCCCGAGGGAACCGGCCTTCCGTTGCACCTGCAGCGCGGGCTGCGCGGCGACTAGTTGCTCGAGAGCTTCTCGCGAAGCGCCGCGAGCGAGGCGTCGTCGGCGAGGGTGCCGGCGCCGGCCGAGTCGCTCGTGTAGGTCGAGCCGCCGAAGGAGTCGTCCTCGGCCTGGGCCGCGATGGTGGCCGCGACCTGCTTCTTGTGAGCCTCCCAGCGAGCCTGGGCCGCAGCGTACTCCTGCTCCCACGCCTCGCGAGCGGCCTCGAAGCCCTCGCGCCACTCGTTGGTCTCCGGGTCGAAGCCCTCCGGGTACTTGTAGTTGCCCTGCTCGTCGTACTCGGTGAGCATGCCGTAGAGCGCCGGGTCGAACTCGGTGCCCTCGGGGTCGACGCCCTCGTTGGCCTGCTTGAGCGAGAGCGAGATGCGACGACGCTCGAGGTCGATGTCGATGACCTTGACGAAGACCTCCTCGCCGACCGACACGACCTGCTCGGCCAGCTCGACGTGGCGGCCGGACAGCTCCGAGATGTGCACGAGGCCCTCGATGCCGTCCGCGACGCGCACGAACGCACCGAACGGAACCAGCTTGGTGACCTTGCCCGGGGTGACCTGGCCGATGGCGTGGGTCCGGGCGAAGACCTGCCACGGGTCCTCCTGGGTCGCCTTGAGCGACAGCGAGACGCGCTCGCGGTCGAGCTCGACGGAGAGCACCTCGACGGTGACCTCCTGGCCGACCTCGACGACCTCGGACGCGTGCTCGATGTGCTTCCACGAGAGCTCCGAGACGTGGACGAGACCGTCGACGCCACCGAGGTCGACGAACGCACCGAAGTTGACGATCGACGAGATGACGCCCTTGCGGATCTGGCCCGGGTGGAGGTTCTGCAGGAAGGTCGAGCGCGACTCCGACTGGGTCTGCTCGAGGAGGGCACGGCGCGACAGGACCACGTTGTTGCGGTTCTTGTCGAGTTCGAGGATCTTCGCCTCGAGCTCCTGGCCGAGGTACGGCGTGAGGTCGCGGACACGGCGGAGCTCGATGAGCGACGCGGGCAGGAAGCCGCGGAGGCCGATGTCGACGATGAGGCCGCCCTTGACGACCTCGATGACCTGGCCGGTGACGACGCCGTCGTTCTCCTTGATCTTCTCCACGTCGCCCCACGCGCGCTCGTACTGCGCGCGCTTCTTCGACAGGATCAGACGGCCTTCCTTGTCCTCCTTCTGGAGGACGAGGGCCTCGACGGTGTCGCCGACCTCGACGACCTCGCTGGGGTCGACGTCGTGCTTGATGGAAAGTTCGCGGGAGGGGATGACACCCTCGGTCTTGTAGCCGACGTCGAGGAGGACCTCGTCGCGGTCGATCTTCACGACGGTGCCCTCGATCAGGTCGCCGTCGTTGAAGAACTTGAGCGTCTTCTCGACCGCGGCGAGGAAATCGTCAGCAGATCCGATGTCGTTGATCGCGACCTGCTTGGGCGCCTTGGTCGTTGCGGTTGTCATGTAGTGGATGCTCCGTAATGGACAGAATCAGGCCCGACGCGGAAAGATCGTTGTCTTGGTTGTTCCGCGACGGGCAGGCGGACATGGATGTCACAAAAGTGACAGTCCATCCTATCCGCTCCGCTGGGCAGGCGGCAACTCCGGGCGTGTCGTCCGTCCGACGCGCAGTCAGGCCCCGGTCGCGCGCGACGCGACGCGCGTCAGGCCGCCGCGGCCGACCCCGCCAGCGCCGAGCGGAGGGTGTCGAGTCCGACGCCGCCGAGGCCGAGCGCGCGCGAGTGGAACGCCCGGATGTCGAAGCCGTCGCCCTCGCGGCGACGCAGGTCGTCGCGCAGCTGCTCCCAGATGCGCTGGCCGACCTTGTACGACGGCGCCTGGCCGGGCCATCCGAGGTACCGGTGCACCTCGAAGCGGACGAACTCGGGCGGCATGTTCACGTTCCGGCCCATGAAGTCGAACGCGTACTCCCCCGTCCACGCGCCCTGCCCGTCGGGGCGCGGCTTGCCGAGGTGCACGCCGATGTCGAGCACGACGCGCGCCGCGCGCATCCGCTGGCCGTCGAGCATGCCGAGCCGGTCCGCGGGGTCGTCGAGGTAGCCGAGCTCCTGCATGAGCCGTTCGGCATACAGCGCCCAGCCCTCGGCGTGGCCGGAGGTGCCGGCGAGCTGGCGGCGCCAGGTGTTCAGGTGCCCGCGGTTCACCACGGCCTGCCCGATCTGCAGGTGATGGCCGGGGACGCCCTCGTGGTACACGGTGGTCTTCTCGCGCCAGGCGTCGAACTCGGTCACGCCCTCGGGCACCGACCACCACATGCGTCCCGGACGGCTGAAGTCGTCGCTCGGCCCCGTGTAGTAGATGCCACCCTCCTGGGTGGGGGCGATCCGGCACTCGAGGGTGCGGATCTCCTCGGGGATGTCGAAGTGGGTCTCGCCGAGCTCGGCCACCGCCCGGTCGCTCGTCTCCTGCATCCAGCGACGGAGGGCGTCCGTGCCGAAGAGCTTGCGCGACGGGTCGGCCTCGAGGTGCGCGACGGCCTCCTCGACGCTCGCGCCGGGCAGGATCTCGTTCGCGATCGACTCCTGCTCGGCCACCATGCGGGCCAGCTCCTCGATGCCCCACTCGTACGTCTCGTCGAGGTCGATCACGGCGCCGAGGAAGTGGCGCGAACGGAGCGCGTAGATCTCGCGGCCCACGGCGTCCTCGCGTCCGGCACGCGGCGCGAGTTCGTCCTCCAGGAACCCGGCCAGCCGGCCGTAGGCCGCCGCGGCCTCCGCCGCCCCGGCGTCCAGGTCGAGACGCAGCGCCTCGCCTGCGGCATCCCCCGCGCCCGCGGCGAACGCGGCGAAGAACCCGTCGGGCCGCGCGTGCTTGCGCGCCTGCAGCGCGACCTCGCGCACCTGGCGCTCTGCGGGGACCGAGCCCCGCTCGATGCCCAGGCGGAGCGTCTCGACGTAGCCGTCGATCGCGCCGGGAACCGCCGCCAGCCGGGCGGCGATGCGCGCCCAGTCCTCCTCGCCGGTCGTGGGCATGAGGTCGAAGACGTCGCGGATCTCCTGCGCCGGGCTCGCGATCACGTTGAGGTCGCGCAGCGGCAGGTCGGCGACATCCTCCTCGAGGTCCAGCTCGAGCTCGCTCCCGAGGTCGGCCACCGTGATCTCGTCGACCTCGTCGGCGGGCGTCGCCGACCGCAGGGCGGCCAGCGTCTCGCGCACCGCCGCCACGCGCGCCGCATGCCCGGCGGGAGAGAAGTCCGGCAGCCGGTGATCCTGGTCCGTGCGACCGATGTAGGTGCCGACGGTCGGGTTCAACTCGACCAGGGTGTCGACCCACCCCTCCGCGATGCGATCGACGTCGGTCGGGGTGCGGTCTTCGGTGGCCATGCGGGCGAGCCTAGACGAGCGGATGTCGCCGACGCGAGCCGTCGAAGCGGGCTCACCTCCGGCGCCAGGCGGATCAGTGGGCCGCGTCCTCCCAGTCGCGGCCTCGACCCACCTGCACGTCGAGCGGTACCAGCAGATCGGCCGCGTGCGACATCCGATCGTGCACGACGGCTTCGAGCTCCTCGCCCTCGCCGGCGGCGACCTCGAAGATGAGCTCGTCGTGCACCTGCATGAGCATGCGCGAGCGGAGCTCGCGCGCCCGCAGCTCGCGCTCGACGCCGATCATCGCGAACTTCATGATGTCGGCCGCCGATCCCTGGATCGGGGCGTTGAGCGCGGCCCGCTCGGCGTTCTCGCGGAGCACGCGGTTCGGGCTGTTGAGGTCGGGGAACGGGCGCCGGCGGCCGAAGATGGTCTCGGTGTAGCCGTCGAGCTTCGCCTGGGCGACGACGCCGCGGAGGTAGTCGCGGACGGCGCCGAACCGCTCGAAGTAGTCGGTCATGAGCGTGGTCGCCTCGGACCGGTCGATGCGCAACTGCTTCGACAGCCCGAAGGCGCTGAGCCCGTAGGCGAGTCCGTACGACATCGCCTTCACCTTGGTGCGCATGAGCGGCGTCACGTCGGCCGGGTCGACGTCGAAGATGCGGGCGCCCACGAAGCGGTGGAGGTCCTCGCCGGAGTGGAACGCCTCGATCAGGCCCGGGTCCTCCGAGAGATGGGCCATGATGCGCATCTCGATCTGCGAGTAGTCGGCGGTCAGCAGCTCGACGTACTCCGGGCCGTGCGTGAAGGCCGCGCGGATGCGCCGGCCCTCCTCGGTGCGGACCGGGATGTTCTGCAGGTTCGGGTCGGTCGAGGAGATGCGGCCGGTCGTCGTGCCCACCTGCACGTAGCTCGTGTGCACGCGGCCGTCGGACTGGATGGACTTGTCGAGCGTCTCGACGATCTGGCGCAGCTTGGTCGCGTCGCGGTGCTCGAGCAGGAGCCCGAGGAAGGGATGCGGGTTGCTCTCCTGCAGGTCGGCCAATGCACCGGCATCGGTCGAGTAGCCGGTCTTCGTGGCTCGGGTCTTCGGCATGCCGAGCTGGTCGAAGAGCACCTCCTGCAGCTGCTTGGGCGAGCCGAGGTTCACCTCGCGACCGATCTCGGCGTACGCCGACTGCGCGAGCCCGGCCGCCCGCTCCCCCAGCTGCGACGACAGCGCCGCGAGCCGGTCGTGCTCGACGGTGACGCCGCGCAGCTCCATCTCGGCGAGGATGCCCACGATCGGGATCTCGATGTCGGCGAGCACCCGCCGAGAGCCCTCGGAGAGGGAGGCGAGCACGATCGGCGCGACTCGGAGCGAGTACCAGGCGAACTCGGGAGCGCCGGCGGTGCCCTCGGCGTCCGGCACGAGCTGCGCCGGGTCGGCCATCGGCACCTCCTCGCCGAGGTAGCGCGAGACCAGGTCGACGAGGTCCTTCTCGGCGAGGTTCGGCCGGACGAGCCAGCCCGCGATGAGCGTGTCGACGACCAGGCCGTCGAACGCGAGGCCCGAGCGATGCAGCGCCTTGAGCTGCGGCTTCGCGTCGGTCATGACCTTCGGGGCCACGCTCGCGAGCCAGGCCTCGAACGGAGCCAGCCCGGCGTCGCCGGGCGTCCACTCGAGTCGCAGGCTCTCGGTCGTGCTCGCGACGCCGGCGCCGATCACGCGTCCGTCGAGCACCTCGAGGCTGAGCCCGAGGCCTGCGGGCTCCGCCGTCGTCGCGCGCGCGAACCAGGCCTCCAGTGCGTCGCCGCGCAGGGACTGCGGCGCGGGCGTCACGGCGGCGGGCTCGGCCTGGGCCGACAGCGCGGCGCTGCCGTCGGCCGTGAGGCCGTTCGACTCGGCCGCCATCTTGGTGACTCGCTCGAGCAGGGTCTTGAACTCCAGGCGGTCGAACAGCTCGCGGACCGCGGCCTCGTCCATGGGCTTCGCCGAGAGGTCGGCGAGGTCGACGTCGAGCTCGAGGTCGCGCACGAGGCGATTCAGCCGGCGGTTCCGCACCGCGTTCTCGCGCTCGCGGCGCAGGTTTTCGCCGACGACGCCCTTGATCTCGTCGATGTGCTCGAGGATCCCGTCGAGGCTGCCGTACAGGCCGAGCCACTTCACGGCGGTCTTCTCGCCGACCTTCGTGATGCCGGGCAGGTTGTCGCTGGTCTCGCCGACCAGCGCCGCGACGTCCGGGTACTGCTCGGGACGCACCCCGTACTTCTCGACGACCGCCTCGGTGTCGTAGCGCTTGAGCTGGGAGACGCCCTGCACGTTGGGGTAGAGCAGGGTGATGTCGTCGTCGACGAGCTGGATCGTGTCGCGATCGCCCGAGACGACGAGGACCTCGTAGCCCTCAGCGGCGCCGCGGGTCGCGAGGGTCGCGAGGATGTCGTCGGCCTCGAAGTCCTCCTTCGTGAGGACGGTGATGCGCATCGCCTCGAGCGCGTCCTTCAGGAGCGGGATCTGGCCCTTGAACTCCTGCGGGGTCGCGCTGCGGTTGGCCTTGTACTCGGTGTACTCCCGCGTGCGGAACGACTCGCGCGACGTGTCGAATGCGACGGCCAGGTGGGTCGGCCGCTCGTTGCGCAGCAGCATGAGCAGCATCGACAGGAACCCGTGGATGGCGTTCGTGTGCTGGCCGTCTCTGGTGCTGAAGCTGTCGACGGGCAGGGCGTAGAAGGCGCGATAGGCCAGCGAGTGGCCGTCGACGACGAGCAGGGTGGGCTTCTCGGGGGTGGGGTCCGGCACCCGCCAAGCCTACAAGCGGCCGCCGACACGCTCGCGCCGCAGCGGGCCCGCCCGCGACGTCGCGCGAGGCCGCCCGAGGCGACGGCCGCACGGGACTCGGGAGGAGCCCGCCGGGACGACGGATGCCGCGACGAACGGGTCGTCGCGGCATCCGCCGGCGGGCGCTCGGCCCGGTCGGTTCAGGGGTTCAGGACTTCTTGGGCGCCAGCTGCTCGATGATCGCCTGGGACACGTCCTTCATGGTGAGGCGTCGGTCCATCGAGGCCTTCTGGATCCAGCGGAACGCCTCGGGCTCGGTCAGCCCCATCTTCTCGTTCAGCAGGCCCTTGGCGCGGTCCACGAGCTTGCGGGTCTCGAAGCGCTCGACGAGGTCGCCGACCTCGGCCTCGAGCGCGATGATCTGGGCGTGGCGGGCGAGCGCGATCTCGATCGCGGGCAGCAGGTCGTTGGGGGTGAACGGCTTGACCACGTAGGCGAGCGCGCCCGCTTCGCTGGCGCGCTCGACGAGCTCCTTCTGGCTGAACGCGGTGAGGAGCACGACCGGGGCGATGTGGCCCTTCGAGAGTCGCTCCGCGGCCGAGATGCCGTCCAGCTGGGGCATCTTCACGTCCATGATGACCAGGTCGGGGCGGAGCTCGGTCGCGAGCTGGACCGCCGTCTCGCCGTCGCCGGCCTCGCCGACCACCTCGTAGCCGTTGTCGCGCAGGATCTCGACGATGTCGAGGCGGATGAGCGACTCGTCCTCCGCGACGACCACGCGACGCGGGCTCGGCTGGGTGTCTTCGGTGTCTGTCACGCAGAAGAGCCTACGGTATTCTGGCCGGGGCCTTCAGGCCGGTGTGGCGGAATGGCAGACGCGGAGCACTCAAAATGCTTTGCCCGAGAGGGCGTGTGGGTTCGACCCCCACCACCGGCACCGACCACCTCATCCGCCCCGAGGGGCGAGTCTCCGCGGTGTCCCCGCGCCGACCCGGCGCCCTGTCCTCGGGCCGCACCGTCGCACGCCGCGGCCGCCCCGCATCGCCCTCGCGGGCGCCCGGAGACGCCCACGGCCCGGTCGCGCGTTCGCGCGCCCGGGCCGTGGGGATCGGATCAGAGCACCTCGCCGACGATGTGCACGCGCACGTCGTTGGTGGTGCCCGGGATGCCGGGAGGCGAGCCCGAGATGATGACGACCTTCTCGCCGTTCTGGGCCTTCCCGGTCTTCTCGAGCACGTCGTCGACCTGGCCGACCATCTGGTCGGTGTGGGTCACGCGGTCGACGACGAACGACTCCACGCCCCAGTAGAGCGCCATGCGACGGCGGATCGCGGGATCCGGCGTGAACGCGAGGATCGGGATCACCGACCGGATGCGCGCCATCCGCCGCACCGATTCCCCGGTCTCCGTGAACACGCACAGGTACTTCGCCTCGACGAAGTCGGCGACCTCGACCGCGGCCAGCGTGATCGCGCCGGACTGCGTGCGCGGCTTCGTGCCGAGCGGGGCGATGCGGTCGAGCCCGTGCTGCTCGGTCGAGGCGACGATGCGCGCCATGGTCTTCACGGTCTGCACCGGGTACTCGCCGACGCTGGTCTCACCGGAGAGCATGACGGCGTCCGCGCCGTCGAGGATCGCGTTCGCGACGTCGGAGGTCTCCGCACGCGTCGGAACCGGCGCGTGGGTCATCGACTCGAGCATCTGGGTGGCGACGATGACCGGCTTGGCCAGTCGACGGGCGATCTCCACGGCGCGCTTCTGCACGATCGGCACCGCCTCGAGAGGGAGCTCGACGCCGAGGTCGCCGCGGGCGACCATGATGCCGTCGAACGCCTCGATGATCCCCTCGAGCGCCTCGACGGCCTGCGGCTTCTCGATCTTCGCGATGACCGGGAGTCGGCGACCCTCCTCGCGCATGATCTCGTGGACGCGGTCGATGTCGGCGGCGTTGCGCACGAACGAGAGGGCGATGACGTCGGCGCCGAGCTGGAGCGCCCAGCGCAGGTCGGCCTCGTCCTTCTCCGACAGCGCCGGGACGTTCACCGCGACGCCCGGGAGGTTGATGCCCTTGTTGTTCGAGACCGGGCCGGCGACGATCACCTTGGTGGTCACGACCGTGCCGTCGGTGTCGAGGACCTCGACGCGGACCTTGCCGTCGTCGATGAGCAGGTGGTCGCCCTCCTCGACGTCGTGGGGCAGGCCCTTGAAGGTCGTGCCGACGATCTCCTTCGTGCCGAGGATGTCCTCGGTCGTGATCTTGAAGATGTCGCCCTCGGCGAGCTCGTGCGGGCCGTCGGCGAACTTGCCGAGCCGGATCTTCGGCCCCTGGAGGTCGACGAGCACCCCGACCGCGCGACCGGAGTCGTTCGCGGCCTTCCGCACGTTCTGGTAGACGCCCTCGTGGACGTCGTAGCTGCCGTGGCTGAGGTTCATGCGGGCCACGTCGACGCCGGCATCGATGATCGCGCGGATCTGTTCGTAGCTCGATGTCGCCGGCCCGAGGGTGGCGACGATCTTCGCTCTTCTCATGTCTGCTGTGCTCCAGGGGTTACGCGCCGTAGCGCTGGATCGGGGTCTGCGGGCGCCGGATGGCGCCGGTCACACGGCGAAGGCTCGCGCCGTCGCCGGGATCGGGCTCGGCAGCTGCGTCTCACCTTCAAGGTAGCGGTCGACGGATGCGGCCGCAGCCCGGCCCTCGGCGATGGCCCACACGATGAGCGACTGGCCGCGACCGGCGTCGCCCGCCACGAACACGCCGGCCTCGCCGGTCGCGTAGTCGTCGCCGCGCGCGAAGTTGCCGCGGTCGGTGGCCAGCAGGCCGAGCTGGTCCGAGGCCGCCTCGGTCTCGGGACCGGTGAAGCCGAGCGCGAGCAGGACGAGGTCGGCCGGGATCTCCCGCTCGGTGCCCGCCTTGGGCACGCGGCGGCCGTCGAGGTACTCGGTCTCGGCGACGCGGATGGCGCGGACCTCGCCCATCTCGTTCGCGAGGAACTCGACGGTCGAGGCGAGGTACTGGCGCTGGCCGCCCTCCTCGTGCGCGCTCTGCACCTCGAACAGGTTCGGGTGCATGGGCCAGGGCTGGTCGGCCGAGCGGGTCGGGCTCGGCTGCTTGCCGATGGCGAGGTTCGTGACCGAGAGCGCGCCCTGGCGGTGCGCCGTGCCGATGCAGTCGGCGCCCGTGTCGCCGCCGCCGAGCACGACGACGTGCTTGCCCTCGGCGCTGATCTGGTCGAACACGTCGTCGCCCGCGCCCACGCGGTTGGCCTGCGTCAGGTACTCCATGGCGAAGTGCACGCCCGGCAGGTCGCGTCCCGGGATCGGCAGGTCGCGCGGCTCGAGCGCACCGGTCGCGACCACGACCGCGTCGTAGCGACGACGCAGCTCGTCCCAGGTCAGGTCGACGCCGATCTCGACGCCCGCGCGGAAGCGGGTCCCCTCGGCGGTCATCTGCGCGAGGCGCTGGTCGAGGTGCCGCTTCTCCATCTTGAAGTCGGGGATGCCGTAGCGCAGGAGCCCGCCGATGCGGTCGTCGCGCTCGTACACGGCCACCGTGTGGCCGGCGCGCGTGAGCTGCTGCGCGGCGGCCAGGCCCGCGGGGCCGGAGCCGACGACGGCCACCGTCTTGCCCGTCAGCCGCCCCGGGGGCTGCGGCTGCACCCAGCCGCTGCCGAACGCCTGGTCGATGATCGAGACCTCGACCTGCTTGATCGTGACGGCGGGCTGGTTGATGCCGAGCACGCACGACGACTCGCACGGCGCCGGGCACAGCCGCCCCGTGAACTCCGGGAAGTTGTTCGTCGCGTGCAGTCGCTCGATCGCCGCGCGGCCCTCGCCGCGCCACACGAGGTCGTTCCACTCGGGGATCAGGTTGCCGAGCGGGCAGCCCTGATGGCAGAACGGGATGCCGCAGTCCATGCAGCGCCCCGCCTGGCGACGCAACTGCGCGGAGTCGCCGGCCTCGTAGACCTCTTTCCAGTCCATGATCCGCACCGGGACGGGACGGCGCTTCGGCAGCTCCCGCTCGGTGACCTTCAGAAAGCCCTTCGGGTCAGCCACCCGTCACCTCCATGCGCTCGACGGGCAGCGCCCGATTCCGGTCGTTCGTCGGCTCAGCCACCGGTCACCTCCAGGATCCGCGACCAGACGACGTCGCCGTCGGGGTCCAGCCCCTCGTCGACCGCGCTCTGGCGCGTGCGAAGCACCGCGGCGTAGTCGCGCGGGAGCACCTTCGTGAAGCGGTCGAACGCGCCGTCGCCCTCGGCGAGGAGGGTCGCGGCGACCGCCGACTCGGTGTGCTCGAGGTGCTGCTCGAGCAGGTCGCGCACGATCTCGTGATCGGCGCTGCCGAGGGGGTGCAGCTCGAGTTCCCCGGTCGCGAGCGCCTCGCGGTTGACCTTCGCCTCGGCGAGGTCGAGCACGTACGCCGTGCCGCCCGACATGCCCGCGCCGAGGTTGCGCCCGGTCCCGCCGATGATGAGCGCGAGCCCGCCAGTCATGTACTCGAGCGCGTGGTCGCCCACGCCCTCGACGACGGCCGTCGCACCCGAGTTGCGGACGAGGAAGCGCTCCCCCACGATGCCGCGGATGAACATGCTGCCCTGCGTGGCGCCGTAGCCGATGACGTTGCCCGCGATGACGTTGCGCTCGGCGACGAAGCCCGCCTCGCGCGAGGGGCGCACGATGATCTGCCCGCCCGAGAGCCCCTTGCCGACGTAGTCGTTCGAGTCGCCCTCGAGCCGGAGGCGGACGCCGCCCGGCAGGAACGCCCCGAGCGACTGCCCGGCGCTGCCGGTGAGCGTCACCTCGATCGACCCCGGGGGAAGTCCCTGGGCGCCGTGGCGGGCGGTCACCTGGTGGCCGAGCATCGTGCCGACCGCACGCGCCGTGTTCTTGACGGGCAGGTCGATCTCGACGCGACCGCCCTCCTCGAGGACGATCCCGGCGCGGCGGATGAGCTCGTTGTCGAAGTGCTCCTCGAGCTCGTGGTCCTGCGGGCGGCCGTTGCGCCGCGGCTCGGACTCGGAGAAGTCCGGGCCGACGAGCACGGGAGTGAGGTCGAGCCCTGAGGCCTTCCAGTGCGCCACCGCGCGGTCGACGTCGAGGAGCTCGCGCCGGCCGATGACCTCGTCGAGCGACCGGTAGCCGAGCGCCGCAAGGTGCTCCCGCACCTCCTGGGCGATGAACTCGAAGAAGTTCACGACGAACTCGGGCTTGCCCGTGAAGCGCTTGCGCAGCTCCGGGTTCTGGGTCGCGACGCCGACCGGGCAGGTGTCGAGGTGGCAGACCCGCATCATCACGCAGCCCTCGACGACGAGCGGCGCCGTCGCGAACCCGAACTCCTCGGCGCCGAGCAGCGCGCCGATCAGGACATCGCGCCCGGTCTTGAGCTGCCCGTCGACCTGCACGACGACCCGGTCGCGCATGCCGTTCAGCATGAGCGTCTGCTGCGTCTCGGCGAGGCCGAGCTCCCACGGCGTTCCCGCGTGCTTCAGGGAGTTGAGCGGGCTCGCTCCGGTGCCGCCGTCGTGCCCCGAGACGAGGATGACGTCGGCGAGCGCCTTCGCGGTGCCCGCGGCGACCGCGCCGATCCCGGACTGGCTCACGAGCTTGACGTGCACGCGGGCGTTCGGGTTCGCGCGCTTGAGGTCGAAGATCAGCTGCTTGAGGTCCTCGATCGAGTAGATGTCGTGGTGCGGCGGCGGCGAGATGAGCCCGACGCCCGCGGTCGCATGACGCGTGCGAGCGACCCACGGGTACACCTTCGTCGGCGGCAGCTGGCCGCCCTCGCCGGGCTTCGCGCCCTGCGCGAGCTTGATCTGGATGTCCTCGGCGTGCGTGAGGTACATGCTCGTCACGCCGAACCGGCCCGATGCGACCTGCTTGATCGCACTGCGGCGCTCGGGGTCCAGCAGCCGATCCAGGTCCTCGCCGCCCTCGCCGGTGTTCGACTTGCCGCCGAGCCGGTTCATGGCGATCGCGAGGGTCTCGTGGGCCTCCTTCGAGATCGAGCCGTAGCTCATCGCCCCCGTCGAGAAGCGCTTGACGATCGACTCGACCGGTTCGACCTCGTCGATGGGGACCGGCGGCCGCATCCCGGTGCGCAGGGCGAACATCCCGCGGAGCGTCATCAGCTGCTCCGCCTGCGTGTCGACCATCGACGTGTACTCGCGGAAGATGTCGTAGCGCCGGTTCCGCGTCGAGTGCTGCAGGCGGAACACGGTCTCGGGGTTGAAGACGTGCGGGGAGCCGTCGCGCCGCCACTGGTACTCGCCGCCCGTCATCAACCGCTCGTGGGCGCGGACGGCGACGTCGGACGGGTAGGCGATCTCGTGCCGCGACCGGTTCTCGTCCGCGATCACGTCGAGTCCGACGCCGCCGAGCTTCGAGGTGGTGCCCGTGAAGAACTCGTCGATGAACTCCTGCGAGAGGCCGACCGCCTCGAACGCCTGCGCACCCGCGTAGGACGCGATGGTCGAGATGCCCATCTTCGACATGATCTTCAGCACGCCCTTGCCGAGCGCCGTGATCACGTTCCGCACGGCCTGCTCGGGCGTGACGCCCGTGAGGACGCCCGAGCGCACGAGCTCCTCGCAGGTCTCCATCGCGAGGTACGGGTTCACGGCCGAGGCGCCGTAGCCGACGAGCAGCGCGACGTGGTGGACCTCGCGTACGTCGCCGGCCTCGACCACGAGGCCCGCCTTCATGCGCGTCTCGGAGCGGATCAGGTGGTGGTGCACGGCGGAGAGCATGAGCAGCGACGGGATCGGCGCGAGGTCCTTGGTGGTGTCGCGATCGCTCAGCACGATGAACGACGCGCCCTCGTCGATCGCCTCGTCGACCTCGCGGCACAGCTCGTCGATGCGCTCGCGCAGCCCCTCGGGCCCCTCGTCTACGCGGTACAGGCCGCGCAGCGTGCGCGTCGAGCGCGCGCCCGACGGCGACGTCATGTGCACGATCTTCGCGAGCTGGTCGTTGTCGATCACGGGGAAGTCGAGCGACACCTGCCGCGCGTGCTCGGGGCCGGCGGCCAGGAGGTTCCGCTCCGGTCCGAGCGAGGTCGCGAGCGAGGTGACCACCTGCTCGCGGATCGAGTCGAGCGGCGGGTTCGTGACCTGCGCGAACTGCTGCGTGAAGTAGTCGAAGAGCAGTCGCGGGCGCTCGCTGAGCACCGCGATCGGCGTATCCGAACCCATTGCGCCGATCGGCTCGGCACCCGTTCGCGCCATCGGCGTGAGGAGGATCTTCACCTCCTCCTCGGTGTACCCGAAGGTGCGCTGTCGGCGGTTCACGGACGCGGGCGGGTGCACGATGTGCTCGCGCTCGGGCAGGTCCGTCAGGCGGATCCGCCCGTCGTCGAGCCACTGTCCCCAGGGCTCGGATGCCGCGAGCCCGGCCTTGATCTCGTCGTCCTCGATCAGCCGGCCGGCCTCCGTGTCGACGAGGAACATGCGGCCGGGCTGCAGCCGCCCCTTGCGCACGACCTTCCGCTGCGGCAGGTCGATGACGCCGATCTCGCTCGCGAGCACGATCAGCCCGTCGTCGGTCACGAGGTACCGGCCCGGACGGAGGCCGTTGCGGTCGAGGGTCGCCCCGACGAGCGCGCCGTCGGTGAAGACGATCGCCGCGGGGCCGTCCCACGGCTCCATGAGCATGGAGTGGTAGTCGTAGAAGGCGCGCCGCGCGGGATCGATCTCGGCCTGCTTCTCCCACGCCTCCGGCACCATCATCATGACGGCGTGCGGCAGGCTGCGGCCGGCGAGCGTCAGCAGCTCGACGACCTCGTCGAAGGACGCGGAGTCGCTCGCGCCGGGCGTCACGATCGGCATGAGCGGCGCGAGGTCGCCGAGCGCGTCGGCCTCGAGCTGCGACTGCCGCGCCCGCATCCAGTTCCGGTTGCCCTGGATGGTGTTGATCTCGCCGTTGTGCGCGATCATGCGGAACGGCTGCGCGAGCGGCCACGACGGGAAGGTGTTCGTCGAGTAGCGCGAGTGCACGAGGGCGAGCTTCGAGGCGAATCGCTCGTCGGAGAGGTCGGGGTAGAACGGCTCGAGCTGGAGCGTCGTGACCATGCCCTTGTAGACCATGGTCCGGCTCGACAGCGACGCGAAGTAGAGCTCGAGTTCGCGCTCGGCCCGCTTGCGCAGGCGGAAGGTCAGGCGGTCCAGCGCGATGCCGGCGAGGTGCGCGCCGTCGGCCGTGTTGGCGGAGCTGCGGACGTAGAGCTGCTGGACGGCCGGCATCGCCGCGCGCGCGAGCGTGCCGAGCTCCTCCGGGCGGACCGGCACCTCGCGCCATCCGATGACTTCGAGGCCCTCGGCCACGGCGATGCGCTGCAGCTGCTGCTTGACCTGGCTGCGCGCGGTTGGGTCGACCGGCAGGAAGGCGTTGCCGACGGCGTAGGCGCCGGCATCCGGAAGGGGGAAGTCGACCACCGCGCGCAGGAACGCGTCGGGCACCTGCGTGATGATTCCGGCGCCGTCGCCGGTGCCCGCATCCGAGCCCACGGCGCCGCGGTGCTCGAGGTTGCGCAGCGCGTCGAGCGCCGCGGTGATGATGTCGTGGCCTGCGGTTCCGCGCAGGGTCGCGACCATCGCGAGCCCGCAGGCATCCTTCTCGGCGGCGGGATCGTACATGCCCTGGGCGGGGGGCGTCAGTCCGAACCTGGAGTGGGGAAGGGGAAGCGACACGTTGGACCGTCCTCGGTATCTCGGTGGCAACGGGGACGTCGTCGGCCCACGATGGAGGATTCGCGACGCGAGGTGCGGCGTCGCGGCGGAGAACGCGGGGGCGGAGGCCCCTACGGGGCGGACCGGGCGGAGCTTGTGGCTGCCGGCTCGCCGGGTTCGTTCTCACCCTCGACGCCATCGTCGAGAGAGTCGGAGTCGGACTCGGTGTCGTCAGAGTCTACCTCAGCGTCGGCGGGCGCCCATTCGCGGCCGGGGCGGTACACGCTCGGCTCGATGCCGGTGTGCCGGCGCGTCTGCACGACGATGATCACGAGGCCGATGACGACGGCCAGGAGCGACGCCCACACGTTCGAGCGGATGCCGAGGAACATCTCGCTCGGGTCGACGCGGATGGTCTCGAAGACCGCGCGTCCCGCCCCGTACCAGATGAGGTAGGCGCCGAACATCTTGCCCCAGCGGAGGCGGAACGCGCGCTCGAGGGCGAGCAGCACGACGACGCCGGCGAGGTTCCACACGATCTCGTAGAGGAAGGTGGGGTGGAACAGCGTGCCGTCCGGGAGGCCGGCGGGGAAGGCCGGGTTGTCGGCCTCGATCTCGAGTCCCCAGGGCAGGTCGGTGGGCCAGCCGAACAGCTCGTCGTTGAACCAGTTGCCGAGGCGCCCGACGGCCTGCGCGACGAGCAGGCCCGGGGCCAGTGCGTCGGCGAAGGACCAGAAGCGGAGTCCGGTCAGGCGGCAGGCGATGATCACGCCGATCGCGCCGCCGATGAGCGAGCCGTAGATGGCGTTGCCGCCCTCCCAGATCGCGAAGACCTTCCACCACTCCTGCCCGGCGAAGTAGTCGTCGGGGTGCGTGACCACGTGGTAGAACCGGGCGCCGATGATGCCGAGCGGCACGGCCCAGAGCACGACGTCGAGCACGATGCCCGGCTCGCCGCCGCGCTTCGTCAGGCGCCGCGACGTGATGATCGTCGCGAGGATGATGCCCGCGAGGATGCACAGGGCGTACATCTGGATGGGGAGGGTGCCCCACGGCAGGGGGATCTCCAGGGTGCGCCACTCCGGGTCGGGGCTCGGGATGCTGAGCGGTGCGATCACGCCGGCGTCTGCCTTTCGTCGATGGTGCGGGGATGCCGTGGGGCGGCGGCCCCGTCGAGACTACTTCACTGTCGCGCGGTGCCGCGCGCGAGCTCCGCTGCGAGTGCGCCGACGCCCTCGACGCCGCCGTCGGCGAGCGCCTTCACGAGCGCCGAGCCGACGATCGCGCCCTCGGCGTACTCGAGGACCTCGGCCACCTGCGCGGCGGTCGAGATGCCGACGCCGACGCAGCTCGCGGGCGCGCCCGCGTCGCGGAGGCGGCCGACGAGCGTGCGCGCCGCGCGGTCGACGTCGGAGCGGGCACCGGTGATGCCCATGGTGGAGACGGCGTACACGAAGCCGCGGCTCGCCTCGACGGCCTGCGCGATGCGCGGGTCGGTCGAGCTCGGGGCCGCGAGGAACACGCGGTCGAGCCCGGTGCGCTCGGAGGCCTCGATCCACGACCCCGCCTCGTCGGGGATGAGGTCGGGCGTGATGAGTCCCGCTCCCCCGGCGGCGGCGAGGTCGTCGGCGAAGCGGCCGACGCCGTACTGCACGACGGGATTCCAGTACGTCATGAGGAGCACGGGCGCGTCGACGCGCTCGGTCACCCGGCGCACCGCCTCGAACGCGTGCGCGAGCCGGAATCCGTTCGCCAAGGCCTGCTGGGTCGCGGCCTGGATGACGGTGCCGTCCATCACGGGATCGGAGTACGGCAGGCCGAGCTCGAGCGCGTCCACGCCGTTCTCGACCAGCGCGACGGCGGCCTCGACGCTCTCGTCGAGGGTCGGGAACCCGACGGGGAGGTAGCCGATCAGGGCGCCCGCGGCCTCCTCGTTGCGGCGCGCGATGACCGGTCCGACGTTCCTCACTGCTCGCCTCCGTCGTACAGCCCGAAGTAGCGGGCCGCCGTGTCCATGTCCTTGTCGCCGCGACCCGAGAGGTTCACGAGGATCGTGGCGTCGGAGCCGAGCTCGTTCCCGAGCTCGAGGGCGCCGGCGAGGGCGTGCGCCGACTCGATCGCCGGGATGATGCCCTCGGTTCGCGTGAGCAGGCGCAGTGCCTGCATGGCCGCGTCGTCGGTGACGGGTCGGTAGGTCGCTCGCCCGAGCGCCGCGAGCCACGAGTGCTCGGGTCCGACTCCCGGGTAGTCCAGGCCGGCCGAGATCGAGTGCGACTCGATCGTCTGCCCGTCCTCGTCCTGCAGCAGGTAGCTGCGCGCCCCGTGCAGCACGCCGGGCCGGCCCATCGCGATCGTCGCGGCGTGGCGGGGCGTGTCCACCCCGTCGCCGCCGGCTTCGAACCCGTACAGCGCGACGTCCGCGTCGTCGAGGAAGGCGTGGAAGATGCCGATGGCGTTCGACCCGCCGCCGACGCACGCCGCGACCGCCGTGGGCAGCGCGCCGGTGAGGTCGAGGACCTGCTGCCGGGCCTCCTCGCCGATGATCTTCTGGAAGTCCCGCACCATCTCGGGGAACGGATGCGGACCGGCCACCGTGCCGAAGATGTAGTTCGTCGACTCGACGTTGGTGACCCAGTCGCGCATCGCGTCGTTGATGGCGTCCTTGAGCGTGCGGGAGCCGGTCTGCACCGCGATCACCTCGGCGCCGAGGAGGCGCATGCGGGCCACGTTGAGCGCCTGGCGCTCGGTGTCGACCTCGCCCATGTAGATCGTGCAGTCGAGGCCGAAGAGCGCGGCCGCCGTGGCGGTCGCCACGCCGTGCTGGCCGGCTCCGGTCTCGGCGATCACGCGCTGCTTGCCGATGCGCTTGGTGAGCAGCGCCTGGCCGAGCACGTTGTTGATCTTGTGCGAACCGGTGTGGTTCAGGTCCTCGCGCTTGAGGAGGATGCGCGCGCCCGAGGCGTGGGCGGCGAAGCGCGGCGCTTCGGTGAGGATCGACGGACGCCCCGTGTAGGTGCGGCCGAGCTCGGCGAGCTCGGCGCCGAACGCCGGGTCGAGCTTGGCGAGGTCGTACGCCTCGGAGAGCTCGTCGAGTGCGGCGATCAGTGATTCGGGGACGAAGCGTCCGCCGAACTCGCCGAAATAGGGACCGGTCTGGGCACGCAGCGCCATGTCACACCGCCAGGAATGCAGAGAGGTTCGAGATGGGATCGCCCGTGACGAGGGCCTCCCCCACGAGGACCGCGTCGGCTCCCGCCGCGCGGTAGTGCGCGACGTCGGCCGGCGACAGCACCGCCGACTCGGCGACCTTGATCGCGTCGTCGGGGAACCGGTCGGCGATGCGACCGAACAGGTCGCGGTCGAGCTCGAACGTGGTGAGGTCACGGGCGTTGACGCCGATGAGGCGCGCACCGAGCTGGGCGGCGCGGTCGAGCTCCTCGGCGGAGTGCGTCTCGACGAGCGCCGTCATGCCGAGCTCGGTGATGAGGCCGTACAGCTCGCGGAGCGTCGCGTCGTCGAGCGCGGCGACGATGAGCAGCACCAGGTCGGCGCCCGCCGCGCGGGCCTCGAAGACCTGGTACGCGGTCGCGATGAAGTCCTTGCGCAGCACCGGCAGCGACACCGCCTGCCGCACGGACTCCAGGTCGGCGAGCGAGCCGCCGAAGCGGCGCCCCTCGGTGAGGACGCTGACGGCGCTCGCGCCGCCCAGCTCGTAGGTCCGCGCGAGTGCGGCCGGGTCGGCGATCGCCGCGAGCGACCCGCGCGAGGGGCTCGATCGCTTGATCTCGGCGATCACCTTGATCCGGTCGGAGGGCGCGAGGGCGACCAGCGCGTCGAGGGCGTCGGGGCGGGCGAGGGCCGCCGCCTCGACCTCGACCATCGACCGGTCGACGCGACGCGCCTCGGCGTCGGCGACGGCGTTCGCGGTGAGCTCGTCGAGCACGCGTCAGTGCGCCTTGGGAGCGACCTTGTCGCCGTCGACCCCGTAGCCCGCGCGGGCCAGCGCCCACCCGGTCACGAGTCCGACCACGAAGAGCCCGAGCGACGCCCAGACGAGCCACTGCACGTCGAAGAAGAACGCGACCGTGCCCACGGCGAACGCGAGGAGCATGATCACCACGGCCGTCCACGCCGCGGGCGAGTGTCCGTGGCCGGGGTCAACGTGCTCAGTGCTCATGGTGCTCCTTCTGTGCGGGGTCGGGAAGAGTCTAGCGGGTGGTGTCGGCCCCGCCCGTCGGCGGGGCCGGGTCGGCCGGGCCGACGTCGGGGTCGGTCGGGGTCGCGCCCCCACGCTGGGGGTGGTCATCGGTGGGATCGTCGCCCCGGGTGAGGTCGTCCCAGTCGTCGACGGCGCGGTCCGACGGTGCCGAGGCGCCACGGTCGTCGGGCTGCATGCGCACGCCGCCGCCGTACCGCCGGGAGGTCGGCCACGCGCCGGCCGTGGTGATCACGCCGACGCCGGCGAGTGCGACGAGGACGCCCCCGATCAGGGCGACGACCGGCCACCCGCTCGAGGCCAGGTCGTCGACGAGCTCGGCGGTGGACGCGGCACCCGCCACGCCCGTGGCGTCGGCGACCGCCCCGGACACGGCGGCGACCGGGTCGGCGAGCGAGATCGATGCTGCGAGGACGATGCAGCCGCCGAGCACGGCGGCGAGCACGCCGAGCACGATCCGGATCACCGGACCGGCGATCGTCAGCGCGCCGGCGAGCGCCAGCCCGGCGAGGGCGAGCGCGGAGAGGGCCGGCGAGGCCGCCTGCCCCGACACCTCGAGCGATCCGGAGCCGGACGCGGCGGACCCGGGGACGAGCGCCACGGCGTACCAGGCCTGGCTCCAGGCCAGCAGCGCGAGCCCCGACCCGAGCAGGATCGCCAGGATCGCGGCGAGCTTCAGCCGTCCTCCGGTCACGCTCCCTCCGCCCGCACCGCGTGCATGGCGTTCGCGACCGCGACCGCGCGCAGCGGCGCCGCGGCCTTGTTCACGGACTCCTGGTACTCCGACTCGGGGTCGGAGTCGGCCACGAGCCCGCCGCCCGCCTGCACGCGCGCCACCCCTCCCGAGATGGTCGCCGTGCGGATCGCGATCGCGAGGTCCGCGTCGCCGCCGAACCCGAAGTAGCCCACCACTCCCCCGTACACGCCGCGCTGCGCGGGTTCCAGTTCGTCGATGATCTCGAGCGCCCGCGGCTTCGGCGCCCCGGAGAGGGTTCCGGCCGGGAACGTCGCGCGGAACACGTCGACGGCGTTGGCCTCGGGTGACAGGTCGCCCTCGACCGAGGAGACCAGGTGCATGATGTGGCTGAACCGCTCGACCCGCATGAACTCGGTCACCTCGACCGTGCCCGCCGTGCACACCTTGGCGAGGTCGTTGCGGGCGAGGTCGACCAGCATCAGGTGCTCGGCCTGCTCCTTGGGGTCGGCGACCAGCTCGGCCTCGAGGTCGGCATCGTCCTCCGGCGTCGCTCCGCGCGGCTTCGACCCGGCGATCGGATGCGTGTACACGCGATCGTCGACGACCTTCACGAGCGCCTCCGGCGAGGATCCGACGATCCAGTACGGCTCACCCCCGACGTCCTCGAGGTGCAGCAGGTACATGTACGGGCTCGGGTTCAGGCTGCGGAGGACGCGGTAGACGTCGATCGGGTGCGCCGTGGCGTCCTGCTCGAACCGCTGCGACACCACGACCTGGAAGATGTCGCCGTCGTGGATGTACTCCTTCGAACGGACGACCGCGGCGAGGAAGTCGGCCTTCTCGGTGCGGTGGCGGGGCTCGGGGGCACGCGACAGGTCGATCTCGGCGAGGTGCGCCTCGGCGGGTGCTGCGAGCGCCGCCTGGAGCCCGTCGAGCCGGGCCTGCGCATCGGCCCACAGCTGCTCGGCCGGCTCGTCCCGGTCATTGAGCACGGAGGCCACGAGCTGGACGGTGCCGGTGCGGTGGTCCATCACGACGAGTTCGGACACGAACGCGAACGCCTGGCCCGGCACGGAGAAGTCCGCGGGCGGACGGTTCGGCAGGTGCTCGATCTGGCGGATCGCCTCCCAGCCGATGAACCCCACCAGTCCGCCGGTGAGCGGCGGCGCGCCGGGGACGTCCTCGGTCTGCCAGCGCTCGTAGAGCGCCTCGAGCGCCTGGAGCGGGGCGAGGTCGGCGGCGGCGTCGCCGCCGAGGGCGCGCTCGCGCGACATCCCGTAGTCGAGCCACTCGACGCGGCCGTCGCGGTCGGTGAGCACGCCGTGCGAGGCGGCGCCCACGAACGAGTAGCGCGACCAGATGCCGCCCTGCTCGGCGGATTCGAGCAGGAACGTGCCGGGTCGACCGCCCGCGAGCTTGCGGTAGATGCCGACGGGCGTCTCGCCGTCGGCGAAGAGCTCGCGCACGACCGGCACCACGCGGCGCCCGGGCAGCAGGTCGGTGAACTCGTCGTATCCGGTCGTGGCGGTTCGGGCGGCCGTCATCGTGCTCCTCCGGGCGGCTGGTCGGGGTCGGGGGCGCCGACGACCACGCTGAGCGGATCGCCGTCGAAGCAGGTGCGCGTGCCGGTGTGGCAGGCGACGCCGACCTGCTCGACCTTCACGAGCAGGGTGTCGGCGTCGCAGTCGAGCGCGGCCGACCGCACGTACTGGGCGTGGCCGGACGTGTCGCCCTTGCGCCAGTACTCGCTGCGCGAGCGCGACCAGAACGTGACGCGCCCCTCGGTGAGGGTGCGGCGCATGGCCTCCCGGTCCATCCAGCCGAGCATGAGCACCTCGCCCGTGTCCCACTGCTGGATCACGGCGGGCAGGAGCCCGTCGGCGTTGAACGCCGCGCGGTCGACCGCCGACGCATCCGGAGCCCAGGACTCGGCATCGCGCTCCAGCTCCTCGTCGTCGCGGTACGTCATCGCACGATCCTCCCGTCGGCGGCGAGCACCTGCTTGACCTCGCCGATGGTCAGCTCGCCGTTGTGGAACACGGATGCCGCGAGCACCGCATCGGCGCCCGCCGCGACGGCCGGCGCGAAGTGCTCGAGCGCTCCCGCACCGCCCGAGGCGATCACGGGAACCGACGAGAGCCCGTGCATGAGGCCGACCAGTTCGAGGTCGAAGCCCGCCTTCGTGCCGTCGGCGTCGATCGAGTTCACGAGCAGTTCCCCGGCGCCGAGCTCGATCGCGCGGCGCGCCCAGTCGAGCGCGTCGAGGTCGGTCTCGGCGCGGCCGCCGTGCGTGGTCACGACGAAGCCCGACTCGGTGCGGTCGGAGCGCTTGACGTCGAGCGAGAGCACGCACACCTGCGCACCGAACCGGTCGGCGATCTCGGCGATGAGCTCGGGACGCGCGATCGCGGCGCTGTTGACGCCGATCTTGTCGGCCCCGTGGCCGAGCAGGCGCGCGACGTCCTCGTCGGAACGGACGCCGCCGCCGACGGTGAGGGGGATGAAGACCTGTTCGGCGACCCGGCGGACCATGTCGTACGTGGTCGACCGGTCGTCCACGGTCGCGGTGACGTCGAGGAAGGTCAGCTCGTCGGCGCCCTGCTCGGCGTAGCGCGCCGCGAGTTCGACGGGGTCGCCCGCGTCGCGGAGGTTCAGGAAGTTGACGCCCTTGACGACGCGGCCGGCGGCCACGTCGAGGCACGGGATCACGCGGACGGCGAGGCTCATCGCGGCCCGCCTACAGTCGCGCGGCGTGGATGGCGCTCACGAGGATGGCACGCGCGCCGAGCGCGTACAGCTCGTCCATGACCTGGTTGGTCTCCACGCGCGGGATCATCACGCGCACCGCGACCCATTCGGGGTCGTGCAGCGGCGAGACGGTCGGCGATTCGAATCCGGGCGCGGCGGCCGTCGCCGCCTCGAGCGCGGAGACCGGCACGTCGTAGTCGAGCAGCACGTACTGGCGGGCGACGAGGACGCCCTGGAGGCGCCGCACGAGGGTCTGGGTTCCCGGCTGGTCGACGCCGGATCCGATCAGCACGGCCTCGGAGTGCAGGATGACGGGGCCGAAGATCTCCAGGCCCGCCTTGCGGAGGGTCGAGCCGGTCGAGACCACGTCGGCGACCGCGTCGGCGACGCCGAGCCGGACGGCCGACTCGACCGCGCCGTCGAGCTTGACGAGCTCGGCGCGGACCCCGCGCTCGGCGAGGAAGTCGCCCACGAGACCGGGATAGCTGGTCGCGACGCGCACGCCCTCGAGGTCGGCGAGCTCGGCGTGCGAGCCGGGCGGACCGGCGAAGCGGAACGTCGAGTCGCCGAATCCGAGCGGGGCGATCTCGGTGGCGTCGCTGCCCGAGTCGAGCAGGAGGTCTCGGCCGGTGATGCCGACGTCGAGCGCACCCGATCCGACGTAGGTGGCGATGTCGCGGGGGCGGAGGTAGAAGAACTCGACCCCGTTGCGGGGGTCGGCGACGACCAGCTCGCGCGAGTCGCGGCGACCGGTGTACCCGGCCTCGTAGAGCATCTGCGCGGCGATGTCGGAGAGCGAGCCCTTGTTGGGCACGGCGATTCGGAGCATTCCCTGGCTTTCGTGTCGACGGAACTGATCTGCGGTCATGGCGGGATCAGAGATGTCGGTACACGTCGGCGGGCGAGAGCCCCTTGGCGAGCATCAGCACCTGCAGGTGGTAGAGCAGCTGCGAGATCTCCTCGGCGGTCTCGTCGTCGCCCTGGTACTCGGCGGCCATCCAGACCTCGGCCGCCTCCTCGACGATCTTCTTGCCGATGGCGTGCACGCCGGCGTCGAGCTGGCGGACGGTGCCACTGTCCTCGGGGCGGGTGCGGGCCTTGTCCTGGAGCTCGACGAAGAGGTCGTCGAAGGTCTTCACCCGTCCAGACTACCGGTGCCGTCGGCGTCGACATGGCGGTGTGACGCGACCGCCTCACGGAGCTCGGCGATGCGCTCCGCCGGATCGCCGCCGTTGTACACCGCCGAGCCGGCGACGAACGTGTCCGCGCCCGCCGCGGCCGCGATGCCGATGGTGTCGGCCGTGATGCCGCCGTCCACCTGGAGCCAGACGTCCAGGCCGGCCGCCTCCACCGCGTCGGCGACGCGGCGCAGCTTCGGCATGGTCTCGTGGATGAAGGACTGCCCGCCGAAGCCGGGCTCGACGGTCATGATGAGCACCTGGTCGAACTCGGGCAGCAGGTCGAGGTAGGGCGTGGCGTCCGTTCCCGGCTTCAGGGCGATGCCGGCGCGGGCGCCGATCTCGCGCAGTCGCCGCGCGAGCGCGACGGGTTCGCCGACCGCCTCGGCATGGAACGTGACGGATGCGGCCCCGGCCTCGGCGTAGCCCGGGGCCCAGCGGTCGGGGTCGTCGATCATGAGGTGCACGTCGAGCGGGATCGGCGTGACCTGCTGCAACCGCTGCACCATCGGCAGGCCGAACGTCAGGTTCGGGACGAAGTGGTTGTCCATGATGTCGACGTGCACGAGGTCGGCCGTGCGGATGCGCCCGAGCTCGCGCTCGAGGTTCGCGAAGTCGGCCGAGAGGATGCTCGGGTTGATGCGCGTCGCCATGCGGCCACCCTACCGGCGCTGCCCCGACCCTCAGCGCTTGCGCACGAGCGCGATGAACATGGCGTCGGTGCCGTGCCGGTGCGGCCAGAGCTGCACGGTGCGGCCGTCGCCGACGAGGTCGAGCGGATGCCGCGAGACGCGCTGCACGACGTCCGCCGTCGCCATCGTCTCGGCCGCGTCGCCCCATCGCGCGAGCGCGAGGCCGAGGCTGCCGAACGTCTCGGCCGTGTGCGGCGAGCACGTGACGTAGGCGAGGATGCCGCCAGGGGCGAGCGCACGGAACGCCGCGTCGGCCAGCTCTCCCTGCAGTGCGGTGAGCTCGGCGACATCCGACGGGTCCTTGCGCCAGCGCGCCTCGGGGCGACGGCGCAGGGCGCCGAGTCCCGTGCACGGGGCGTCGAGCAGGATGCGATCGAAGCCGCCCTCCGCGCCGAACGCGGCCGCGTCGAGTTCGCGGCCGTCGCTCACGTGGACCGGCACCTCGATCGGCAGCGGGGCGACCGCCTTGCGCACCAGCTGGGCGCGCGCCGGGACCACCTCGTTCGCGACGAGGCTCGCCCCGCCGGCCAGCGCCTCGGCCGCGAGCAGCACAGTCTTGCCGCCCGGGCCCGAGCACAGGTCGAGCCAGCGCTCACCCTGACGCACCGGCGCCGCACGGCTGAGCGCGAGCGCCGCGAGCTGCGAGCCCTCGTCCTGCACGCGGACGAACCCGTCGTGGCGTGCGACGATCGCGATCGGGTCGTCGCCGGTCAGGCCCGTCGGCGAGTAGCGGTCGGGCTCGCCGAGCTCCTCCGGCGCCGGTGCGAGGCCGGGCAGGGCGGCCAGGTTCACGCGCGGCGACGCGTTGTCCGCCTCGAGCAGGGCGACGAGCTCGTCGGCGCGGCCCTCCTTCTCGAGCGCGGTGCGGAGCGCCCGCACGATCCACGCCGGGTGCGAGTGCACGGCGGCCAGGGCGGTCAACGGCGAGTCGGCCTGCTCGGCGAGCTCGGCCAGCCAGTCGTCCTCCTCGCGGCGGGAGACCGCGCGGAGCACGGCGTTGACGAAGCCCGCCGCGGGCGGGGCGACCCGGCGCGCGAGGGCGACGGACTCGTTCACGGCGGCGTGCGTGGGCACCCGCGTGCTGAGGAGCTGGTGCACGCCGAGTCGGAGGACGTCCAGCACCGGCGGGTCGATCGCGTCGGCGGAGCGGCCCGCGGCCAGTTCGATCACCGCGTCGTACCGCCCTCGGCGTCGCAGGGTGCCGTAGGTGAGCTCGGTCGCGAGCGCCGCGTCCGCGCCGTCGAGACCCGCGCGCTGGATGCGGATGGGCAGCAGGAGGTTGGCGTAGGCGTCCGACTCGCGAACGGCCGCCAGCACCTCGAAGGCGACCATCCGCGCCGGCGAGACCCGGTCGTCGCGGTCACGGCCCCGACCGCCGGCCCCGCGCTGCCGTCGCGGCCCGCGCTCGCGTCGCGACGAGGACCCGCCGCCCGGCGCATCGCCGCCCCGGCTCCGGTCACGCCCGTTCATCGCGCCTCCGCACGCTCGACGCCGAGGCCGCGCCACCAGTCGGCGGCACCCATCGCCTTCCGCCCTGCGGGCTGCACGCGTCGCAGTTCCACGGCCCCGTCACCCGTGCCCACGACCACGCGGCGACCATCCATCACGACCTCGCCGGGGGCCAACCCGGGCACCGCCCCTGCGGGGACGGCGTCGAGCACCTTGAGCCGGACGCCGCCGACCTCGGTGTGCGCGCCGGGCTCGGGGGTGACCCCGCGCAGGCGGGCGTCGACCTCCCTCGTGGGTGCGGACCAGTCGAGCCGGGCGTCCTCGAGCCCGAGCTTCGGGGCGAAGGTCGGTTCGCCGTCCTGCGGGACGGCGACGGCCGTTCCCGCGGCGATCCGGTCGACGACCTCGAGCACCAGGTCGGCCTCGGTCTCGGCGAGGGACTCGAGCGCGAGACCCGCGGTCTCGCCCGGGGCGACCGGTCGGGTGCGCGAGGCGTACACGTCGCCCGCGTCGAGCTCCGGGACGAGACGGAACACGCTGGCGCCGAGCTCGGGGTCGCCCGCGATGATCGCGCGCTGCACGGGTGCGGCACCGCGCCACGCGGGCAGCGCCGAGAAGTGCAGGTTGATCCAGCCCTCGGCGGGCATCGAGAGCAGCGGCTCGCGCACGAGTCCACCGTAGGCGACGACCACGCCCAGGTCGGGCCGCAGCGCCGCGATGCGCTCGGTCGCCTCGGCGTCCAGGCGGGCGGCCTCGATCACCGGCAGGCCGAGCCGCTCGGCGGCCTGGGCGACGGGCGAGGGCGTGAGCACGCGCTTGCGGCCGAGCGGCGCCGGGGGCCGGGTGACGACGCCGACGACCTCGTGGGCGGACTCGGCGAGGCGATCGAGGGTGGGCACGGCGACGGCGGGCGTTCCCGCGAAGACGATCCGGAGGTGGGGCACACCCCATTGTCGCAACCCCGAGGCCCGTCCGCGGCGCGGCTCACGGCAGGTCCGGGTCGTCCATCCGGACGCGCAGCACGGGCGCGCGCCCGGGCCTGCGCCCGGCGACCGGCCGGCGGCGCTCGGTCGCAGCCCGGATCGCCTCGCCCTTGAGCCGCTGCGCGACCTCCGCTCCGGCGGCGTACCCGAACCGCACGATCGCGCGCTCGAGCCCCTCGCCCGCCGAGGTGGGACCGAGCACGTCGACCCCGTCCACGGCGCGGATCCGTTCGACGGCCTCCGCGAGCCGTTCACGGCTGGATACGACCGACGCCATCCGCACCGCCGGCGGGAATCGCAGCGCGCGGCGGGACTCGAGCTCCTCCGCCGCCCACGCCGGCTGCCTCCACGTGGCGAGCGCGGTGCCGAGCGCGCCGCCGACGCCGACCAGGAACACGGATGCCCCGGGAGCCGCGAGGGCGGCTGCGTTCGACCACCAGCGCAGGCAGTCCTCGGCGACCCGCAGCGACTCGCGCAGCAGCATGCGCTCGCCGTCGAGCAGCAGCACCGCGCGGTAGCCTCCGTCGGCGATCGGCTCGGCGCCGCGCGTCGCGACGACCAGCTGGGGCTCCGAACCGACGCGCAGCAGCGGCCGCTCGCCGTCGGAGACGACGACGCGCGATCGCGGGAACGCGCGACCGAGTTCCTCCGCCGTCCGGCTGGCGCCGACCACCGCGGCGCGCAGCTTCGTGCCCTCGCACACCGGGCACCGCCAGCCCGGTGCTCTCGTGCCGCACAGGACGCAGGCGGGCGCACCTCCCGCGCGCGGGACGACGAGCGCCCCGCCGCACGCGGTGCACCGGGCCGGCTCCCGGCAGCGGTCGCACACCAGCATCGGCGTGTGCCCGGGACGAGCGACCTGCACCAGGACCGGCCCGTCCACGATCGACGCCTGCGCCTCCCGCCACGCCGCCGAGGGGATGCGCGCGCCTGCGCTCTCGGGGGCGGCCTGCTGCTCGGTGAGCACGACGCGGGGCCGTGCGCCGCGGTGCAGCGGCACGTCGTGGACCCAGCCGAGGCCGACGAGCCGCTGCACGTCGACGCTGCGGCTGTGCGCCAGGAACACCAGTGCCGCGCCGGTCTGCTCTTGGCGGACGAGCGCCGCGTCGCGGCAGTGCACGCCGGGCGCGAGCGGCTCCGCATGCAGCGCGTCGCCGTCGTCCACGACGACGATGAGCCCGAGACGCGAGGCGGGGGCGTACACGGTGGACCGGTTGCCGATCACGATCCGCGCCGCGTCGCCGGTCGCCTCGAGGAATGCCCGGTACCGGGCCCCGCCGGTCTGCCGCGCGTCCGTGCGCAGGACGCGACGCGGGTCGACGACCTCGGCGAGTGCCGCCTCGAGCTGATCCTGGTCGCGGTAGTCGGGCACCGCGATGACGACGGACCGGTCGCCGGCCAGCGTGCGGGCGGCCGCCTGTGCGGCGGTGCGCGCCCACGCGCCGACCCACACCCCGGACTCCAGTCGCACGGGTCGGGCGTCGGCGGCCAGCGCCATCCGCTCCCCCGCGGCGATCCCGCGCTCGACCCGGCCCGGTTCAGAGCCCTCGATCTCGGGCGGATCCACCGGCAACGGCCCCGGGTCGGGTTCGGCGGCCGTCCACGCCCGCTCGGCGCGGACGTAGCGGGACGGGATCGCCAGGCGCAGGATGTCGCTCGCGTTGCCCGCCGCCCGGTCGGCGACCGCCCGCGCGAGGCGCCAGACGTCGGGGGTGAGCACGGGCACCCCGGAGACGACGTCGTCGACCTCGCTGAGCTCGCCCTGGTACTCCGACCGCTCGACCCGCTCCACGATCCATCCCGCGGCGATCCGACCGCCCGTGCGGAGCGGTACGCGCACCCGCGTGCCCGGGACCGCCTCCGCGTCGAGCCGGTCGGGGACGCGGTAGTCGAGGAGCTGGTCCAGCTGCGGCAGCGGCGAGTCGACGAGGACGCGCGCGACCGGCCGGTCGGTCACCTCAGCGCCCGCCCGACACGTCAGAGTCCGGCGGCGTCACGCAGGTCGTCGACGCGGTCGAGGCGCTCCCAGGTGAACTCGGGCAGCTCGCGGCCGAAGTGACCGTAGGTCGAGGTCCTCGCGTAGATCGGGCGCAGCAGGTCGAGGTCGCGGATGATCGCCGCCGGACGGAGGTCGAACACCTCGCGGATGGCCGACGTGATCCGCTCCTCCGGCAGGTGCGCGGTGCCGAACGTCTCGACGTACAGGCCGACGGGCGCGGCGGCGCCGATCGCGTACGCCACCTGCAGCTCGAGCCGGTCGGCGAGGCCGGCCGCGACGGCGTTCTTGGCGACCCATCGCATCGCGTAGGCGGCCGAGCGGTCGACCTTCGACGGGTCCTTGCCGCTGAACGCCCCGCCGCCGTGCCGACTCGCGCCGCCGTACGTGTCGATGATGATCTTGCGACCCGTGAGGCCGGCATCACCCTGCGGACCGCCGATCTCGAAGCGCCCGGTCGGGTTGATCAGCACCCGGAGCTCGGGCCGGGCGAGTTCGACGGTGTCGAGCACCGGGCGGATGACGAGCTCCTCGACCTCGGCCCGGAGCTGCTCGGTCGAGACCTGCGGCGAGTGCTGGGTGGACAGCACGACCGTCTCGATGGTCTTCGCCGTCTGGCCCTCGTACCCGACGGTGACCTGGGTCTTGCCGTCGGGGCGCAGGTAGTCGAGCTCGCCGTTCTTGCGGACCGCGGCGAGCCGCTCCGCGAGCCGGTGCGCGACCCAGATCGGCACGGGCATGAGCTCGGGCGTCTCGCGCACGGCGTAGCCGAACATGATGCCCTGGTCGCCGGCTCCTTGGCGGTCGAGCTCGTCGACGCTCGCGCCCTCGCGGGTCTCGAACGCGTCGTTCACGCCCTGCGCGATGTCGGGCGACTGCCCGCCGATCGACACCGAGACCCCGCAGGACCGGCCGTCGAACCACACGTCGGACGAGTCGTACCCGATCGAGGTGATGCGCTCGCGGACGATCGCGGGGATCTCGACGTAGCCCTCGGTCGACACCTCGCCCGCGACGTGGACCAGGCCGGTCGTGACGAGCGTCTCGACCGCCACGCGGGAGTGCGGGTCGACCGCCAGCAGCGCGTCGAGGATCGAGTCCGAGATCTGGTCGCAGATCTTGTCGGGGTGCCCCTCGGTGACGGACTCGGAGGTGAACTGGCGCAGGGCGCTCATGCGGCGTCGGTGTCCTTCGTCGTGGGTCGGGGACCGGGCGCGAGGCGCTCGGCGATGAGGTCGAGGATGGCGTGGGCCACCGACATCTTGGTGCCGGTCGCCTCGGCGGCCACCTCGTCGCGCGCGTCGACCACGGTGACCGCGTTGTCGTCGGCGGCGAAGCCGTGGTGCCATCCGACGCGGTTGACGACGAGCAGGTCGGCGCCCTTCGCACGGCGCTTCGCGCGCCCGAGCTCGAGCAGTCGGCCGGGGTCGGCCTCGGTCTCGGCCGCGAAGCCGACGAGGAGGGTGCCGTCGTGCGGGGCCGCGCCGAGCTCGGCGAGGATGTCGGGGTTGCGGACGAGCTCGATCGACATCCGCTCCTGGCCGTCGGCCTTCTTGATCTTCGCGTCGCTGACCTGCTCGGGCCGGAAGTCCGCGACGGCGGCGGCCATGACGACCGCGTCCGCGTCCCGGGCGGCCTCGGTCACGGCCTCCTGCAGCTCGAGGGCCGTGGAGACCTCGACCACGCGGCAACCGGACGGGGAGCCGACCTCGAGGTTCGCGGCGACCAGGGTGACCTCGGCGCCGCGCGCGGCGGCCGCGTCGGCGAGGGCGACGCCCTGCTTGCCGCTCGACCGGTTGCCGAGGAAGCGCACGGGATCGAGCGGCTCGCGGGTTCCACCTGCGGACACGACGATGCGACGGCCCGCGAGGTCGCCCGCGGACGCCGCCGCAGGGGCGGCCGCGCCGAGCCCGTGACGCCCGGCGGCCTCGAGGGCGGCGCGGACGATCACGTCGGGCTCCTCGAGCCGGCCGGGGCCGGAGTCGGCGCCGGTGAGCTGCCCCACGGCGGGGCCGACGATCGTGACGCCGCGCTCGCGGAGGGTCGCGATGTTCGCCTGCGTCGCCGGATGACGCCACATCTCGGTGTGCATGGCCGGGGCGACGACGACCGGCGCCTCGCTCGCGAGCACCGTGTTGCCGAGCAGGTCGTCGGCGAGGCCGGTCGCGAGCTTCGCGATCGAGTTCGCCGTCGCCGGCGCGATCACGATGAGGTCGGCGGCCTGGCCGATCGCGACGTGGCGCACCTCGGCGACGCCCTCGAACAGGTCGGCGTGCACCGGGTTGCGCGAGATCGCCTCGAGGGTCGGTCGACCCACGAAGCGCAGCGCCGACTCCGTCGGCACCACGTGCACGTCGTGGCCCGCGAGGACGAGCGAGCGCACGACCGAGACGGCCTTGTACGCCGCGATGCCGCCGGTGACGCCGACGACGATGTTCAGCGGCATCCGCGCCTGCCGGCTACTCGCCGATCGGGCGGAGGCGCAGCTTGTCCTCGTTGATCTCGTGGAGCGCGACCGAGAGCGGCTTGTCGTCGATCGACGAGTCGACGAGCGGTCCGACGTTGTCGAACAGGCTGCCCTCGTGGAGGTCGGCGTAGTAGTCGTTGATCTGGCGCGCCCGCTTGGACGCGAAGATGACCAGCTGGTACTTCGAGTCGACCTTCGACAGCAGGTCGTCGATGGGCGGGTCGATGATGCCGGACTGCTTCTCAGCCATGCGGGAACTCCTTCGAGTGAGGCGCACCTGCGGTGCGCGGAAGATCGTGGCGCGAGGCAGGCTGGCGCCTGCCTCGCCGAGGCCGCATCAAGTCTACGACCTTTTGTGCGGCGTCGCGGACCTCGTGGTTCACGACCTGGTGGTCGAACTCCTCGACCGCGGCCAGTTCGACCTTCGCGGTCTCGAGCCGGCGCTGCTGCTCGGCCGGGCTCTCCGTGCCCCGGCCCACGAGGCGTCGGACGAGTTCGTCCCAGGTCGGCGGGAGCAGGAACACGAGCGTCGCCTCGGGCATCGCACGGCGCACCGAGCGGGCGCCCTGGATGTCGATCTCGAGCAGCACGCTGCTGCCCGCCGCGATCGCCTCCTCCACGGGTCCGCGCGGGGTGCCGTACCGGGAGGCGTTGTGCACGGTCGCCCACTCGAGCAGCTCGCCCCCCGCGATCATGCGATCGAACTCGTCGTCGGAGACGAAGAAGTAGTGCTCGCCCTCGACCTCCCCGGGACGCGGTGCCCGGGTCGTGGCCGACACCGAGAGCTTCACGTCGGGATGGTGCTCGCGGATGTATCCCGCGACCGTGCCCTTGCCGACCGCCGTCGGACCGGCGAGCACCACGAGCCGATCCCCCGTCCCGCCGTGCTCGGCGATCCACGTCGAGGTGAACTCGCGCAGCCGACGCCGCTGAAGGCGTCCGAGCCCGCCGAGCCGCTTCGACGACGCGATCTGCAGGTCGTCCATGATGCGGGCGCACTTGGTCTGCCCGATCGCGGGGATGGAGGTGAGGAACTCGGAGACCCGCAGCCGACCCTCCACTCCCTCGGGATCGTCGAAGGCGACCCGCAGCACGTCGAGCGGGCTCCGCGCGCCGGCGGCGACGTCCTGCTTCACGGCGGCTCGGGCGCGACGCGCGGCGACCGCGGCCCTCGAGGCCGCGACCCGATCCACCTCGGGTGGGGCCGACGGCGTCCGCTCAGACATCGAGCGCTCCGACCTCGTCGGTGCGCCGGTCGATCGCATCGGCGATCCCCTCCGGTCCTGCGGCGAGCAGGCCGCGGCTGTCGGTGAGGATCGCGCCGCGCGCGAGCGCGCCCAGGCGTGCGGGGACGTCCCGGAGCTCGCCGCCCTGGAAGCCGATCCCTGGGACCAGCACCGGGAGTCCGGGTCGGGAGTCCGAGGAGGTGTCGATGCCGAAGTCGCCGGGCGCGATCGTCGCACCGAGCACGACGCCGATCGACCCGAATGCGCGCCCAGCGGCGCCCTCGCGGTCGCGGTTCCAGGCGTCCACGCCCGCCACGATCGCGCCGGCGACCGTCGCGCCCTCTCGGCTCGAGCGCTGGAGCACCGCCTGCTGGATGGCCGCGGCCTCCGGGTTCGAGGTCGCCGCGACGACGAACAGTCCGGCGCCGGCGTCCTCCGCCTGGCGCATGACCGCCTCGATCGAGCCGAGACCCTGGTAGGCGTAGATCGTCATGGCGTCGGCACGCAGCGGCGAGCCCGGCGAGAGCCAGGCCTGGCCGTACGCCTCGACGGTCGAGCCGATGTCGCCGCGCTTGACGTCGGCGATCACGAGCAGGCCCGCGTCGCGGGCGAGGTCGAGCACGCGCTCCAGGGCGGCGTAGCCGGCCGCGCCGTGCCGCTCGAAGAACGACACCTGGGGCTTCACGATCCCGGCCCGCCCCGCCGCGGCATCCACGACCCGGAGGCCGAACTCGCGGACGCCGGCGCCGGAGTCGGGCAGCCCCCAGTCGTCGAGGAGCCACGCGTGCGGGTCGATGCCGACGCAGAGTCGTCCGCGCGTGGCGAACGCCTGCTCGAGGCGCTCGCCGAAGGTGGTGCCGTTCGTCACGCGACCACCTCGGCGGCGCGGCGGCGCGCGTACTCCTGGAGGCTGGTCACGTCGAAGCCGCCCTCGTCGGAGCCGACGGCGGCGACGGCCGCAGAGAGCTCGGCGATCGTCGTGAACAGCGGGATGTCGGCCGCCACCGCCGCGGCGCGGATCTCGTAGCCGTCCGCCCGCGCCGAGCGGCCGCTCGGGGTGTTCACGACCACGTCGATCTCGCCGCGGTGGATGAGCTCGACCACCGACACCTCGTCGCCGTGCTTCTCGCTGAACTTCAGCACGACGTCGGAGGCGATGCCGTTGCGGCGCAGCACCTCGGCGGTGCCCTCGGTGCCGACGAGCTCGTACCCGAGCTGCTGCAGGCGCAGCACCGGCAGGATCACGGCGCGCTTGTCGCGGTCGGAGACCGAGACGAACACCCGACCCGAACGGGGCATGCCGCCGTACGCGGCCAGCTGGCTCTTCGCGAACGCCTTCGGGAAGTCGCGATCGATGCCCATGACCTCGCCCGTGGAGCGCATCTCCGGACCGAGCACCGAGTCGACCATGATGCCCTCGCGCGTACGGAAGCGGTGGAAGGGCAGGACGGCCTCCTTGACCGCGACGGGCGCGTCGAGCGGCACGCGGGAGCCGTCGACCTCGGGCAGCAGGCCCTCCGTGACGAGCTCGCGGATCGAGGCGCCGACCATGATCCGCGACGCCGCCTTGGCGAGCGGGATGCCGAGCGCCTTCGACACGAAGGGCACGGTGCGGCTCGCGCGCGGGTTCGCCTCGAGCACGTAGAGCACGCCGGCGCCGATGGCGAACTGCACGTTGAGCAGGCCCGCGACCCCGATGCCCTCGGCGATCGCCCGGGTCGCCTCGCGCACCCGGTCGATCTCGGCGCGCCCGAGCGTGACCGGCGGGAGCGTGCAGCTCGAGTCGCCCGAGTGGATGCCCGCCTCCTCGATGTGCTCCATGACGCCGCCGACGTAGAGCTCGGTGCCGTCGTAGAGCGCGTCGACGTCGATCTCGATGGCGTCGTCGAGGAAGCGGTCGACGAGCAGCGGATGGGTCGGGCCCACGATGCCCTGGTCCTCGATGCGGGCGAAGTAGTCGACCAGCGACGGGGTGTCGTACACGATCTCCATGCCGCGCCCGCCGAGCACGAAGCTCGGGCGCACCAGCACCGGGTAGCCGATCTGCTCGGCGACCTGCACGGCGCCCGCGAGGTCGATCGCGGTGCCGTTGCGCGGCGCGAGCAGCCCGGCCCGGTCGAGGATGCCGGCGAACTGCCCTCGCTCCTCGGCGAGGTCGATCGCCTCCGGGGTCGTGCCGAGGATCGGCACGCCCGCCGCCTCCAGGCCCTTCGCGAGCCCGAGCGCCGTCTGGCCGCCGAGCTGCACGACGACACCGACGAGCTCGCCCGACTGCGACTCGGCGTGGATGACCTCGAGCACGTCCTCGAGCGTCAGCGGCTCGAAGTACAGCCGGTCGCTCGTGTCGTAGTCGGTGGAGACCGTCTCGGGGTTGCAGTTGATCATGATCGTCTCGAACCCGGCGTCCGAGAGCGCGAACGACGCGTGCACGCACGAGTAGTCGAACTCGACGCCCTGGCCGATGCGATTCGGGCCGGAGCCGAGGATGACGACCTTTCGGCGATCGCTCGGCTCGACCTCGGTCTCGAGGTCGTAGCTGGAGTAGTGGTAGGGCGTGAGCGCCGGGAACTCGCCGGCGCACGTGTCGACCGTCTTGAAGACCGGGCGGATGCCGAGGATGTGGCGCACCTCGCGCGCGTCGTCCTCGCCGAATCCGCGCAGCTGCCCGATCTGCGCGTCGGAGAACCCGTGGTCCTTGGCCAGCAGCAGCGTGTCGGTGTCGAGCGCCGCCGCCGCGGCGACGCGCTCCGCGACCTCGTTGACGAGCACGATCTGGTCGAGGAACCACGGGTCGATCTTCGTGGCCTCGAACGCCTGCTCGATCGTGGCGCCCTTGCGCAGCGCCTGCTGCACGAGCACGATACGCCCGTCGGTCGGCACGGCGGCCGCCTCGAGGAGCTCCTCGACCGAGCGCGACTCGTCGCCCCAGTGGAAGCTCGACCCGCGCTTCTCGAGCGAGCGCAGCGCCTTCTGCAGGGCGGTCGAGAAGTTGCGCCCGATCGCCATCGCCTCGCCGACCGACTTCATGGTCGTCGTGAGGGTCGGGTCGGCGGCCGGGAACTTCTCGAACGCGAACCGCGGGACCTTGACGACGATGTAGTCGAGGGTCGGCTCGAAGCTCGCCGGCGTCACCTTCGTGATGTCGTTCGGGATCTCGTCGA